>CAYOBH010000001.1:0-28293 GCA_964402125.1 uncultured Verrucomicrobiota bacterium
CATAAAGGGAGAAGAGGGACGAACCATGAAAACAAGAACTAAGCTTGCAGGATCAGCGATCGCGGTTCACATGCTTGCCGTTGCGCTGGCGTTCGCCGCTGGTCAGAGCAGCGAAAACTATAAGATATCTGCGGATGTCTTCGCTCAGGGTGCAGGGGGAGCGACCGCTTCCAGCACCTCGTACAAAGTCTCCAGCTCAATAGGCCAATACGCCATTGTGGGGGCTACGGTCACGAGTGCTTCCTATAAATTGGAAACGGGCTTTCAAGCCGCGATAGTTGAAACCGGCGGAGGCGCACCGCCTGAAGCCTACGACGATTGGGCATCCGGCATCGCCTGGGGCGGAATGGATCAAAGTCCTTCGGCGGACCCTGACGGAGACGGGTTCCAAAATGAACAGGAGTTCATCGCTGACACAAACCCCACGCAGATGGATTCCCGTTTTCACCTTGCTCAGGTTGCGTTCGATGGACAGACGGCCATCGTTTCGTTTCACAGTTCAGGGGATCGGATATATGAGCTATGGTTCTGCACCGATTTGACCGATCCGGAAGGATGGATCAAACTGTCGGGGCCGCGTTCGGGGGTCGGCGGGGCGGATAGCATGTCACACGAGCAACAGGGGCCGACGACCGCAGGGTTCTACCGCATTCGCGTCTCGCTGCCGTAAAGTAATGCAATCGTCCCGGTTGCTGAGCAAGCGGGACGCATGCTCTACATTGAAAACCCCGGAGCCTCCGCAAGGAACTCCGGGTTTTCTTTTTGCACAGAAGCAGCGTTTAGGATAAACGATTTGAGGTAGTTATCCTGCATGGTGTGCTTGGAGTGGAATGCGATGGGACGGGAGATCACAGTAAAGGTGGGGACGCGGGAGCTGATTTTCGGCGAGGGAGTTGCTTTGCCGGTAGATCGGATTTTTGTGAATCATCCGGATGATTCCAGCGCTGAGGTTGAAACGTTTAATGCGGAGCAGTATCCATGGATTACCCTTTGGATGCATCGTTTTAAGGACGGTGTTCTCGATTGCGAGGTGTGCGATTTTTGTCCGAAATCCCCGGCATTCCGTCCACTTCATGGAGATTTTTCCTCCGTTCGGAAACTGTCGATTTTTTATGACAATCCCAAACTTTCGAAGCTGGCACAGATCAAGGTGAAGAGGTCTCCGCCCAAACCGCCTGAGAAACCCCGACCTCTGCCGCGTCCAACTCCGCGGGTTTTTCCCTCTGTTGAGCTGCCGCGCGAGCAGGTTGAAACGATCACATTTTCCGCGCCGCTGGCGCAGATCCGGTTCCATGATGGATATGCGGAAGTTGATTGGAGGGGGCGCCTGCCCGCAGCGCGGAAATATGTTCGGCTTTGTTTTCGAATAGAGAACTGTTTTTTCAGT
The DNA here is from genome assembly GCA_964402125.1 of uncultured Verrucomicrobiota bacterium. Classification (GTDB taxonomy): domain Bacteria; phylum Verrucomicrobiota; class Kiritimatiellia; order Kiritimatiellales; family Pontiellaceae; genus Pontiella. The sequence goes on from CAYOBH010000001.1 coordinate 1,388, forward strand.
CCCAAGCTGAATGTCTTGCGTCCCTATCTTTCGCGGTGTCTTGATCAAACCCCGGAGGTTCGTGCAACGCTCCGCGTGTGCGGAGAGGAGGTGTCGATTGAAAAGGTTGAAGCGCCGGCGCTTGACAAGATTTCTTCGGAATTGCTGGGGCAGGTTCGCTTTAACTATGTTAAGGGCGAATTAAAAAGTCGTAACGGCCGTCGGATTGCCACGGCCGAACGGTTCTTCGGAAAGCTGTCGGAGGCGGGCTTTGCGGAGTCGGATGCGGATTTTATTTCCGATATTGTCCGCGCCAAAAATACTCGCCACGCGGAGCACATTGAATATCTTGCAGGGCTTCACGACGGCGGGAGGGTGCGTCTGCGCCTGATCCGCGATCCCTTTTCATTTCTCTTTTTTGTGCCCGGTTCATCCGGCAGCTTTTTTATCTGGGAGACTTTTGACGGAACGGATGCCACATATATATGGAAGGTTAAGTCGGCGGCGTATGATCAGAATGGGTGCCGCAGTGAACTCAAGCAGGCCGTACGACAGGTGGAACAGACGCTCGATTATATTTATGCCGCCGGTCGAAATCAGTTTCTCGGGGAAACCCATGACGGGTTTGTGCGCGTGTTTCATGATTATCAGAGCGATGATGGTTTTGAGCAGTGGAAAGAAGAAATTGACCGACTCGTGAGCGGTCGGGAAATAGGAAATACTGAGGATGGGAAGAAACAAGAGTTTGACAATCGTTGAGGCAATTCGATGTCGTCTTCCGCATATGGACGCTCTACCGTCCGGCTTGCCTATTTTAAAAACCCCGGAGGGTCACAAAGCTGTTTCGGGAGCGCTCTTTTCGTATTCTGCACATGGAATATATCATGGTTTGTGCTGTGCGTACGTTTAGTCTTATGTTAAATTAATAACCGTCATTTGATTTAAAAAACATAGGAGAGTGAAATATGCATATTGGGCAGATGGTCGGTATTATACTTGATGTAGTAATTATTGCAATTGGAGTTGTCCATGTTGTAAATCCAAGAATGACAGCAAGATATGCCAAGAGGGGGCGGGAATTTTTTGGACAAGTTGTTAAGGAGAATGCGCCTGTTTTTCGTCCGTTTATGCAGCGTCTCTTTGGTTTTTTTTGCATTGGTTATGGTCTTGCTATGCTATGTGTGTTTATTTATCTTCCGTGACCTTTCTCCTGTGCTCAATTCTTATCCAATTCCGCTTCCGGCAGGAGGCAGGCTCGTTTCGTTATTTCATTGCCCCGTTGCGGGCGGGCAGGCATATTTGCGCCGTTTTATGTGAAATTGAACCCCTGAACTGGAGATTTGATAATGGATAAGCTACAGAAGAACAAAGCTTTCGGCGGTCCGGAGGGGCCGGTTGTTTTGGTGATTATGGACGGCGTCGGCATTGGTAAAAATCCGGCGAGCGATTATGTAAAGATTGCACATACGCCGAATCTGGATTGGCTGAAGGAAAATGCGGCGATTTATGCGGAAGTTAAGGCGCACGGTAAGGCGGTGGGGCTGCCGGATGATTCCGATATGGGCAATTCTGAAGTGGGCCATAATGCCATCGGCTGCGGGCGTGTATTTGATCAGGGCGCGGCACTGGTGAGCAATGCGATTAGAACCGGTGCCCTGTTTGAAGGTCAGGCGTGGAAGGAGCTGATTGCCAACGTGAAGAAGAAAGAGAGCACGCTCCACTTTATCGGGTTGTTGTCCGATGGAAATGTTCACTCCAATATTAATCATCTGGAAGCGATGCTGAAGCAGGCGAAGGAAGAGGGCGTTGTAAAGGTGCGCATCCACGCGCTGATTGATGGACGCGATGTGCCGCCGACTTCTGCGCTGGAATATGTTGAGCGGTTTGATGCGTTTTTAGCGGAGATGAATGCCGACGGAACCGTCGATTACTGCGTGGCTTCCGGGGGCGGTCGTATGAATATCACGATGGACCGTTATAACGCGGACTGGAGCATGGTTGAGCGCGGATGGGCGGCTCATGTAAAGGGCGAGGCGCGTGCGTTTGGTTCGATGAAAGAAGCCGTGGAAACCTTCCGTGCGGAGAAGCCCGGTATTCTGGACCAGGATCTGCCGGCGTTTACGATTGTGCGCGACGGCGCAGCAGTCGGTCCGATTGTGGACGGCGACAGCGTGGTTTTCTTTAATTTCCGCGGCGACCGTTCGTTGGAAATCACGAAGGCGTTTGAAGCCGATGAGCTGACGGAGTTTAACCGCGGCCCGAAGCCGAATGTGCTCTATGCGGGGATGATGGAGTATGACGGCGACCTCAGTGTCCCGAAGCGTTATCTCGTTACCCCTCCGGCGATTGACCGCACCATGAGCGAATATCTTTCCGCCGCAGGCGTGAAGCAGTTGGCGATTTCCGAGACGCAGAAGTATGGTCACGTAACCTACTTCTTTAACGGGAACAACTCCGGAAAATTTGCAACGGAAACCTGGAAAGAGATCCCGTCGGATGTGTGTCCGTTTGAGAATGCGCCGCGCATGAAGGCCGATGAGATTACGGAAGCGGTAGTGAAAGCCATTGAGAGCGGGGAGTATAAATTTATCCGCCTGAACTATCCGAACGGCGATATGGTCGGGCATACCGGAGTCGTTGAAGCGGTCAAGCTGGCGGTGGAAGCGGTCGACGAAGGCGTGGGTAAAATAATGGAAGCGCTGAAGAAGGTGAATGGCATTATGGTCTGCTCCGCCGACCACGGCAACTCGGACGATATGTGCGAGCTGGATAAAAAGACCGGCGAACTGAAGCTCGACAGCAACGGAAAGTGTAAACCGAAGACGGCGCACTCGCTCAATCCGGTTCCGGTCTTCGTTTATGATCCGTCCGGAGTTTCTAAAGCGCGTAAGTCCGATGTAAAAGATCCGGGCATCGCGAATCTGGCGGCGACCTGCATTACGCTGCTGGGCTATATTCCTCCGGCCGACTACACGAAGAGTCTGGTTGTAGTGGGCTAAAAATAATCCGGGCGGAGCAGGGCTTCGCCCGTTAATGAGTTCAGAAAGGCCGTGAAGATGCGAGGCCGGATTGCTTTGCGCTCTTTGCGGCCTTCTGCTACATCTATACGGGTTATGAATAGATTCTTCCGCCATTTCGTTGCTGTCTTCTTTATCTGCATGGTTGCTGGTGCACAGACGGCTACAACGCCTTCGTTGTCTGATCTTATGGCCGGACAACTGGAGGCCGAGGGAATTCGTGTTCCTTATTACGATGAAGAGGGTAATCTGAAGGCGATGCTCTATGGCTGGACCGCGAAGGTGTTGGAGAATAACGTCGTCGATATTTCCGAACTGCGCATTGATGTCTACAAGGAGCGCAAGCTCGACGCCTCCATCTTCGCCCCGCAGTGTCTTGTCCACGAGGTGAAGATCAATAAAGAATCGATTCTTGTGGCGGAGTCGCTCGGAGAGGTTTTGGTGGAACTGGACGGTCTGACGATTGTCGGAAAAGGATTCCGTTTCCGGTCGGATCAAAACCGGTTTGAGATTCTCAAGGAGGCCAAGGTGATTGTGGACGAGTCGGCGCGTGAATCAACGGAGCTTAAACTGTGATGTTGTTGTGTCGAATCCTATTGTTTTTAAGCTGCTGCGCGCTTTTTGTGGTCGGCTGTTCAAAAGAAGAGCCGGAGGCTCCGAAGAGCGAGGTCCCGACAAGCTCTTCCGCTGAATCGACTCCGTCGGAAACTACGCCGAAGCAGAAACCTCGGGATTCGAGTCGAGTGGCGCAAGATGCGCAATTTGACCTGTATGCCCAAAAACTGGCGCAGGCGAAAGCGGCGGAGCGCAAGCCCGGACAGACGATTCTGAGCGGGCAGTCGTTGACCTTTGATCAGGATCAGGGCTATGCGGAAATGAAGACCGCCGTCGAGGTTTTGGACGATCAGGGGCTGCTGTGCGCAGAGCATCTGCTGGGGCGTTTTAATGTCTCGAATCAGATTGAAACCGTTTCCGCTCAGGGCAACGTTTCAATGCGGTCTCAAGGACGTTCAGCGGAGTGTGCGGAAGCGCTTTATGATTATACCGCAGGAACCATTCTGCTGGAGGGCCGCGCCGTGGTCTCTGATGGAACCAACAGCCTTTCGGGGCAGCAGATCCGGCTCTGGAACGGGGAGATCCGCCGTATGGTTTGCGAACCCGACGCGCTGCTGGTGCTTAAAGGCGAGTCGGGCGAAGAGATTGAAGGCTTTAGTGGGACGGAGTTTGATACGGAAATCCGCGCAAATCGAATTACGTATGACGAGCTGGAGCAACGTGCAGATGTAGTGGGCGATGTGCGGGTGCGGGATGCGCAGGGCAGTATGACCTGCGATCAGATTACGGTTTATCTGAGCGCAAGCAACCGAGTGGATTCCGTGGAGGCTTTGGGCAACGTTGCGCTCGACTCCCAGGGGCGCACCGCTTCCGGCGAAAAGGCGACGTATGAGTATGCTGAGGGATTAATTCTGCTGGAAGGCATGGCGTCGGTTTCCGATGGAACAAACAGTCTTTCGGGCGAACGTATCCGCTTCTGGAGCGGGACTAACCGAAAGGTGATTTGCGAGCCGAACGCGTTGCTGGTGGTTTCCGGAGAGACTGCGCCGAGTGCGGAAGGTGATGCCGGGCAAAAATTTGACACGGAAATTCGTGCAGGCCGAATTATTTATGACGAAGAGCAGCATCGGGCGAACCTGATCGGTAATGTGCGGGTGCGCGATGTGCAGGGGGCCATGAACTGCGATGAGGTGACGCTGTACCTGAAAGGGGATAACAAAATAGATTGGATTGAAGCACGGGGTGCGGTAATAATTCAGTTAGAAGACAGGAAGGCTTTGGCGGAGCTGGCCGTTTATACTGCGGAAGAGGGAAAGTTTACATTGACAGGGAATCCTATGGTTAAACAGGAGGCGAATATCATGGCGGGCGATCAGATCCTGTTCTGGCCCGAAACGCAGCAAATGATCTGCGAACCCAACGCACACGCGGTGTTCTATTTGGATGAGGAGACCAAAGCAAAATTCATGAAAGACCTGAATGACTGAGATGGATAAAGAAAAAGACTGCCTGATTCGGACCGAAAAACTGGTCAAGGCCTATAAGGGCCGGAAAGTGGTCCGAGAGGTCGATGTGAATGTAAAGGCGGGGGAAATTGTGGGGCTGCTCGGACCGAACGGCGCCGGCAAAACCACCACGTTTTATATGATTGTCGGGCTGGTACGCCCGACCGAAGGAAGGGTTTTTTTTAACGGAAGCGATGTAACGAATGTTCCCATGTATAAGCGAGCCCGAATGGGGATGGGATACCTTTCGCAGGAACCGTCGATTTTTCGAAAGCTGACGGTGGAGCAGAATGTGATGGCGATTCTGGAGACCATGCCGATTTCAGGGAAGGAGCGGAAGCGCCGGTTGGCTGATCTGCTTAACGAACTGAAAATTGATCGCTTGGCAAAGCAGCGGGCGTATACGTTGAGCGGCGGAGAACGTCGTCGATTGGAAATTACCCGCGCTCTGGCAACGAATCCGTCGATCATTCTGCTGGATGAACCGTTTGCGGGGGTGGATCCGCTGGCGGTGAACGATGTTCAGGATATTGTTCGCAGCCTGCGCGAAAAGGGGCTTGGGGTATTGATTACCGATCACAGCGTCCGCGATACGCTGGAGGTCGTGGATCGGGCCTATCTGCTCTGTGACGGGCAGGTTCTGCGCGAAGGGAACAGCGAGTTTTTGGTAAACGATGAGGTGAGTCGTGAGCTCTATCTGGGGCCGCGATTCAGTATGTAGCAGTAACGAAAGGAGCAACCATGCAAGTAAGTATTACGGGACGGCATGTCAATGTGACCGACAATGTTAAAGCTCATGTAAATGAAAAGATAGAGCGCTGTTTGAGCGTGTTCCCCCGAATAGAATCCATTCATGTTATTCTGGATGAGGAAAAAATCCAAAAAGTGGCGGAAATTGTCATACAAGGATCTGATCATATTCGCGTGACTGCGGAGGAAAAATCAGAGAATCTGTATGACGCGATTGACCGGGCGGTCGAGCATGTGGAGCGTCAGATGCGCAAACTCCGCGATAAGGTTCAGGAGCATCATTGATTATTTGAATGCAGGGTTTTCAGGAGGTGAATCGTGGCGACAATAACGGTTAAAACGTTGATGAACGAAGGGGCGGAAAAGCTCTCCCTTTCTGTATTGGCGGGTGAAGAATACCTCGATCGCAAGCTTGTGGAAACCGCGATGAATCGACCAGGGCTTGCGCTGACCGGGTTTTTTCAATACTTTGCCAATCAGCGGCTACAGATCTTTGGCCTAGCCGAATTCACCTACCTGAAGAGCCTTCCGGAGGGGGAGACGGTCGAACGACTCCGTGCGTTGTTTGAACAGCAGATTCCCGGGATTGTGATAACCCGCAACCGGAAGGCTCCGAAAGAATTCCTAGAACTGGCCGAGGAGTATAAGGTTCCTGTACTCCGCAGTTCGATGGTGACCATGAATTTTGTGAACGAATGCACGGTGCTGCTTGAAAAGCTGACGGCCCCTCAGGAACGTATTCAGGGCACCATGATGGAAATTATGGGCATCGGTGTGCTGCTGCGCGGAGCGCCGGGGATCGGGAAGAGTGAAACGGCGCTTTCGTTGATTGAGCGCGGCTACAGTCTGGTCTCGGATGATGTGACCGAAATTCGCCGAACGAGTCGAGGTCGGGTGCTCTGCTGGGCCAGCGAAATTACGCGGTATCACATGGAAATCCGAGGACTGGGCATTATTCATGTTCCGAGCTTGTTTGGCGTATCCTCCATTCGCCGCCATGCGGAGCTGGATTTGGTCATTGATCTGACACCGCCAAGTGGGAATGAGGACCGCACCGGAGTGTCTCCCGATTTCGTTGAGTTTATGGGGTGCTCTGTTCCGTGTATGAAGTTGCCTGTACAATCGGGCCGAGATATGGCAAACATTGTTGAAGTGGCCGCATTGAATCAGAAGCTCAAAGAGCTTGGACATGATGCGGCAAAGGAACTGGATGAACGAATTATAAAGTGGTTGACGAAAGGGGGACGAGAGCCCCATGGGTGAAAACAGCATAGTTAAGAAGTTTAAGGTAGGTAATAAAAACGGCATTCATGCCCGCCCAGCTGCCTTGCTGGTTAAGGCCGCCGGGAAGTACCAATCCGAGATTTTTATTGAGAAAGACGGCAACAAGGTCTCCTGCAAGAGCATCATGGGGTTGATGACGATTGAAGGATTTCCCGGCAGCATTATGACGGTGTACGCTAGAGGGAGTGACGCTTGGGATGCGATGGCCGAGATTGAAGAGCTGTTCGTCAATAATTTTTATGAGGATTAGTTCGTATGTCCAGACGCTCAAAAAATGAAATCTGTCTACAGGGGATCGGAGTCTCTTCCGGTATTGCTGTATGCGAGGCTCGGTTGGTTGTTTCCGACAGCGATCGGATTGTGACGCGGTCGATTTCTGCCGATGAAATTCCGAGAGAGATTGCCCGTTTTGAAGAGGCGTTGATGGCAACGCATGCACAGATTAAACATATCCAGAAGCAGGTTTCCGAGATGTTGGGCGATGAGCATGCGAGTATTTTTAATGCGCATCTTCTGGTCGTTGATGATCGAACCTTTATTGAAGACGTAATCCGGACGCTGAAGAAGGATAGGATCAATGTGGAGCCGGTGCTGTCGGCCGTTTCAAACCGCTATTCCGACATGCTTTCCAAGGTGGAGGATTCCTATCTGTCGGAGCGGGCAGCGGATATTCGCGATGTTACCAAACGAATATTGGGCAACCTTGCCGGGGAACGACTGGACCGGATCAACAGTATTACGGAACCGTGCGTTGTGGTGGTGCATGATCTCCCTCCCTCGGATACGGCCACCATGAATAAGTCGATGGTTAAGGCGTTCGTGACCGATTTGGGCAGTTCAACATCGCACACAGCGATTATGGCCAGGGCCCTGCAGGTGCCTGCTGTCGTGGGGTTGCATAATGTGACCGCGACGGTCGAAAACGGGGATGTTGTTCTGGTTGATGGGGCTAAGGGCCTTGTTTATGTCAATCCAACTGAAAAACGGTTGAAGGAATACCAGCAGCGCGCACTGGAGCAGGAACAGATTCTGCTCGAACTGGATGCGCTGCGCGATAAGCCCCCGGAAACGCTGGACGGTTACCTGGTTCCGATTACGGCTAATATTGAACTGCTCGATGAGCTCGATGCCGTTGATGCCCGTGGTGCAAAAGGAATTGGGCTGTATCGCACGGAATTTTTGTTTTTAGGGCGTGATACGCTACCGTCCGAGGAAGAGCAGGCGGAGGCTTACATTAGTGCGGCCAAGAGTCAGTATCCCGCCCCAGTCGTTATTCGTACGCTGGATGTCGGCGCCGATAAACTGCCCAGTTCCATTGAATATTTTAATGAACTTAATCCGTTCCTCGGAGAGCGAGCGATCCGTTTTTGTCTTTCGCATCCTGAACTGTTTAAAACACAGTTGCGGGCTATTCTTCGTGCCAGCGTTCATGAAAATGTCCGCATTATGTATCCGATGATCTGCTGCCTGAAAGAGGTTGTTCAGGCCAATGAGCTTCTGCACGAATGTATGGAGGAGTTGGCGTCTAAGGCGATCCCGTTTAATCGGGAACTGGAGATCGGCACCATGATTGAAGTGCCTTCTGCGGCACTCATTGCGGATCTGATCGCGCCGCATGTCAGTTTCTTCAGTCTCGGGACGAATGACCTGATTCAATACACCATGGCGGTGGATCGAGGGAATGAGAATGTTGCGCATCTCTATCAGCCGACGCACGTTGCGATTGTGCGATTGATTGATCATGTCGTGAAGGTCAGCCATAAGTATGGGCTTTGGACGTGTGTGTGCGGTCAGATGGCCGCCTCGCCGGAGCTGGTGCCTTTGCTGGTTGGATTAGGGGTCGATGAGCTGAGTGTCACCCCATCGCAGGCTCCCGTTATTAAGGATGTGATTCGTAAGCTGCACTACTCGAGCGCGGCAAAACTGGCACAGGAGGCGTTGTTTTCGGATTCGGCGGAACATGTGAAAATGCTCTGTCGTGATCTGATTTCGAATATTGCGCCTGAGGTCCTAGAGTTTTCAAGCTGACCTGTTTTTCGGAGGATATTTTTTCATTTTTTCCAAATGCGGAGATTTTGGGAGACGTATCTACAGTAAAAATGGCGCAGGGTATGCGCCGGAGTTCCAAATCTAAACGGGGCTTGAGGTATGAAAAAAAAGAGATATGGAAGAACAACGGGTAAGGTAAGCAAGGGTGCACCCAGCGGATTTATCATTAGTGTGATTTTCCACGCAGCTGCTTTTGTTATAGCCGGATTTTGTGTGGTATTTACGGTGATGACGCGACCGGAGCCTGCATTTGTGGCGCCGCCGCCGCCGGAACGACCGAAGATGAGTCTTAAAAAACCGATTGTGAAGGTCAAGAGAAGTTCCGCGCCCGCGCCGGCATCGCGCATTGTGGCTAAGGTGAAAATGGCCAAAATGCCGGAAATTTCCATTCCTGACCTGACAGGAACCGGGGAAGGTCTGATGGGCGGAATGGGCGGAATGGGCAGTAGTTCGTTTGGATTGCCCGGTCCTGGAGGAACCTACCTGTTTGGCGATAAAGTAACGACCGGAAAAGATTTGGAGGTTACCTTCTATAGTTTAGGACGAGCCCGCAGTGGGGCCAAACGCCTGATATCTGAAATGGAATATTTTAATATTATTCGTGAATTTGTGGAAGATGGTTTTGATACCAACATTTTGAAGAAATATTACCGTTCTTCAGGAAAGTTGTATGCTCAATGTGTCGCCATTCCCAAGGTTCGGTCCATTGCGGGCCCGCTCTCTTTCGGCGAGTCTGATTATCTGGCAAACTCCAGCCGCTGGGCAGCGCATTATCGCGGAAAAATTACGCATAAGGACGGGGTTACGTTCCGTCTTTGGGGCGCGAGCGATGACGTGTTGACGGTGGCGATTAATAAGGAGGTGGTGCTGGCGGCCAACTTGCCGTGGACTGCTATGTCCGCCTATAAAATCTGTGAGAATTTTCAGGGCGGTGCCCCCGGGAGCAGTACAACTCAGCGAGCCAATGATGGGAGGTATTGGATTTGCGACACGAAGAATACGTTGATGGGCAGCGATTGGATTACGCTGGAACCGGGGAAAAAATATGATTTTGACGCCGTCGCCGGAGAAGGACCGGGAGGCGAATTTTATGCGGTTCTGATGGTGGAGATTCAGGGCGAATATTACGAGAAAAATGACCGGGGAATGCCGATATGGCCTCTGTTTGCTACGGCCCCGCTTTCGTGGGATGCTCAAGACAGCATCATTCTTAATATGATTGAGGATGATTTTAACGTTACAAGTATAACCAACTTTTTTATTGTGGAATAGTGCTGTCCCAATGTCAGCCTTGTGCATTGTAAACTGCTTTAAGGAATAAATGATGAAAAAGAACCTATTTATAGTTGTTTTTTTGATGTCTGTGGCGGTCGGAGGAAATGTTCCGAGTATGGCCCAGAGTAAATCTAAACCAGAAAAAGAGATTTATACGTGGACGTCTGTAAGCGGAGAAACGTTTGAAGGGGAATATACGAGTGTATCCGGATCCGGCGATTCGGTAAGGATTCGTGCGGCGAATGGTCAAATCATTACGGTTCCATTAAAGCAATTGTCGGATAAGGATAAGACCTATGTGGAGTACAAGAATCCGCCGAAGCTGAAGATCGAGTATCGAAATTCATTTAAAAAAACGATGTATATTGCAGATCCGTGGTTCGACGATAACGGGGGATCTCATGACAACCAGCCGATTTATGTTACGACAGCCACCTTTGGAGCTGAAGTGATTCAAGAGGGAAAGCAACTCTATAATCATGATCTGTTTATGGAGGTTTATGCCCTAACCAAGCAACGGTATGACCCCAAAAAGAAACACATCATTGCGCACTTCAAGAGCGGTGCGTTCAGGCTTAATGAAGAAAATAAATTCAGGCATGAGTACGTAAGTGATGATATAAATATTATATTAGAATATGAATTGTCGATATCTGGAGGTGATGGGAAACGCGGTGAGGAGTATAGTGATATGCTCGTTTTGGTTCGTGATGAAAATGGAGATGTTGTTGCGTATAATGCGACGAGCGAGTGGCTGTATAAATATTTGGATCAATTGGAACAATTGCCCGTGAACGCTTGGATTGATCATAAATGCGTTCGTGTGCACCCGACACCTATGAAGAGTGGTGAGTAGGCTTCCGTTTTTGAGTTTTGTTTGATGAAACCGCTCCGGCCGTATGACCGGGGCGTTTTTTATTATTTGGGCACCATCTCCTGTTTGGTTTTGGCTTGAGTCGGAAAGGCAAACCTCTATGGTTGCGCTTCATTTTTTTCGACAGGAAGTAATATGAGAGAGATCAAAATCGGTATTCTTGGGTTCGGTACGGTCGGTGCCGGCGTGGTGGAAGGTATACAGAGAAACGGGGCGCTGATGGCGGAACGAACCGGCATTGTTCCGATGGTGGCAAAAATTGCAGATCTCGATATCCATACGGATCGGGGATTGGTGATTCCTGACGGCGTTTTAACCACGGATGCGTGGGCCGTTATCCATGATCCTGAGATCGATCTGATTGTTGAACTGATCGGCGGAACAACCCTTGCGCGTACCTTTACGCTTGAAGCGTTGAGACAAGGGAAACGGGTGATTACGGCGAATAAGGCGCTGCTGGCGGATCACGGTAAAGAGATTTATCGGACCGCACAGGAAAACAACACCGGTATTTATTATGAAGCCTCCGTGGGGGGCGGGATTCCGATTCTTCGTTCCCAGCGTGCCGGTTTGGTCGCTAACCGCATTGAAAGCATTTTCGGGATTCTGAACGGTACCTGTAACTATATTCTGACGCGTATGGAACGCGAGGGCCTTCCCTTTGCTGAGATTTTGGCCGATGCGCAGATGTTGGGCTATGCCGAGACACCGCCGGATCTGGACATTGACGGGATCGATACCGCGCACAAGGCCGTCATTTTGGCCTCTATGGCGTACGGTGCACCCGTGCCCATGAGTGCCTGCTCGACAAAGGGCATCCGCGGGATGTCGGCTTCAGAAATTGCCAATGCGGAGGAGCTGGGCTACCGCATAAAGCTGTTGGCGATCATTAAAGACAATGCCGGTGAAGTGGAGCTTTCGGTGGAGCCGACGCTGGTTCCGAAGGAGCATATGATTGCCTCGGTTTCCGATTCGTTTAATGCGGTCTTTGTAAAGGGCGATATCGTGGGCGAGACGATGTATTACGGTCGCGGAGCCGGACGCCTTCCGACGGGCAGCGCGGTAATCGGCGATATCATGGAAGCCGCGGCGGATAAGCTGAATGATGTCGGCGTGCCGGTATGCGTTACGATGATGCTTCAGCGCGATTCGCTGACCTACTGTTCGGCGGATAATATTGAAAAACGGTGCTATGTCCGCCTCTCGCTGGAAGATAAACCCGGAGCGATGGCGCAGGTAATGACCATCTTTGGGAAGCATAATATCAGTATTGCGTCGGTGGTTCAGAAAGAACGGCACGAGGCGGGATATGCTCCGGTTGTTATTCTGACGCAGGAGGCAAAGGAGTCGGAGTTTTCGGCGGCAATGGATGAGATTGCAGCTCTGCTTGTTTCCCGCCATGTACCCGTTCGTATGCGTTTGGAAGATTTTGAATAGAAGCCGTCCGGGTCGGGAAGTCGCTTTTTTCTTGGGCGGTTAATGTGCAGTTTGTTTCGCAGTTATCAGTGAGGTAATTAGAGATGAAAGTTGTAAAATTCGGCGGTACGTCCGTCGCAGATGCAGGGCAGATTTCCAAGATCGTTGATATTGTTGTATCGGATGTCGATCGCCGTATCGTGGTGGTTTCAGCTCCGGGAAAACGCTCCGGCAGTGATACGAAGGTGACCGATCTCCTAATAGCGTTGGCCAACACGGTAATCGAAGGACGGGACTATGAAGCGCCGCTGATGGCGGTTGTAAACCGGTATGCAGAGATTCAGCGCGATTTGGACTTGCCCGAAGCCGTGGTGAGTCAGATTGAAGCCGACCTGCGTTCCCGCATTGATGCGTGCGGAGAGAATTTTCTTCAGTTTATGGATTTGATGAAGGCTTCCGGAGAGGATAACAGCGCTAAAATTATTGCAGAAGCCTTTACGAAGAAGGGATATCCGGCGGTCTATGTGAACCCCTGCGAAGCAGGAATGCTGCTGAGCGATGAGTTTGGAAATGCCGAAGTGCTCCCGGAATCGTACGAGCGCTTGGCCGCACTTAAAGAGGAGTCGCGCATGGTAATCTTTCCCGGCTTCTTCGGCTGCACAAAGGCGGGCGAGGTCGCTACGTTCCCCCGCGGCGGATCGGACATCACCGGGGCCATTCTGGCGGCAGCGGTTAAGGCCGATGTCTATGAAAACTTTACCGATGTCGATTCGGTTTACGCCATGGACCCGCGCATTATGCCCGGTGCGCCCGCAATTGAAGTGATGACCTACCGCGAAATGCGCGAGCTTTCTTACGCGGGCTTCGGGGTCTTTCACGACGAGGCCATTATTCCGGCGGTGAAAGCCGAAATTCCGATCTGCATCAAAAACACGAATCGACCGGAGCTGCCGGGCACCCTGATCGTTCCGAATCGGGAGTATAGCGAAGCCGAAGTGACCGGGATTTCGAGCGCGGATGGCTTCTGCTCTATCTACATTGACAAATATATGATGAACCGTGAAATCGGTTTTGGGCGTCGCCTGCTCCAGATTCTCGAGGAGGAGGATATTTCCTATGAGCATACGCCGTCAGGGATTGATAATATGTCAGTGATCCTTAAGTCCTCAGAACTGGGGGCCAAAAAGGAAGCTATTGTGGTGGATCGAATTACTCGCGAACTGAATCCGGATAACGTGACGGTCGAGCACGGTCTTTCCCTGCTGATGGTCGTGGGTGAGGGGATGTACTATGCCGTCGGCATGGCAGGCCGCGCCACCGGCGCATTGAGTGCTGCCGGTGTGAATATTGAAATGATTAATCAAGGGGCCTCCGAAATCAGTATGATGTTTGCCGTGAAAGAATCGGACCGAAAGCGCGCGGTGCAGGCGCTGGGAAATGCATTTTTCAGCTGATTTTTCGGGCATTTGTCCAACATGTTTTTTTGGAATTAGGCCGTTGACTCTCCTAGGGTGGATATATACATTACGCCCTTCATTGCACCGGTGGTGAAATTGGTAGACACGCAAGATTCAGGTTCTTGTGCCAGCAATGGCATGATGGTTCGAGTCCATTCCGGTGCACCATTCTTGAAGTATGCGGAGAGTTCTGATAAAGAACTCTCCGTTTCTTTTTAGCGGGATTGGCTTTTCTCCAAATAGGAGGCCTATCCGCTCTCTCGTATGTTGCCCTCAAATGGTACGGCGCGAAAATGCTCAGGAGGATTATTTTGCAGTTCGGCCATCAGTCGGTTTAAACTTGAAGCTTCAAAAAACCGCCTGTCGGCGGGACGACCAGCTTTGTGAAACGATATGCATTTATTACCTCTCAAATTCGGATCGGTGAAAATTGATTTTCCGGTGCTGCTTGCGCCGATGGCGGGCTATACAGATGCCGCGATGCGTACGCTCTGTCTGGAGCACGGCGCCGGCGCGGTGTATACCGAGTTGGCCAGCTCGGAGGGGCTGGGCCGTGACGGCGGAAAAACGTTCAGCGAGGTGCTGGATCTGCCGTGGAGCGAACATCCGATTGCCGCGCATATTTTTGGGGCGGACCCGCAGCGGATGGCCGAGGCGGCGAGGATGATTGAGCAGGATGGTCGCTTTGATTGGATTGATCTGAACTGCGGCTGCCCGGTGAAGAAGGTGGTTTCGCGCGGCGCGGGCGCGGCGCTGTTGAAGAATTTGCCGCTGATGGGGCGTATTATTGAGGCGGTAAGGTCGGCGGTTTCGCTCCCGGTTTCGGTCAAAACGCGTATTGGGTTTAATCGAGACACGGCGGATCATCTAGAGATTGCGCGCGTGGTGGAGCAGAGCGGCGCGGACCTGATTGCCGTGCACGCACGCTTGGCGAAGGATTTTCACGGCGGCGATCCCGACTGGGAAAAACTGGGCGAAATGAAAGCGGCGTTGTCGATCCCGGTCATTGGTAACGGCGGCGTACTATCCGCAGCGGACGCGCAGCGAATGGTTCAGGTTTCGGGGGTTGACGGCGTAATGATCGGTCGCGGGGCGATCGGGAATCCGTGGATTTTTAGGGAGATTTGTTTACCACAGAGACACGGAGACACAGAGAATTTGGATCAGGAAAACTCCGTACCTTCGCGTCTTCGTGGTGAAACAGAATTGAAGGAATGGCGCGATCTGATGGCGGAGCATCTGCGTCGGTTGGTCGAGCTAAACGAATTCAAACAGAAGGCCAGTTCTGTGCGTGTAAAACGCTATACGCCGGAAGAAGCGGCCTGCATTCAGTTTCGTACGCATATTCCCTATTACGTGAAGGGTATGTTTGATAAGAAGCAGTTGCTGATGAAGTTAGCTTCGCTGATGAGCGTTGATGCGATCATGGCGGAGGTGGATATTTTGGTGGAGAAAAATGAAATTTATTGAGCGGATTAATGGATTTACAACGAGTGATTTTCAGCGGGTTTTTCAAGGGCTGAAGCGAAAGTGTCCTACTCGCAAGGCGGAAATGGTGGCGGAGCTGAACCGTATCTGGCTGAATGAGCCGCTGGAAATTCTGGGTCGTATGAGTGAGGCGGAGCGGTTGATGCTCGCGGACAGTGTTCATGAGGGGCAGGATGAGGTTTTTCCGGAGCGGTTGAAGGCGCGGCATGGATTGACGTTTCGCTTCGGGTACGGTTTGCGCGATCGATCTGACTACTCTATTCAGTACAGCCAGTTGTTTATCTCTCGCGAGTACGCTGATGAGTATTTATTGCTGGAGGATGTCCGGGATGCATTGATGAAGCATCTTCCGAAGTCGGAGGCGTTGAGCGTGACGACGAGTTCTCCTAACATGGATGATCTTGAATTGTTTGAATCGGAGGCGAAGGCGTTTCCCGAGTTGAAGCGAATGCTTCAGCTCGCAGGGGCGGGCAAGTTGATGGTTTCGGAAAAGACGGGGTTACCGTCAGCGGCGGCGATGAAGGCGGCGGCAACGGCGCTCGTTGTTTCGGAGGATGAACGCGGTCCGAATCGTTCGTTTATCTGGCCCGTGCTCCTGCGACAGTGCGGTTGGGCGAGGTTCCGCGCCGGAAAGTTTGGGTTGACGCCGACGGGGAAAGCGTTGCAGGAGGATTTTTCGGCGGAGGCTTTTAAACGGGGGATTTCGGAACTGAAGTTCGATGATACGTTTGACGAAATCCTGCAGGTTTCGGAGATCAAAGGGTTTCGGGGCAGGGATGCGCGCCGGAACTGGAATCCGGCACCGGCCCGCCGGATGGATGTTCTGAATGCGCTGGGCCGGTTTCCCGTGAACGAATGGGTTTCGATGGACGATGCCTATTCTTTTTTGATGGCGGAGGGCGGGGACTGCCGGGTGGTTCTGGACGGGTCGGCGCTGTATATTTGCGATCGGCAATACGGGGCGCTTGATGACGGTGAGTGGAAGATTGGGAAGGTCTATTTTCGGCAGTTGGTCTGCGAGTCGCTGGCGACGCTTGGGTTGGTGGATTTGCTGCATCGGGAAGCGGATGCCCAACGTTCGGATCTGGGGCGCACTTGGGGCTTGGATGGCGCCGGCGGACTGACGCGCTACGACGGGATTGTGTACATTCGTCTGACCCCGCTGGGGCGGTTTTGCCTAGGCGAGGAGGAGACGCTTTATGAGCCGCCCGCTGCGGAGCAGAGGAAGTTGTTTAAGGTGCTGCCGAACCATGAAATTGCCGTGGTTGATCCGGCGGGCTTTTCCGTCGCTGATGCCGCGCAGCTTGAACGCTTTGCGAAAAAGGTCTCGGATGCGGTCTGGAAGATGGATCGGCGGACGATTTTTGCAGCACTGGAAAATGGCGATAGTGAAGCGGATATTGTGTCGGTGCTGGAGGCGGGCAGCGCGACGTCGATTCCTGAGCCGGTGCTTCGGCTGATTCGAGAAACGGTAGCGCGCGCTGGTAAAGTCTCCGGGCGGGAGGAGGCCGTAGCGGTTGCGTTTGACGAAGAATCGACGGCCGCGCTAGTGGCGAGCGATCAGTCGATTGCGCCGACCGTGCTGGGTCGGAACGGTGCGGTAGTGTTTGTCCGTGCGAAAAACCTGAAAAAGTTTCAGGGAGGGCTGCGTAAAATGGGGATTCTGCTGCCGTGAATTATGATCCGTCCAATCCACTGATTATTCAGAGCGACCGGGCTATTCTGCTGGAGGTGGATAATCCGCGCTACGGCGAGGCGCGCGACGCGCTGGCGGTTTTTGCCGAGTTGGAAAAGTCGCCGGAGCACATTCATACCTATCGGATCACGCCGCTTTCAGTCTGGAACGCCTGTGCAGCGGGCCATGCGGCGGAGGCGATTGTTGAGGCGCTGGTGTCGTTCTCAAAATATCCGCCGCCGGAGCATGTGCTGACGGAGGTGCACGATTTTGCGCGGCGTTACGGGCGGTTGGTGCTGGAGTCGGCGGATGAGGGTTGGCTTCGGCTGGTTTCGGAGGATCTGGCGCTGTGCGAGGAGCTGGTTCGCCATAAGGAGGCGGCGGAATTGCTGGAGCGGACGGGGCCGGGCTGTTTCCGGGTGCGCCCGCTGTTCCGCGGTCGCCTGAAGCTGGTGCTCATTAAGTTCGGCTATCCGGTGGACGACCGCGCGGGCTATTGCGACGGCGATGGGCTGGAGTTGAAGCTGCGGCAGGAGATGCGGTCGGGCGGACTGTTTGCGCCGCGCCGATATCAGACGGATGCGGCGGATGCGTTCTGTGCGGCGGGGTCGGGCGTGGTGGTGCTGCCGTGCGGCGCGGGTAAGACGATTGTCGGTATGGACTGCATTAACCGTCGGCAGGCCTCGACGCTTATTCTGGCGACGAATGTGACGGCGGTGCGCCAGTGGATTGATGAGATTCTGGATAAGACGACGATCCGCGAAGATCAGATCGGGGAATATTCGGGGCGGCGGAAGGATATTCGACCGATCACGGTGACGACCTATCAGATCCTGACGCACCGCGAAAACCGGGATGCACCGTTTAAGCATTTGAAGCTGTTTGATGAGCGCGACTGGGGGCTGGTGATTTATGACGAGGTCCACATGCTGCCCGCACCGATTTTTCAGGTGACCGCTTCGATTCAGGCGCGGCGGCGCCTCGGGCTTACGGCGACGCTGGTGCGCGAGGATGGGCACGAGGACGATGTATTTGCGCTGATCGGTCCCAAGCGGTATGACGTTCCGTGGAAGATTCTTGAGCGGCAGGGCTGGATCGCAAAGGCACGCTGCGAGGAGATTCGGGTTACGATGGATTCGGCGCTGCGCATGGAATATGCCGTGGCGTCGAAGCCGGCCAAGTTTCGGATTGCCTCGGAAAATCCGCGCAAAATGGAACTGGTGCAGCTGCTGCTGAAGCGGCACGCGGGCGAGCGGATTCTGATTCTGGGCATGTATGTCGATCAGCTCAAAGGGCTGGCGAAGGAACTCGGCGTTCCCGTGTTGACCGGTTCGACCGGGCAGGCTCGGCGCGAAGCCGTTTTTGATGATTTCCGGGCCGGTCGTACCAAGGTGCTGGTCTGTTCAAAGATTGCCAATTTTTCAGTGGACCTTCCCGATGCGGCGGTGGCGATTCAGGTTTCGGGCACGTTTGGGTCGCGACAGGAGGAGGCCCAGCGGCTGGGGCGGATTCTGCGCCCGAAACCGGGGGCGAATCAGGCGCACTTTTATTCGTTGGTGAGCCATGAAACGACGGAGCAGGAGTTTGCAATGAACCGCCAGCTTTTTCTCTGCGAGCAGGGCTATGAATACCACATTTCACACGACGGGGAGTTTTAATGAAGATTTGGAAGGATGTGCCGTTTAATCCATTCGATTGGTTTGGGAAATGGGAACAGCTCCCGCTCGAAACGAGGCGACTCTTTCTGGAGCATATCGGATCGGATTTGAAGGTCGATTCGAAGGTTTTTTCTGCGGAGGCGCGAAAGGCGCTGCTGGATGCCGGTTTTATGCCGTCGGACAGAATGCAGTTGATGGAGATGGTCCGTCCATTCCGCAATCTGGTGCGTTCCATGAATCGGCACCGGCATTTTGATCAGAAGAGTCCCACGCTGTCGGTGGATTATGTTTCTGACCACCTGAGTTCCTATGAGTGCAACGATCTGCCCGGTCTCTCAATTTCTCGTTATTGCCGTGGCGCCTCTTCAGTATCATCGGCGGTGGCGAAGGGGGTGACTGATGCGAGTTGGCTCAAGGCGTTCTTAAATTGCGGTTCTGCTCTGGAGTGGGATGGGCGAACCGTTGGTCGCTATAATCAGCCTCGGCTGAGCGATGAAAGTTTTCGCCTGCTGCGGCGCTGGGCGGAAAGAATGCTCGCCGGCGAAAATCCCCTTCCTCTGGCGGCGCTGCTGGAGGATACGGACAGCGTTGCCCTTGCGGTGGATACGCTGCGCGCCGGCCTTTTTTTTATGCTGCTGTTTCCCGCGTTGTCCGGCGAGGATCTGCTTCCCGTGGTGGGCGTCTGGCCGATGATTCACAAACGAATGAATCGCCCCAAAGCGCAGGCCCCGAAGTCGGGAGCCTTGCCGGAGGGCTACGCCGTTTACGATGTTCCGCTGCTGTTGCACGATATGACGGCGGTTTTGGTGGCGGCCGGCGGCGAGGGACTCCGCCTGAAGGCGGATGGATCCGGTCTTTACAAAAAAGAGGAGGAGCGGCTGGCCGAGAGGTTGTTGGACGATCCGCCGAGCGAATGCGGGTATGAGCCTCCATATTTGGGGCGAATCAATGAGGCCCGGAATTGGCTCAAGAATATGGAAATGGTTTCCGTCCGGGAAAGAAAGAATGAACGACATTTGGTCGCGCTCAAAAAGGGGCGCTCGTGGCTCGCCGGGAGCGATGCCGAACGGCTCAAGGCGTTGCACGATCATATGCACGCAGCTCGAAGGCGTTTTGCAGACGGGACGAGGGGAGGGTGGTTTCATATCGATTATGTTCCCTCCAGTCCGCAAAGCCATGTCGGAAGGGGAGAGGTGAACCTGGAAGACAGGGTCGCCAACGCTTTTGCGGACTGTCCGGTTGATGAATGGATCGAGGCGAAAGCGTTCATTCTGTGGCAGTCGGAATCCAATAATCCGCTGCTGCAGAATCTGAATATTCCCATGAGAAATATAAGCTTGCAGGGTATCGACGGCGATGCGTACCGGGAAGAGCGCTGGCGCAAGGTGCTGGTCGAATTTCTTTATGAGCGGTTGCTGCTGCTGGGCGGAGCAAAACTGGCGTTTGATAATCAGGGCGATATTCGCTTCTCCATCACTCCCGCAGGCGCTTATTTGATCGGAACCCGCCAAGAATTTGAGTATACCGTTGAAGTCGCCGAGGGCAGCATTCTGATCCAGCCCGATTTTGAAATCATTTTTACCGCGTCGAATCCCGGGGCCGAGAGCGAGTTTTCACGTTTTGCGGATCGAATCGGAAATCAGGTGGGTGCGCTCTTCAAAATCACCCGCGCCTCGGTGTTGCGCGCACTGAATTCCGAACAGACGGGCGATCAGATTCTTGCTGTGCTGGAGGATTTCTGCGCGAAAGGCATTCCTGCCAACGTGCGGAAGCAGATTTTGGGTTGGAGCAAGGCCTTCCGGCGTGTCGCATTTCAGAAGATTCAGGTGATTGAGTGCCCCGACGCTGAAACCACCCTGCTCGTCTGTGGACTCTTTCCCAAAACAGCAGAGCGTCTGACTGATACGTTGGTGCGTGTGAATGGAATCGAAAAATCGATTGAACCGATGAAGAAAAAATTACGAGATAACGGAATAGGAATTCTATGAGCGAAGACATTTCGATGGACGTTGGGGTACAGCCGCTGGATGCGATCATGACGGAGAAGGGGATTAAGAATCATGATCTGGTGGCGGCGTGCGCACCGGGCTTTATTAATCATAAGCAGGTGCAGAAGGCGCGCAAAGGGCGTCGCTTAACGACGAATATGCAGGACAAGATGCTGGAGGCGCTCAATGCATATTCGGACCCGGAGTCGTATGCCTTTGAGCAGATTTTTAACTATCGCGGGAAAAAAGTATTTAATTAAACCACGAAGAAGAGAAGAGCACGAAGGGGCTGCGGCGTTGTCTTCATGAGCTTCGTGGTGAAAAGCGAAGTGAAGGATCAGGGAGCCGATGTTGACATGGGCATACAATGTTTGTATATGATTCAGCTGTTTCAGGAGGTCGTTTAGGTATGAATGTAACCGTGAATATTTCGTTTCAGGATACGTTGTTGGGAGAGATTGATACAGAGGCCAAACGCGAATCCCGAAGTCGTTCCGAGCTGTTGCGGGAGGCTGCCCGGCAATATGTCCAGCGCCAACGGCGCTTAGATGCCCTGTTTTCCTTGGGAGATGCTGTACGAGAAAAGCAGGGGATTACGGAGAAGGATATCGAGGATGAGATCGCTGCCGTACGGAACGGAAAATGAGAATTGTCTGCGATACCAATGTGCTGGTGTCAGGGGTTCTCTTTAATGGGCCTCCCCGCCGCATTCTCGAGCGGATTGCACGGGGACATTTTGAGAACGCCGTCAGCATTGATATCTTGGCGGAGGTGAAGGATGTGTTGATTCGTCCGAAGTTCGGCCTTACGCAGGAACAGGTTTCCGTCATCGTCGAGACCTTTGCCGAGACTTTTCTGCTTGTTTCTCCTGATGTGCATCTCTGCGTGGTGGAAAACGATCCAGATGATGATCGGATTCTGGAAGCCGCTTCGGCGGCAAAGGCGGATTACATTGTGTCCGGCGACAAGCACCTTCTTTCGCTCAAAGAATGGAATGGTATACGGATCCGGTCTCCCTCTGAATTTCTCGCAGATATGGACGGAGGTTCCTCTAAATGAAAGTTTTGCTTAGGTCAATTTGGGGTGATCTTCGCCGAGAGTTCGGGGGCTGGATTGAACCTTTTTCGTCTTGGGAAAATGCCGATGCTCATCGGATGTATTGGCGGCCAGACAAGGTGAAGGTCATTCTTTTGGCCGAATCCCATGTGTTTACAAATGAAGCAGAAGCAAATCTGAAGTGTAATGTTTCACGGTTTAGCGATGAATCTGTTCCGCAGGAGTTTGTTAGGTTGGTCTACTGTCTCGGTTATGGGGAGAATTCTCTGCTGAATCAGTCACTGAAGTCAAATGCTGGAACGTCAGATTTTTGGAAGATATTTTACAGTTGTGTTCATCAGGTAGAGTCAAACAGAAGCTTTGATTCCATTCTCACAGGGCAATCCACTTTTGATATTCGTATTCAAGCAAAACTGAAGTTACTTCAGACTCTTAAAATGCAGGGTGTATGGTTATTAGACGCCAGTCTGGCGGCTCTTTATCCCAAGCCAAATTGCAGCAAAATGTATCTGGAATGCCTCGATAAAAGCTGGCCTTATATTCGGTCGTTGATCATCGATGCGAAGCCGAAGAAAATTATCATTATTGGGAAGACAGTGTGGAATCGTTTCTTAAAAAATAGAATTCCTTCTCTTAAAATTCCGTTTTGTGTGCAGGTGCAACCGCAGGGTCGTCCCAAAAGCCATCCACAGGGGCAACCCATAAAAACACTCCAGAGATACTATGATTTGATTCATAGCGTGAATGTTATGACAAAAAGTGAACCCTCTTGTTTATTAGAATCTAATGTTTTTGAAAAAGCCCCATCTCCTCAATCGTGTTGCAATTGGACCTTTAATCAGCGAACGAAATACTACTCGCAGAGAGTGCCATTGCTTCGATCTTCTTTGGTTTTAAATCTGTGGTTTCGAGAATCTTATGCCAGTCCAAAATCCAATAAACCCATAGTGGAGTCCTGTTGGCTGGACCTTTATCAACTTCTGGAGAATGGCGTTATTAAATATGATGGTGATCAAAACTATGTTCGCATTGTGATAGTTCGTAAAAAAGACGGTTTGTTTTACATCCAATCCAAAGAGGGAGCGCCGAGTTTCTTGTTAGAGAGCGATTATAAAACCTAGATGACGCCTCTAGCTTCGGTGTGAAAAAATGACCGAGCGATGGCAATTAAGCTGACAGTTTTGTCTCTGGTGGAGATTTGAATGAAAAAGCAATGGATCAAGGTGGCGGGGGCGCGGGAGCATAACCTGAAGAATGTGCATGTGCAGATTCCGCGCGATGCGCTGACGGTGGTGACGGGCCTGAGCGGGTCGGGTAAGTCGTCGCTGGCGTTTGACACAATTCATGCAGAGGGACAGCGCAAGTATGTGGAGAGCCTTTCGGCGTATGCGCGGCAGTTTTTGGGTCAGCTGCAGAAGCCGGACGTGGACTATATTGAGGGGCTTTCGCCTGCGGTGTCGATTGAACAACGGACGGCCGGGGCGAACCCGCGCTCGATTGTGGCGACAACGACGGAGATTTATGACTATCTCCGCCTGCTGTTTGCGAGCATCGGAAAGGCGCATTGTTACCACTGCGGCAAGCCGGTTTCGAGTCAGAGTGCGGAGGAGATGGTGGAGCAGCTGATGCAACTTCCGGAGTGTACAAAACTGATGCTGCTGGCTCCGCTGGTGCGGGGACGCAAGGGCGAGCATGTGGAGGTATTTGAGCAGATCCGCAAGCAGGGTTTTGTGCGCGTGCGCGTGGACGGCGAGGTGTATGAGATTGAAAATGCGCCGAAGCTGAAGAAGACCTATAAGCATACCATCGAGGCCGTGGTGGACCGCTTGATGGTTTCCGATGATGTCCGCAGCCGTATGACCGATTCGGTCGAGGTGGCGCTGAGGCAGGGCGACGGCTTGATGGCGGCGCTGATTGAGGTTGGCAACGGCTGGGAGGAGCGCATCTTTTCGGAGCACTATGCCTGCGTCGATTGCGGAATCAGTTTTGATAAGCTGGAAGCCCGCCATTTTTCATTTAACGCTCCGTACGGTGCCTGTCCGGTGTGTCATGGATTGGGCACGCAGATGGTGTTCGATGAGGATTTGGTGGTGCCGGATAAATCGATTCCGATCGAGTCGTGTGTGCATCCGTGGCGCTATGGCGGTCAGCGCATGATTATGTACCACAAGAAGCTGCTGCAGGCGGTGGCGGAGCTGAACGGGATGGATCCGCGTACGCCGTTCGATGAGCTGCCGCGCAAGGTGCAGGAGCAGGTTTTTTATGGAACGGGCGACGTGCCGATCGATTATTATATGCGTCGTCGGCTCATCTCGAAGCCGTTCCGCGGTGTGTTCAATATGCTGATGGAGCGGGTGGAGAGTAACGAGAGCGAGGCGATGAGCCATTGGCTGCGCGGGTATATGACCAAGCGCATTTGCCCGGAATGCAACGGCGCGCGCCTTCAGCCGTCGGTGCTGGCGTGTACGGTGAGCGGGCGGAATATCCGCGAAATGATTTCTGATTCCGTGGTGGACTCGCTGCACTTTTTTGAGTCGCTGGAGCTGACGGAGCAGGAAAAACTGATCACGAAGGAAATTCTCAAGGAGATTCGCTCGCGCCTCGGCTTTATGGTGAATGTGGGGCTTGATTACCTGACACTTGACCGCGAGAGCGGAACGCTCTCCGGCGGCGAGGCGCAACGCATTCGGCTGGCCACGCAGATTGGGGCCGGGCTTGTCGGCGTGGTGTATGTGCTGGACGAGCCGAGCATCGGGCTGCATCAGCGCGATAATGATCGGCTGATTCATACGCTGCAGGGGCTGCGCGATTTGGGCAATACCGTGATTGTGGTGGAGCACGACGAGCAGACGATCCGCACCGCCGATTATGTGGTCGATATGGGCCCGGCCGCCGGACGTCACGGCGGCGAGGTGGTTTTTTCCGGAACGACCGATCAGCTGATGAAGGCCGATACGTTGACGGCGCACTACCTGCGGGGCGAAAAGAGGGTCGAGGTGCCGGAGGCGCGTACGCCTCCGACGAAGGGATGGATTGAGCTCAAGGGCGCAGAGGCGAATAATCTGAAGAAGGTCAGCGCCAAATTTCCGCTGGGGTTGTTTACCTGCGTGACCGGCGTTTCCGGAAGTGGAAAAAGTACGCTGGTCGATTACACGCTTAAGCGTGCGCTGGCGCGGCATTTTAACGGATCAAAGGATGCGCCCGGGGCATTTGAGTCGATCAGTGGGCTGGAGCAGGTGGACAAAATGATTGTGATCGATCAGTCACCGATCGGACGTACGCCGCGCTCGAATCCGGCGACGTACACCGGCGCGTTCACCGATATTCGCGATCTGTTTGCTGGCTTGCCCGCTTCGAAAGTACGGGGCTACAAGTCGGGGCGTTACAGCTTTAACGTCAAGGGCGGGCGGTGCGAACGGTGCAAAGGCGACGGTATTCTGAAGATTGAGATGCATTTTCTGCCCAACGTCTATGTGCCCTGCGAGCAGTGTAACGAAAAGCGCTACAACAAGGAGACGCTGGAGGTGCACTATAAGGGCAAAAACATTGCCGATGTGCTCGATATGACCATCAGCGAGGCGCTGGAATTTTTTGAAGCGGTGCCGAAGATTCAGCGAAAGATGAAGACGCTCTGTGAGGTTGGACTGGGCTATCTTAAGCTCGGCCAGCCGGCCACCACGCTCTCCGGCGGTGAGGCTCAGCGCGTAAAGCTTTCGAGCGAACTGAGCAAGCGCTCCACCGGGCAGACCGTCTACATTCTCGATGAGCCGACCACCGGGCTGCACTTTGCCGATGTGCACAAGCTGCTCGAAGTGCTCGAACGCCTGCGCGATGAAGGCAATACCGTGATCGTTATCGAGCATAACCTCGACATGATCAAACGCGCCGACCATATCATCGACCTCGGCCCCGGCGGCGGTATTAACGGCGGCACGATTGTTGCCACCGGAACGCCGGAAGAGGTAGTGAAATGCAAGAAATCATTCACGGGGCAATATCTGAAGGATCTGTTGGCGTAACATGAGTTAAATAACAGATTTAGGTGCATCCTGCATGACTGTCCTACGAACAACTTTGAATTTTATAATCGAAGGCGCAGAGAGCTTTTGCTAGTTATCTCTCGTGGAAGATTTCATGAATTTTGACGGCGGCTATGGAGGCATGTGTCGCGAGCGCGATGGCGTTAGAAGAGTCGAGTTGCATTCATGATGAACAGTAAAAATAAGTTTAGGAGATAATCTATGACTATAGCGTTAATTGTTTTGGCTGTATTGGTTGTAATTGCAATCGTTATGTACAACTCGCTGGTTGGCAAAAAGAATGCCGTTGAGAATGCATTTGGGTCGATCGACGTCATGTGTAAAAAGCGCTACGACCTGATTCCGAACCTCGTTGCAACGGTCAAGCAGTATGCTGCTCACGAAGCCGGAACGTTGGAAAAAGTAACCGCGCTGCGCAATCAGGCTGCCGCCGGCAATTTGTCGCCGGATGAAACGGTTCAGCTTAACAACCAGCTATCGCACGCGCTGAGTGGGCTGATGGTGCAAGTTGAGGCCTATCCGGAACTTAAAGCGAACGAAAATTTTATGCAGCTGCAGCGCGCACTGAACGAAATCGAAGAGCAGCTCAGCGCGTCGCGTCGTGCTTACAATGCCTCCGTAACCGACTTTAACAACGCCGTCGAAATGTTCCCAACCAACATTATGGCCGGTATGATGCGATACACCCGTCGACAACTTTTTGAGGTAGAAGAGGAAGAAGATGCTGGTGAAATCAAAAAAGTAAGCTCAAAGAAAAAGGCTGAGGAAGAGGATGATGACGATGATGAGCCTATAAAGAAGCCAAGTAAAGTCAGCAAGAAGCCTAAAGATGATGATGAG
>CAYOBH010000001.1:28303-59614 GCA_964402125.1 uncultured Verrucomicrobiota bacterium
CGGTATGATGCGTTACACCCGTCGACAACTTTTCGAAGCGGTGGAGGCGGAACGCAAAAACGTAGATGTCGGCTCGTTGTTTAATGGATAGGAGCAGTCCAGTGGAAGAAAAGCAGACCTTCGAACAGTTTTTTCAAACCGAACTGGTTCCTGCTCTCCGTCCCCTGGAAGAGCGCCGTAAGGGAGCTGTCCAAAAGGCGATGATTGCCTGTGGTGTCGTTATGGTTGCCGCAGTATTCATCGCCCTCTTTTTATTGAATCAAGCCGGCAGCATTTTTGCATTGGCTTTCCCGGCTGTTATCGGAATCGCAATCGGTGTTTTTATTTTCAAAGCAATGACCTCGGGATACGTGAGGGATTTCAAGAATCAGGTGGTCGGTCCGATTGTGCGGTATGTCGGCCCGCAACTGACCTATCGTCCCGAAAGCGGGATTTCGAAAGGGCAGTTTCAGTCCAGCGGTATTTTTCGTCACAGTATCGATCGCTACCATTGCGAGGACCTCGTTCAGGGTCCTGTCGACAAAACCCAGATTGCCTTCAGCGAACTGCATGCCGAATATAAAACCGAAACGCGCGACAGTAAGGGGCGTCGTCAAACGCACTGGCACACCATCTTCAAAGGATTGTTCTTTGTTGCGGACTTCAATAAACATTTCCATGGGAAAACCTATATTTTGCCCGACACGGCGGAGAAAGCGTTTGGTCGTTTTGGACAGAAACTTCAGGGAATGGGGAAGAGCCACGGGGAGTTGGTTAAGCTGGAAGATCCCACCTTTGAACGAGAATTTGTGGTGTACAGCGACGATCAGGTCGAGGCGCGTTACATTCTTTCTCCGGCCCTCATGCGCCGCATGCTGGAGCTGAGGCGCAAAGCGGGAAGCAATGTCTATTTCTCTTTCTGCGGCGGCAACGTAAACATTGCCATCTCCAGCAACAAGAATCGCTTTGAACCCAAACTCTTCGGCACCGTGCTCGATATTGAACTGGCCCGCGAATTTGTGGACGATCTCCAAAGTGCAATCGGTGTCGTCGATGAGCTCAACCTCAACACCCGCATTTGGACGAAAGAATAAAAGCGTTCTGAAATTGTAGGGCTGGAATGGTCGCAGACCTTCCAGCCGCAGCGGGAAGGCTTCCAGCCGTTCCCGCCCTACAAAGAAGATTCCCCGCTGCTTGAAGCAGGGAGGCTTATTGTTGCCGAAACCCCAGGGTCG
The DNA here is from genome assembly GCA_964402125.1 of uncultured Verrucomicrobiota bacterium. Lineage (GTDB taxonomy): Bacteria > Verrucomicrobiota > Kiritimatiellia > Kiritimatiellales > Pontiellaceae > Pontiella. Next base: position 29,518 of record CAYOBH010000001.1, read on the forward strand.
AAATTTTGTCTTTCAAAACTTTCCCTGCGTTCTCAGGGTGCACAACCGTGTTCATAAATTCGCGGCGCATACGGTAGTTTTTTCGCAGCGCATCAAAGTTTTTTGCCCGCTCAAGGTCGTTGTGAACGGCCGCCCCGCGGATGAGCTGGTCGTCGGTTCGAATGTCATATACCTGTCGCACAATGTCGTAGAGGACATCGTTGTCGGTGCGTCCTGAACAGTCGATCCTGATTTCCGGGATTGCCGACGGCGGGAGCGATGCCGCAATATCCCAGCAGGGTTCTATTTCAAAAAAGTTGCACAGCGCGTTATAGCAGGTCACGGTTCCGTTGAGTTTGCCTTCGTAGGAGTGGCCGGCAATGTGGGGGGAAGCGAGCGCGGCCTTCTGAAGCACATCCGTGCGAAAGGCGGGTTCCGGGCTCCAGACATCAATCACCATATGAGAAACGATGTCGTTCTGGCGGGCGGCAAGCAGGGCGTCGTAGTCGCAGACGTTTCCACGCGCAGCATTGATGAAAACCGCACCGGGTTTGAGTTGTTCAAAAAAACGGTAATCGGCCATGTGTTCCGTCGGCCACGGCTTATTTTTTACGAGGGGGACATGGAGCGTGACGATATCGGATTCGGCAAGCACCGTTTCAAGCGGAAGAAAATCGGGATCTGCTGAGGCGGCGGCCAGCGGCGGATCGTTGCGGAGTACCCGAAGGCCTAAGGCCTCGCACTTTTTAACGGTTCGACTTCCGACGTTGCCGCAGCCGATGACTCCAATGGTTTTACCTTCTAATTCAAAATCGTTCTGTTGCGCCAGCGTGAGCAGTGCCGCAGTAATATATTCGGAAACGCTGTTGGCGTTGCAGCCGGGGGAGGCACACCAGTATGTTTCCAGTGCGGACAGATCGGCGGCGACAATATGATCGCTCCCCGCAGTGGCTGTTCCGATAAATTTAACGGGGGTCCCCTCGAGCAGTTCTCGGTTAATTTTGGTCTTGGAGCGAACAATCAGCGCGTCGGCATCAAGCAGATCTCCTCGTCCGATGGCGCGGTCAGGAATGACGGCGGTTTCGCCGAGGGTTGAAAAGGCCTCTTCTCCCAATAAAACAGTTTCTGCGCAAACAATCTTCATGCGCGTATAGTTCGCACTTGTCGCCGTCAGCTCAAGCCTGAATCACTGAAATTAGTGGCGACGATGTTTGTTGTGGGTTTCTTTTTCACTGTAATAAGGGTGATGTTTGCTGTGTTGCCGAAGGCGTGAGTGGGAGGAATTCCTTTTCCATAAATGCGGGAAAAACAACTTATAGGTTGCTCCGATCAGCAACATGAAAAAGAGAATTCCTGTTATAATCAGAACCAAAATTGCGGCCGGTTTAAGCTCGCCCGTTCCGGCATCTTTTTGGAACAGGGCACCCGCTATGAGCAGGCCGATCACCGGAACGAGAATCATACCCGTGATAATCGCCGGATGGGGGCGCAATGAAAACTGCGGAACTTTACCTCGATGTGCTAAACTCATGTCATACAATACTAATGAAAATTAAATATGGTGGGCGAGGCGGGACTCGAACCCGCACGCCGGTGGCACGAGAACCTAAATCTCGCGTGTATACCAATTTCACCACTCGCCCATTGAAAAAAACAGGAGCCAATCTAGTGATCGAAACGGGGGGGCTCAAGTTCAAACGTCAGCGTTTTGGTAGATATTCAGGTTTATAAGGCGGAATACTTGGAGGCGCAGCGGGGTGAAATCTGGAGCCGCGCGGGGTACGCGCGGCGGCATGGCTTTGCTCAGCATGGTTGACAATTTCATTTCCTATCCGAGGCAGCAAGGCTTTGGGAAGACCGTGCCCAAGACCTTCAATTTCAACGAGGCGAGCGTTCGGCAACAAATCCGCCATGTGCTTGCCGTGGGGTGGCGGATTGAGAGGGTCCTCGGAACCCTGGATCACCAAGGCCGGAACGCGTACCTTGCCCAGTTCCCTTCCTCTGGAAAGAGGGACCGCCGTCGCCATTGCGTGGTTTACAGGCTGCGCCCAGATTCCGGCATGATCGATACATCGTTGCTCTCGGAGCCGGAAATCAGACGCATCAAACTCAAGTTTTTTCCCTGACAGGAGGGCCCATTTCTTTACGCGCCGATCCAGTTCTTCCTCCATGCTATCCAAGGGCGTTGCTCGCGCGGAAAGCGCTTCAAGCACCTCCTTGCTTGGAAGCGGCAAACCATCCGGTGAACCTTCTCCTGAACAGGCCCGTCCGATATTGCCGACAAAGTCAACATCAAGGGCTGCTCCGCACATAAGGATCAAGCTGTAGAGTCGATCCGAATGATCAAGCGCAAGCACCTGGCCTATCGTCGCCCATCGACAAGCCTATGACATGCGCCTTGTCCACCTCCCAAGCGTCGAGAATGAATACCGCATCCGACGCCAGATCCTCCACGTTATAGGGGGCGTCATCAAACTCAATAATGGTGGAGCGTCCCGTATCACGATGATCATACTGAATCACGCGATATCCCTTGGACACGAACCGTTCAACCAACTCGTCCGGCCACATCAAAGCCGAGGCATTCGCACCCGAAACCAATAGTATCGCGTCCCCTTCGTCCGGGCCGACAGAATGACTCCAAAGCGTTCTTCCATCCACGGATACAAATTTCTCTGGCACAAATACCTCCCGATCCATTCCCATTCGGGACTGCTGAGCGGTTTGCGTGACCCGCGCGTAAATCATTCCTCCGCCACGACAGATTGTGCGTTACCGCGTAGGATCCATGCTTGGTTGGATTTTTTTAAATTGGTTTCCATTGAGTCTAATTTCATCCCCTGAAATCGTGGATAAATACGCACAAATAATTTGAGCCAAGTAGTCTCTGTAAGCTAAACCATAGAGACCCCAGTTTTGATTCATAATAGCTTCGTCGGTTTGATCATTAAATAAAACCGGCTCATGCCATATGGCCCATTTGTATTTTGGTCTGGTTTTAGTCCAGTTCAGTACATCGTCAGCAAAATGAGAGGATCGATAAACCGGAATGATGTAGGATGCTGATAGTCCTCGAGGAATCTTCTTTTTTTGTTTTTCCTTAACCAATGAATAAAATGTCGGAACCTCATTCCTGATTTTAGCAATCGTAATTCCATCACCTGATCTCGGGAATATCCCTGTCAGGATGTATGTTCCTGAAACCCATTGCTCGTGAAAATTATCCGAGTTTGGGATTGGGCTAAATCCTGTGCAATTAGACTCAAATAATTTCATTATTTTCTCTGATACCGGGTCATCCGATGAATTTTCGAATCTGTCATTTTCCTGTCGGCTGATTCCCCCGCCTTGTGATGAAGTCGTCCGCAAGCATGCGGTTCATGGCGGCCGCAGCCTTGCGGCCTTCGCCCATGGCGAGGATGACGGTTGCGGCGCCGAGCACGATGTCGCCGCCGGCATAGATGCGGTCGAGCGACGATTTCCCGTGTTCATCGACCACGATGTTTCCCGACTTGTTGGTTTCAAGGCCGGGCGTGGTTTGGCGAATCAGGGGGTTGGAATCGTTTCCGATGGCAACGATAACGGTGTCGAGCTCGATCTCGAATTCGCTGCCTTCGATGGCGATGGGGCGGCGGCGACCGGAGGCATCGGGTTCGCCGAGTTCGTAGCGGAGGCATTCGATGCCGCACACCCATCCCTTCTCATCGCTCAGGATGCGTTTGGGATTCTGGAGGACATGGAAGATCACGCCCTCCTCCTTGGCGTGTTCGACCTCTTCCACGCGGGCCGGCATTTCGACCTCGGTCCGGCGATAGATCAGATGCACTTCCTTGGCGCCGAGGCGCACGGCGGTGCGCGCGGCATCCATGGCCACGTTGCCGCCGCCGAGGACCGCGACCTTTTCGGACTCAAAGATGGGGGTGTCGGCGTTCGTCTTGTCGTAGGCGCGCATGAGGTTGGATCGGGTGAGGTATTCGTTGGCGGAATAGACCCCGACCAGATTTTCGCCCTCGATATTCATGAAGCGCGGAAGCCCGGCCCCCGTGCCGATGAAGAGGGCATCGAAGCCGTCCTCCCCGAGAAGGTCGGTGATCCTGCGGGTCCGGCCGATCACGAAATTGGTCTTGAGTTCGCAGCCCATCGCAACGAGCGTGTCGATCTCCTTTTGCACAATCGCCTTGGGCAGGCGGAATTCGGGAATGCCATACACCATGACGCCGCCGGGTTTGTGGAACGCCTCGAAAAGCGTTACGTCGTGCCCTTCACGGCGTATGTCCGCAGCAACGGTGAGCCCCGCCGGGCCGGTTCCAATGATGCCGACCTTTTTCCCGGTTCTTGGTTTGACGACCGGCATTTCAATCAATCCGTTTTCGCGCTCCCAGTCGGCGACATACCGCTCCAGGCGCCCAATGCTGACGGCCTTGTCGACCGATTTAAGCGCCTTGCCCACGGTACACGGAGCCTGGCACTGCGACTCCTGGGGGCAGACCCGGCCACAGACCGCAGGGAGCAGGCTACTCTCCTTGATGGCGTCGATCGCTTTCTTGTTGTCGCCGTCCGCGATGGCTTTGATGAAGCCGGGGATGTCGATCCCGACCGGGCAGCCGGCAATGCATGGCGCGTTCTTGCATTGCAGACAGCGCATGGCTTCGACGCGGGCCTGCTCGGGCGTGTAGCCGAGCGCGACTTCCTTCATGTTTGAGCGGCGGACCACGGGATCCTGCGACGGCATCAACTGGGCCGGGATGGCCAGGCGATCCTTTGGTGCAGGGTTTCCGGGGATCGATTCCAGGGCGCGGACGGCCTTTTCGGCCAGTTGTTCGGGGGATATGTATGTCATTGCTATTAACTCCCTAATCCAATTTTGCAGGCGTGCCCCTCTTGCTTCTTGTAGGAGCCGAGCCGGTTCATCATGTTGTCGAAATCGACCAGATGACCGTCGAATTCGGGGCCATCGACGCAGACAAACCTGGTTTCGTTGCCGACCGTCACGCGGCACCCGCCGCACATGCCGGTGCCGTCCACCATGATCGTGTTGAGCGAAACCTGGGTCGGCACCTTGTAGGGGCGCGTGGTTTCGGCGCAAAACTTCATCATGATCGGCGGACCGATGGCGACGGCCAGATCGGGTTTGGGATCTTTTTCGCACCATTCCTTCAAGGGTACGGTGACGAGGGCCTTTCTTCCGGCGGAACCATCGTCCGTGCAGAGGATCAATTCGTCGGCGATGGCGCGCATCTCGTCTTCGAGGATGATCAAATCCCTGTTGCGGGCACCCATGATGATGACAACCTTGTTGCCCGCCTTCTTCATCGCTTGCGCGATGGGATGGAGCGGAGCGACGCCGATGCCGCCGCCCACGCAGACAACGGTTCCAAATTTTTCAACATGGGTAGGGGTTCCGAGCGGTCCCACTAGGGCGGCAATATTGCCGCCGACAGCCAGTTCCGCCAATCGTCTCGTGGTTTTGCCCACCGCTTGGAAAATGATGGTGATCGAACCCTCGCCGGGATCGGCATCGGCGATCGTGAGGGGGATGCGCTCCCCGAAATCCTCGTCCAGCTGCAAAATGATAAACTGGCCGGCCTTTCGTTCCTTGGCAATAAGTGGTGCTTCCAGCCGCATCATAAAGACGGTTTCTGAGAGCTGTCTTTTTTCCAGTATTTTGTTCATAACCTACCGCTCCTTGTGACAATGAATGAAAAAGCTTCCTTTTTCGGAGGGGAAAAAGGAAGCCTTTTGTTCAGCTTGTTTTCAGGGAAAACCACGCTGTATGTTGCTAGACAATGCCTTGGTCGAGCATGGCATCGGCAACCTTCGTGAATCCGGCAATATTTGCCCCCATCACGTAGTTTCCGGGCTGGCCATATTGCTCGGCTGCGGCACGGGCGGCTTCATGAATATTGACCATGATGGTGTTGAGCTTGCTGTCGACCTCTTCGGCGCTCCATTTCAGGCGCATGGAGTTCTGGCTCATTTCGAGACCGGACGTTGCAACGCCGCCGGCGTTGGCAGCCTTGCCGGGACCGTAGAGAATCTTGTTTTCAACGAACAGGTCCACGGCTTCGGGCGTGCTCGGCATGTTGGCGCCTTCGCTGACCACGTAGCAGCCATTCTTGAGCAGGGTCTTGGCGTCTTCGCCGCTGATTTCGTTCTGCGTGGCGCTGGGGAAGGCGCAGTCGCACTTGATGTCCCATGGACGCTTTCCGTCGAGATATTCCGCGTGGAACTCGTCGGCATAGTCCTTGATGCGGCCGCGGCGGACGTTTTTCAGGTCCATGATCCATGCGAGCTTTTCGGCATCGATGCCTTCGCGGTCGTAGATGGTGCCAGCGGAGTCGGAGAGCGAAACCACCTTGCCGCCGAGCTGGTTGATTTTTTCAACGGTATATTGCGCCACGTTACCGGAACCGGAAACCGTGCAGATCTTGCCCTCGAAGGTCTCATTGCGCGTCTTCAGCATTTCCTGGGCAAAGTAGACCGAGCCGTAGCCGGTGGCTTGAGGACGGATCAGCGAACCGCCCCAGTTCAGAGCTTTGCCCGTGAGCACGCCGGTGAATTCGTTACGGAGGCGCTTGTATTGGCCGAACATGAAGCCGATTTCGCGTCCCCCCACACCGATGTCGCCGGCCGGAACGTCCGTGTCGGGGCCGATGTGGCGCTGGAGTTCGGTCATGAACGATTGGCAGAACCGCATCACTTCGTTGTTGGACTTGCCTTTGGGATCGAAGTCGGAACCGCCCTTTCCGCCGCCCATCGGGAGGGTGGTGAGGGAGTTCTTGAAGATTTGCTCGAAGCCGAGGAATTTCAGGATGCTCTGGTTGACGGTCGGATGGAAGCGCAGGCCGCCCTTGTACGGGCCGAGGGCGCTGTTGAATTCAAACCGGTAGCCACGGTTGACCTGAACGACGCCCTTGTCGTCCACCCACGGCACGCGGAAAATGATCTGGCGCTCCGGTTCCACGATGCGCTCCATGATGCCCGCTTCCTTGTATTGCGGATTCTTTTCCAACACGGGTGCAATCGAATCGAACACTTCGCGAACCGCCTGTAGAAACTCCACTTCGCCCGCATTGCGTTGGGCCACCTTTTCCCATACTTTTTCGATGTAACTCATACTCTGCTCCTGTTTTATATGCGCCTGAATAACTGCAACCAATTGCCGAAAAAATGACACTAGTTTGCCGTAAAACGGGAGTAGAGATATCTAAATTGGGGGTATATAGCAATAAAAATTCAAAATAAATCTTGAACCCATATATAGTATCGGCAATATTGCCGCAATTGAGGATCAAATCATGGACAAACAACAAAAAAAACGACTCGCCATTCTCGATGTGCTCCGCCATAGCGGGGACGTTGTCAGCAGCACCCGAATTACTGAATTGCTCACCGCCCAGAACGTGGATATCAGCGAACGCTCCGTCCGGCTCTATCTGCGGGAGCTGGATGAGGAGGGCCTGACGCAAAATCTGGGACGCCGCGGGCGGGCCATCACGGAAAAGGGGCGCCGCGAGGCGGACGCTTCCCGCGTGCTTGAAGGGGTCGGCCTCCTTTCGGGGAAGATCGATTTGATGGCCTACCAAATGGATTTCGATCCTGCGCTGCGGCGGGGTTCCGTCGTGGTCAACGTCTCTTCGATTCCGATCGGCGAATTTACCGAAAAGCGGCTCGACCTGATCGAGAGGGTGTTTTCCAAGGGCTATTCCATGGGAAAGTTGCTGACGCTTTTGGGAGCGGGGGAAAGTTGCGGGGGGCACACCATTCCGGAGGGCCATATCGGCATTGGAACGGTCTGTTCGATTACGATGAACGGGGTGCTGCTGCGACGCGGCGTGCCGACCACCTCGCGTTTCGGCGGCCTGATCCAGTTGCACAACGGCGTCCCCTCCCATTTCAGCGACATCATCCACTACGACGGAACGAGCATCGATCCCCTCGTGGTCTTTATCCGCAGCGGCATGGCCGACTATATCGGCGCGGTGACCACGGGCAACGGGCGGATCGGGGTAAGCTTTCGGGAATTTCCGTCCGACAGCGTCGATGCGGTCCGCAGCATTTCCAAACAGCTGGAGACGATTGGATTGGGAAGCTTGCTCTGCCTGGGCAGTCCCGGCCAGAGCCTCTACGGCGTTTCGGTCGGCCCGCAACGCGTGGGGGCGATCATCATCGGCGGCCTCAACCCGATGTCGATCTTTGAAGAGACGGGGGTGCGTGTCCGCTCGAGCGCGTTGTCCGGTCTGGTGGATTTCAACAACCTGTTCCACTATACCGAACTCAAGGACCGGCTCGCGGCCTTGAAGTAGTTGTTCCGCCGGGGGGGCCTTCGGCGGTGAACGGAAGGAGTAATAATGCGCCAAAGCGAGGGTGGTTGCCTTCGCCGGACGCATCCTAGAACCAGATGGGTGACTGTACAGACACGTGGCGAAGACATTGGAACAGGCGGCGTTTCAGCGATGGAAAGCGACGGTTGACCCGATCAACAGAAATAAGGAATTGAAAGGCTGTTGGAGAAACGGCTCGGGAGGGGAATTTTGTGTTTGACCGTAACCTATAATGGGTGACTAATAGTATATTTCGTAGATACTGTTTTATAATAACTATTGTTTCACTAATAAAAGGAAAAGAGGAGTAACACATGCAGACAGATTCGTACAATCCGTATCAGGTAGCGCAATCTCAGTTTGACAAAGTAGCCGGCATATTGGAGCTTGATGATGGCGTGAAGGAGCTTTTGCGTCAGCCGATGCGTGAATATCATTTCACCATTCCGGTACGCATGGATGACGGAAAGATAAAGGTATTCAAGGGGTTTCGCGTACAACACAACGACGCGCGCGGGCCTGCAAAAGGGGGTATCCGTTTTCACCCGATGGAGACCATCGACACGGTACGCGCGTTATCGCTTTGGATGACATGGAAATGTTCCGTGGTAGATATCCCTCTGGGCGGCGCTAAAGGCGGTGTTATTTGCGATCCGCACCATCTGAGCCTACGCGAACAGGAGCAGATCTGCCGTGGCTGGGTCCGCCAGGTTGCCAGGAACGTAGGGCCGGTAAGCGACGTACCCGCTCCTGATGTGATGACCAACGGCCAGCACATGCTCTGGATGCTTGATGAATTCGAGACGATTCATGGCGGCCGCTATCCCGGCTTCATCACCGGCAAGCCGGTGGGCATGGGGGGCTCCCTCGGCCGCACCGAGGCGACCGGATTCGGCGTTGTTTTTGTCCTGCGCGAGGCGCTCAAGGTTCTGGGGCTCCCCATCGAAAAGAGCACGGCCAGCGTGCAGGGTTTTGGCAACGTGGCGCAATATGCGGTGCAGCTCTATACAAAACTGGGCGGCAAAGTCGTGGCAATCTCCTGCTGGGACCAGGCAGACAAAGCCTCATACACCTACCGCAAAAAGAGCGGCGTCAGCGTTGATGAGCTGCGGAGGATTTCCGACAAGTTCGGCGGGATTGACAAGAAGCAGGCACAGGAACTCGGATACGAAAGGTTGCCGGGCGAGGCATGGCTGGAGCAGGAAGTCGACATCCTTATTCCTGCGGCCCTGGAGAACCAGATCAATGCCGGCAACGTCCAGAAAATTTCGAAAACAGTAAAAGTCATTGCTGAAGGAGCGAACGGTCCCACAACTCCCGAAGCGGATGAAGTGATAAAGCAGCGCGGTATTTTCGTGTGCCCGGACTTCCTTACCAACGCGGGCGGTGTGACCTGCAGCTATTTTGAACAGGTACAGTGCAACATGAATTACTTCTGGGAAAAAGACGAGGTCCTTGCCAAGCTGGACGCAAAGATGACTTCGGCATTCGCGGCGGTGAACGATCTCGCCACGCGCAGGAAACTCTATATGCGTGACGCGGCCTATGTGATCGCCATCAGCCGCGTGGCCGAAGCTGTAAAACAGCGCGGTTGGGCGTAATCTCCCCTGCATCCATTCCCGCAGTGAGGAGGGGATTCAAGCGACGATGAACGAAAAGAAGACGAAATCGATGCGTCTCGAGGCTTTGCTCGAAAGGGAAAAGGAGCTGGACTGTCTGTATCGGGTGGAAGATCTGCTCGCCGACACGTCCCGCCCATTGCCGAATATTTTCAATGATATCATCGCGACGATCCCCTCCGGCTGGCAGCATCCCAAACTCTGTCAGGCACGGATAACATTTGACGATATGGTGTACGAACCTGACTGCTATGTGCCGTCGGAGTGTTCGGAAACCGCATCCATCAAAGAAGGAAATGCTGTCAGAGGATTCATTGAGGTCTCGTATAAACGAGCCGTATCCGCATCCGGTGAAGACTGCTTTCTGGAAAAAGAGCGAAAACTGTTGCATACTATCGCCGACCGCATCGGCCAGAATGCGTTTTACCGAAAGCTGGAACACGTGCTGCGCGAGCGCGATGCCGCCGAAAAGGGGCAAGCCTCAACGGGAAGCAAGGAATGGAAGGCAATCGCCGACTTGTTGCGGCACACCGACGAGAATCTCTATCTTTTCGTTTCGCGAAAGTTGCTCTATTATCTCTTCTGGAGCGGGATCAAAGAATCACGCCATATGCTGGATTCGCTCGGCCATGATTTAGCCGAACGTACTACCGAAAGAACATCGGAGGCCAACAGCCCCAGCAGGAAACAATCGCGTGAGAGCATTTTATCCACCAGCGACCAGGTGTTTACGATCGCTGCGCGCTACATGAGCGACGACGAAATTCTTACGAGCCTCCGTAAATGGATTCGCTTGAATAAACTCGGTTTTCTCATAAAGGCCGTCGATTCCGGCAATGCGGATCTGGGCACGATCATCGATGCGATTCTTCGTTTCCGCTCATTTTCCGAAAGTGAGGCGTCGCTTGAGCAGGCCACGGAAATGCGCTTGAGAGTATCGCTTATCCGCCGGTTCTTCAGCGACAATGTCGAATTTATCAACCTGGCAAAACGCCACATAAAAGTGTCTGATTTTTTTGATCTGGTTACCCGTATCATTTATCCGGTCGGCAGCAGCGGTTGTCTTGGTGGAAAAAGCACGGGTCTGTTTCTTGCCACCCATATCCTGAAAAATGCGGCATACCAGGAGCATATTCTTCAAGGCATAAAAACACCCAAGACCTGGTATCTCACCGCCGATTGCATGGCCGAGTTTCTACAGTATAATGACCTGGAAGATGTGCATGAGATCAAATACAAAGACCTTGAGCAAGTGCGGCTGGAATACCCTAACATCATACAACTGTTCAAGCACGCCCGCTTTCCGGTGCATATCTCGCACGGTCTCATGCAGGCGCTTGATGATTTCGGCGACCAGCCGATCATAGTCCGCAGTTCAAGCCTCCTTGAGGACCGTTCAGGTACGGCTTTTTCGGGAAAATACAAGAGTCTTTTTCTCTCCAATCAGGGCGACCGGCAGACGCGTCTGGAAGCCCTTTCAGATGCCATCGCAGAAGTCTACGCTTCGGTCTTCGGGCCTGACCCCATCCGCTACCGTTTTGAGCATGGCCTGATCGATTTTCAAGAGGAAATGGGGATCATGATCCAGGAGGTGGTCGGTGTGCATATGGGCCCCTACTTTTCTCCGGTCTTCGCGGGAGTGGCATTCAGCAGCAATGAATTCCGCTGGTCGCCACGGCTCAAACGCGACGATGGGCTGGTTCGGCTGGTTCCGGGACTAGGCACCCGGGCAGTGGACCGCATCGGCGACGATTATCCGGTGCTGCTTTCGCCCGGGCAACCAGCCTTACGGGTGAATACGTGCCCCGACGAGATACGTCACTATTCCCCCTCAAAAATCGACGCGATAAATCTGGAAAAAGAAACATTCCAGACGGTGCCGCTAGAAGGTTTTATACGCAAACACGGAAATAATATCCCCAACCTGTGTCAACTAGTCTCGGCCTTCAAGGATGGGCTGTTCCAGCACCGCTCCTCTATCGAACTCAATGTTGATCGCGACGATCTGGTACTCACCTTCGACGGCCTTATAAACAAAACTGACTTCGTCAAGCAGATGCACGCAATTCTTCTCACGCTGCAGGAGGGCATGAGAACACCGGTCGACATTGAGTTCGCCTCTGACGGCACCTCGCTCTTTTTGCTCCAGTGCCGGCCTCAATTCACTGAAATCGACATCGCGCCAAGCCCCATACCACGCGATGTTCCCGAGCGCGAAACGCTTTTTACTGCGCAACGATTCATCTCCAACGGTCACATTCCCGACATCACCCACATCGTCTACGTATCGCCGCAGCGCTATGCGGAACAAACGAGTCTCGAGGCTCTGGTGGATATCGGACGCGCGGTGAGCAGACTGAACTACCTTCTGCCCAAACGTCGTTTCATCCTGATGGGGCCGGGGCGCTGGGGAAGCCGGGGAGAAATACGACAGGGCGTTCAAGTCACCTATTCTGATATCTGCAATACGTCCGTGCTGATCGAGATCGCTTTGAAAAGCGGTTCGTATGAACCCGACCTCTCCTTCGGCACGCATTTTTTTCAGGACATGGTTGAAGCAGGAATCCGCTATATCCCGCTCTATCCGTATGAAAAGGATGCCATTTTCAATGAGATGTTTCTGAATAGTTCAAACAATATTTTGCCGGACATGCTTCCGGATTATGCGTATCTCAGCGATGTGCTTCGTGTAATAGATGTCCCGGAGAGTGTGGACGGAAATATACTGAAAATTCAGATGAACGCAGAATTGTGCGAAGCTATCGGCTATTTTGATGAACCTTCGGCGGCAACGGCAAAACCGCTCATTGCAGCAAAACCCGTGGAGCGTCACAACGAAGAGTTTTGGCAATGGCGTTTACGGATGGCTGAACAGCTGGCACTCCGTCTTGAACCCGGGCAATTCGGCGTACAGACAATGTACCTTATCGGTTCAACGGTAAATGCAACTTCAGGCCCGGGCAGCGATATCGACCTGCTCATCCATTTCAGGGGCACTCCGCAGCAACAGCGGGAATTGTCGCTCTGGCTGGAAGGCTGGAGCCTGAGTCTCGGCGAATTCAATTACCTGCGAACCGGTTATGCAAGCGAAGGGTTGCTGGATATCCACATCGTGACGGATGCGGATATCGAGGCACGCACAAGCTACGCGGTGAAAATAGGTGCCGTTACCGACCCCGCCATCTCGCTTCCGATGGGTGCAAAGAAAAGGAATGATGCATGATAATCCGTTGAATGAAACTATCGCTGGATTATCTCAGGAAGGTGCCAGGCCGCCTAAATCGTCATTTTGTGAATGTGAACCGTTTCCTTCGGGCACTATTTGCATTCGCAAATTATCGGTCGCTTCGCTCGCGGGTGTTTTTGGTGTCTAAAAAATGAAGTTGAGGTTCCAATGTTTGGAAGAGCAGGCAGGATGAAGATTGCAGAAAAGCTGAAGGAAACGGTCTGTAATCTGGCCGAATGAGAGCATAGGCTCATTTTTTTAAATTTTACAAAGGTGCGAGCAGCGAGAGGCGTATTGCCCATGAAGTCGAGGAATAAACAGGATGAAGAAATGTTGGATCGGGCTCCGATAGATGCCGAGGGATCAACCGGCGAGCAATCCATAGAGGAGATTATGGAGCAATATCAGTCACAATTGCTGCGATATGCCACCCGGGTGCTGAACAATTCTGAGGCCGCGCAGGATGTTGTTCAGGATGCTTTCGTGCGCTTATATCGGAACTGGAGAAAGGTGCTGGCGCGTGGGGTCCCGATTCAAGGTTGGCTGTATCGCACCACGCATAATGCGGCGGTGGACTATATTCGGAAGGAGTCGAGACTGCGTGATCTGCATGATCGGCAGTCCGATTATAGTGAGCTGTGCCAGCCCGACGATGAAGCGCAGCAGGAACTTGATTCGCGACATACGTTGGTGCTGCAGAATCTCGGAGCGCTCTCTGCAAAAGAGCGGGAGGTGCTGGTGCTAAGGCTGGAGCAAGGGATGTCGTATAAGGAAATTGGCGAGGTGATTCGTCGCTCGGAAGGCTATGTGGGATCTTTGATTCACAGTGCAACCAAGAAACTGGGCCAACGTCTGCGCAGGGCGGGGGTAGTATCATGAAAACATGTAAATCTATTGAGAAAAAAATTGTTGCTTATATTCACGGAGAGTTGAGTGAAAGCCAGACGGTAGCTGTGAAGAACCATTTGGAATCGTGCAAGGCCTGCCGGGCGGAGTATGAATTTCATGCGGCTACGCTGGATGTACTCCATGATGCACTGGAGACGGCTCCGGCCCCAGAGCGCCTGCGGTCCTGGAATGCGGTGGCTCGTATGGCCGCAGAGCGCAAGGTGACGTTGTTGGATGTGTGGTACAGTCTTGAGTTCCGTTCCCTTGTTACAGCAGGTGCTGTGGTGGCACTGTTTATTCTTCTTTTTGGCGGAGTGGTCGTGTTTACCAATATTCAGGGGAGTAAAACACCAGTTTCTGTTGTCGTGGAGGATGTGAAGGAGCGCAATGACCGGGTTGCGATCCGGCCTTCGGGACGAATTCAGCATTTTGTCCCTCCCGGTCTCTCTGGTCTGGCTCCGAATCCGGATAATTTGACCTATCCTGAGTTTGCTAATTCGTATGCGGTTTTGGACAATCCGGAAGATTTAACGCTCTTTGGGTCGGCGAGGGTCTACAACACGGTTGTTGCGGAAAACACCTTTAAATCAGCGCTGGAGAGTCCGCTTTCAACCTTTGCGCTGGATTTGGACCGGGTATCGTATGCCGATGTTCGGCGCTTTTTGGATAACGATCAGCTTCCGCCGCCGGAGCTTGTCCGCCCGGAGGAGATGGTCAACTATTTTGTTTACGACTATCCGCAGCCCGAAGGAGATAACCCCTTTTCGATTGCGCTCGAGGTTGGCGATTGCCCGTGGAATGAGGGGCATCAACTGGCCATGATCGGCCTTAAGAGTGCTGATGTTAATCTCTCTGGGCTGCCGCCGAATAATATTGTTTTCCTGCTGGATGTGTCCGGTTCGATGAACACCCCCGAAAAATTGCCGCTACTCAAAGGAGCCATGCGTTTGATGGTGGAGCAGCTCCGTCCGGAGGACCGCATGTCGATTGTGACCTGCGCCGGAGCTGCCGAGGTTGTTCTCGAACCGACCGCCGATAAACAGAAAATTGCTACAGCGATTGATCTGCTGGATACCGCAGGGAATGCCGGACAAGGGGTTGGTTTTGTAGAAGCCTATCGTGTTGCACGGGAATCATTTGTCCCCGGCGGGAATAACCGAGTTCTTCTTGCGACGGACGGCGACTTTTCTGTTACAGGGATGTCTGAGAGTGAACTGGTTCGTTTGGTTGAGCGCCAAAAGGAATCGGGTCTTGCTCTCTCGGTTCTCGGGTTCTGTTCTGAGGATGCGGAACGCTCCAGAATTATGCAGCTGGCTGCTGCGGGCAATGGAAGTTGTAACTACGTGAATGATATTCTCAGTGCTCGGAAAACATTGGTGAGCGAGATGGGCGCAACGCTGGCAACAGTTGCTAAAGAGGTAAACATTCAGGTTGAATTTAATCCGGCTCAGGTGAAGGCCTATCGCCTCATCGGATATGAAAATCGACCGATTGAGCGTGTGAACGCTAAAAATTTAGTCGGCGGCGGAGATTTTGGTGAAGGGCACACAGTGACTGCGCTTTATGAAATCGTTTCCGCAGTTTCTGATGCGCCTTCGCCGAATGAGGAGTTGAAGTATCAGCGGACGGAGCTGATTGGCAGCGATGAACTTTTTACGGTCAAACTCGAGTATAAAAAACCCGAAAATAATAGTTCCGAAATGCTGGTTTGTTCGATCTCCCCGGATGAAGTGTCTGCGGTTCCCTCCGACGATTTCTGTTTTGCGAGTGAAGTGGCGGAGTTCTCACTTTTGCTCCGGAAATCGGCATATAGAGCGAATGCCAGCTATGACCGGGTTATTGATCGAGTCCGTACGGTTTCTGAACGGGATTCAAACGGCTTCCGTTCAGAATTTGTCCGCTTGGTGGAAAAGGCCCGTACTCTGGATAAATAACACCAGCAGGAAACAATAATCGTATTGCAGAGAAGCGACTTATTGCGCCTTTTCGCGCAGCACCGAAACCAACCCCTCCATTCGAACGGGTTTGGTGATGTATTTATCCATTCCGCTTTGGATCGCGATATCGTGGTTTTCTTTCATAGCATGAGCTGAAAGTCCGGCAATGATGGGGCGAGGTCCTCCCGCAAATCGTTCGCGCAGGATGCGCGTGGCTTCAAGTCCGTCCATAATCGGCATTTGGATGTCCATCAGGATCAGGTCATATGAGCCTTTTAGCGCAGCATCTACCGCTTCTTTTCCATTTTCTGCCAAATCTGCGGTGTAGCCGAGTTTTGCAAGCATTTTCCGAACAACCATCTGGTTTGCCTTATTGTCTTCCACCAAGAGAATTTTGTGCGGATATTCTTCAGCCATGTTTGCGTTGAGTAGGCTGTTTCCGTCTTTTTTATCCTTCTCTTTGTTTTGCTGAAGCAGGTCGGCCAAGGTGCTGCGCAGGCGAGCTCCTTTGGCCGGCTTATTCATCCAAGAATTGATTATTTTTCCCGGATCATCACAAGGCGATCCGCTAGAGGTAAGGATGAGGATCGGCACATTTTTTGTGGACGCGTGGGCCCGCAGTCGCTCTGCCAATGTATAACCGGACATCTCCGGCATGTTGTAGTCGAGCAGAATGAGGTCTACAGGGTCCATGGAGTCAAGTTGGTTGACTGTTTCCTGCCCAGACGAAAAGAGAAAGGGCTTCATTTTTACTTTTTCAAGTTCATGTTTCAGAATCTTGAGGTTGGTTGCATTGTCGTCGACCACAAGAATGCGGCGGTTTTCCAACGCTAAAAGTCCGAGTTCGGTGTCGGGCTGCACTGACATTTTGGAAACCGGAACGACAATGGAAAAGCTGAAGATGGAGCCGACGTCTTTTTTGCTCTCCACATTCAAGGTTCCGCCCATGAGCTCAACGAGTCTGCGGGTAATGGGGAGACCCAAGCCGGTTCCTCCGTATTTCCGCGTAGTGGAGGTGTCAGCCTGCTCAAACGGATTGAACACTCTCGATGCTTCGTCCTCGGTCATACCGATTCCGTTGTCGGTCACTTTAACGGAAATTTCCCAGTGGTCTTTGTCGATCGGAATACCTTCAACTTCAACCAGAACCTCTCCTCCCATGGGAGTGAATTTAATGCCGTTGCTCAGCAGGTTCAGTAGAATCTGGCGCAGTCGGGTAGGATCGCCTATGACCACATCCGGGAGATCTGACTTAAAATACTGCATGAGTTCCAGCTCTTTGGCTGCGGCAGGAGGAACAACAACATCCACCGTTTTTTCAATGGTCTGCACGAGGTTAAACGGGATGGATTCCAGATCGAGCTTGCCTGATTCAATTTTAGAAAGGTCCAGAATACTATTCACAATTTCAATCAGCGTGCCGGAGCTGGTGCTGATAACACCGACGAGCTCACGTTGTTCCGGGGTTAACGATGAATCTCCCAGCAGCTCGCCCATGCCGACGATTGCATTCAGCGGAGTCCGGATTTCGTGGCTCATGTTTGCAAGAAACTCGCTTTTAGCTTTAGCCGCTATTTCGGCCTGTTTCTGAGTTTCGCGCAGTTCCTCTTCCATGGTTTTCCATTTTGTGATATCGCGCGATATACCGAATGTTCCAACAACTTCATTATTATAATCATTTAAAAGAGGCATTTTCGTGGTAGAAACCCAAGCCATACGACCGTCTGTCCAGACTTCTTTTTCCTCAACGCCAATCAACGGGGTGCGGGTTTCTATAATGTTCTGCTCATCATTAAAGGCTTGCCTTGCATGGACCTCATCAAACAAATCAAAATCGGTTTTTCCTAAAAGTTTTTCCGGGGTAAGGTGCAGTCGATCACACAGGGCTTTATTCGCCATAATAATGCGTGAATTTCGGTCCTTAAAGTAAATCGAATCGGCACTGCTTTCCATCAGATGCATAAGCAGCAGTTCGGTTGTCAGTGCAGAGTCCTTGCTCTTATATTTTGTCGAGGCACTGTCCCAAGAAGGTTCATCGGTTGTCGAAGTGATCCGCTGAAAGACATAAAGAATGTAAGGACCTCCGGGAAGATCAAGCAGACTGCAATAGAGCTCGGAGGTATGGGCTGTTCCATCTTTTCCCATCAAAACCGTTTGGTGGGGCTCTTTTTTCACGGTACTTTCATTGGGCTGTTCTTCGTCGGGAAACAGTTGTTTCAGCTTGAGGTTTTCGGCCTCCTCCGGGAGGTAGCCGGTGAGTGCGGTGGCGACGGGATTTATATAAATCAGTTCACCCTGTATGGTTCCGATGATCAATGCATCAAGCATTCCCTGATATGCGACGTGGAAAAAATCCTGCTTCTGATACGTTTCGTTTTTCATATTCTGATGCCCAACAAAATCCTATAACTTAGACTGAAAAGCTGTCTGTAAAGTATCTGTGAAGACACCCATGCTATAAGGGAAGCGGATTTAAAGTAAAGCCTGTTCCCGCTGATTTTTGACTGTTTTTACTGAGGGTAAGTGGTTGAACCGTAATTTTTTTTAGCTTCCATGCAGGTTCATCAGGGAGACTCGACACGCCGCTGTATTCATGTACACTTTGCAGCAATTACTGAAAGCGAGGGTTTATGAGGGTTTTGTTGGTTGGGGATATTGTCGGGCATCCGGGACGAAATGCCTTTCAGCTGGTGGTGGGCCGTCTGAAAAATGAGGGGCGGATTGATTTTGTGGTCGCGAACGGTGAGAACGCCGCAGCGGGACGCGGGCCGGCTCCTGACATGATTCATGCGCTGCTGAACGCCGGCGCGGATGTGGTGACGCTGGGAGATCACGCGTGGGACAGCAAAGAGATGGTGGACGGCATTGATTTGGAAACGCGGTTAGTGCGTCCGGCCAACTTTCCCAAGGGGGCACCGGGAAAGGGATATGTGCGGGTTGAAACGCCGGAGGGAAACATTACGGTTATGCAGCTCATCGGTCGCGTTTTTATGCAGCCGAACTATGACTGCCCGTTCCATCAGGCCGATCGGATGCTCAAGGGAGAGCTTGGTGCAGATAAGGTGATTTTCGTCGATTTCCATGGCGAGGCCTCCTCGGAACGCATGGCCCTGGGGCGTTTTCTGGACGGGCGTGTCTCCGCCGTTTTTGGGACGCACACGCATTGCCAAACCTCCGACGAAACCATCTTTCCAAAGGGAACGGCCTATATTACCGATCTCGGCATGACCGGCCCCAAAGATTCCGTGCTCGGTCGCGAGGTAGAACCCGTCCTTCAAAAATTTCTCACCGGTGTTCCACATAAATTTGATGTCGCGAAAGGCGATCCCGTACTCGAAGGAGCCATCGTTGATGTGGATATGAAAACCGGTAAAGCGCGGGGCATCGAGCGGGTCCGGATCCGGATTTAGAGGGCGTAAAACGGGACGATTGAGCCGTGATAGGTTCCTTTTCACGAGGCAGTACTCAGTCATTGAGTAAAATTACTCAATCATTGAGTAAAATGTTGACCGCTACCTTTAATTGTGATGTAACTGGCTTCATATGAACACATTCAAGAGAGGACAGGTCGATAAAGTTCTCGCGGCATTATTGCGGGATCTTCCGGTATTTCAGGTAATTACCGGGCCGCGGCAGGCGGGAAAGACGACCGCTGCCAAGCAGATCATCGAGCGGTTTCCCCATGCGTCCGTCTATGCTTCCGCCGACGCCCTTCTACCAACCGAAGCGGGCTGGCTGGAAAGTCAGTGGCGACTTGCCGAGCAAAAGGCGGCATCCTCGGGCACTCCGGTATTGCTGGTTCTGGACGAGATACAAAAGATTCCGAATTGGAGCGAGAGCATCAAGGCGCTGTGGGATCAGCGCGCGGCGGATATCCGCCTACTGATTCTCGGTTCGTCGGCCTTGCTGATTCATCAAGGGTTGAATGAAAGCCTTGCGGGCCGCTTCTTCCTGAACCGCTTCACACACTGGACCTATTCGGAATGCGCCGCCGCGTTCGGGTGGTCGCTTAACGACTGGCTTTACTATGGCGGCTATCCGGGAGGCAACGTCTTCAAGACCGACGATTTCCAGTGGAAGCAGTATATTGCCAACGCCTTGGTCGAAACCGTGATTTCCAAGGATGTGCTTCAACTGCACCCCATTACAAAGCCCGCCTTGATGCATAACCTGTTTGGCTTGGCGGCGACGTTTCCATCCCAGATCTTTTCCTACAACAAGATGCTCGGACAGTTGCAGGAAGCGGGCAATACAACGACCGTCGCCAACTACCTCCGCATTCTGGGGCAAGCCTATCTGGTCAGCGGGCTGGAGCTGTTTTCCCTAGGGCAGATCCGCAAGCGCGGCAGCAGTCCCAAGCTGATTCTCTGGAACAACGCGCTGATCAACGGTCTCTCCCTGAAAAGTTCCGAGCAATCGATGGCCGATCCCGTTTGGTGGGGGCGCGTGGTTGAAAACGCTGTCGGCGCGTATCTACTCAATAGCCTAGCCGACAAGCCCGTCAGCATCACCTACTGGCGCAAGGGGTCGGAAGAAGTCGACTTTGTACTGCATACGGGCAACGACGTCGCCGCGCTCGAAATCAAGAGCGGTCGGCAGGGCAAGATTTCCGGCCTCAAGGCCTTCAAGGAACAATACAAAAAGGCGCGCATCCTGATCATCGGCGGCAACGGCATTCCCTTGGAGGAATTCCTCACTACGCCGCCGGAACAACTGGTGTTTGGGGGGAACCGCGAATGATAGGAACCCATCCCAACAACAGTGCGAGGCGCATTTGCATGGATCCATTAAGCGCTTATATTATAGCATTCGTTACCAAATCTATTTTCAGGAGATCATCCGCACGATGAGCGCACTTCAAAAAATTCTTACGGCCTACCGTCAATCCGCACAGACTGAACGCGAAAAAGGAACCTATTTCGAAGAACTCATTCGAACCTACCTTCGTTATGAGGCGACCTATGCCGACTTGTACAGCGACGTTTGGCTTTATGCGGATTGGGCTGCGGATCAGGGTCTGGATGCCCGCGATACAGGAATAGACCTCGTTGCAAAAACAGCGGGTACGAATGAGTTTCATGCGATCCAGTGTAAATTCTATGCAGAGGATTACCGCATTCAGAAAAAAGATATCGATAGCTTTTTCACCGCCTCCGGGCAAAAGCCCTTCACGCACCGCATCATCGTAACCACCACGAACAACTGGAGCGAAAATGCCGAAATGGCGCTGGTCGGGCAGCAGCCCGCCGTCACCAAGATTGATCTGCACGATCTGGAAAACAGCCAGATTGACTGGGCGGCGTATCAACCCAGCGAGCCGCCGCTGTTGAAGAAAAAATATGGGCTGAAACCGCATCAGCTCAAAGCGTTGAACAACGTGGTGCACGGCTTCAAGGATGCGGATCGCGGCAAACTCATTATGGCCTGCGGTACGGGCAAAACCTTTACCAGCTTGAAAGTGGCGGAGGAACTGGCTGGGCCGGGCAAACGGGTTCTTTTTCTGGTTCCAAGTCTCTCCTTGCTTTCGCAAACGCTCACCGAATGGACGCAACAGAGCATCACGCCGTTGCACAGCTTTGCGGTGTGTTCCGACGATGAAGTCGGCAAAAAGCGCAAAAGAGACGAGGATGTGGTGGAAACGCTCGCCCACGAACTGCGCTATCCCGCCACCACCGACGCCAAACGTCTGGCCTTTGAAATGGCCAAACGGCACGACCCGCACCACATGAGCGTGGTTTTTTCGACCTATCACTCCATCGATGTCATCAACCGCGCCCAGCACCTCCATGGGTTGGAAAACTTTGATCTCATCATTTGCGACGAAGCGCACCGCACCACCGGCGCGACGTTTGAGGACGAGCGCGAAAGCAACTTCGTCAAAGTTCACGATGCCGGATTCATCCGCTCCGCCAAGCGACTCTACATGACCGCCACCCCGCGCATTTACGCCGACATGGCCAAAGCCACCGCCGAACGCGATCAAATTACCCTCTGTTCGATGGACGATCCGGCACTCTTCGGCGAACAGCTTTACGTCATCAACTTTTCGGAAGCGGTTGGACTGGGATTACTTACAGACTACAAAGTCATCGTGCTCACCATCGACGAAGCGCACGTCAGCGCCCGGCTTCAAGATTTACTCAAAGACGAAAACAATCAGCTCAAAGTGGACGATGCCGCCCGCATCATCGGCTGCTGGAAAGCCCTCAGCAAACAAGGACTGATCGATGATCTAAACAGCGAAGCCGAACCGATGCGTCGTGCCGTGGCGTTTTGTCAGGTCATTGAGCCGCAAAAAGGAGTCCGCACCCACAAAGTCAGCTCCAAACAAATTGCCGGAATGTTTCAGGCCGTCGTCGAGGCCTATCAGGCGCAGGAGAACTCCGAAAACAGCCTGATTTGTGAAACTGCTCACGTTGACGGAACGATGAACGCCACCGAAAAAGAGTCCAAACTCAACTGGCTGAAAGCTGCCGCGCCGGACAACACCTGCCGTATTCTCAGCAACGTCCGGTGCCTTTCCGAAGGGGTCGATGTTCCCGCGCTGGATGCCGTGCTCTTTCTCACCCCGCGCAATTCGCAGGTCGATGTCGTTCAGTCCGTCGGGCGTGTCATGCGCATCGCTCCCGGCAAAAAGCGAGGCTATGTCATTCTACCCGTCGTCATCCCCTCCGGAATGCAGCCGCACGAAGCGCTGAACGACAACAAAACCTACAAAGTGGTCTGGGAAGTCCTGCAAGCACTCCGCTCGCACGACGACCGCTTCGATGCCATGATCAACAAGCTGGATTTGATCGGCAACGACACCAAAAAAATGGAAGTCATGGCCATCACCGACAAAGCTCAAAAGAAAGCCGCCAAAAAACCGGGCTCTTCCAGCAAAGAGACCGCTGCCAACCAATACACCATTGGTGTGGCAGAAGATCCAGTTTCCTATCAGACGCAGTTTCAGTTCAACGTCGGCGAACTCGAACGCGCACTCTACGCCAAAGTGGTGCAAAAATGCGGCAACCGCAACTATTGGGACGAATGGGCCCGGGACATTGCCAAAATCGCCCAAACGCACATCACCCGCATCACCGCCATCGTCACGACTCCGGAAAACACCAAAGAAGTCGCCGCCTTCACTGAATTTGCCAATGAACTGCGCGACGATTTGAACGACAGCATCACCGACGGCGAAGTGATCGAAATGCTCGCCCAGCATCTCATCACCAAGCCGGTCTTCGACGCGCTCTTTTCGGACTACAGCTTTGCCAGCAACAATCCCGTCTCCCTCGCCATGCAGCAGGTGCTCGATATTCTCCACGAGCACCGCCTCGACAAGGAAGCCGACACCCTCGAAAAATTCTACGAAAGCGTAAAAATGCGCGCCGACGGCATCGACAACGCCGCCGGAAAACAAAAAATCGTCGTTGAGCTCTACGACAAGTTTTTCCGCAACGCCTTCCCGAAAATGACCGAACGCCTCGGCATCGTCTATACCCCCGTCGAAGTCGTCGATTTCATCATCCACAGCATCAACGATCTGCTCCAACAGGAGTTCAATCTTTCCTTGGGCGACAAAGGCGTCCACATCATCGATCCTTTCACCGGAACCGGCACCTTCATCACCCGCCTGCTGCAAAGCGGGCTCATCACCAAAGAGCAGCTTCCGCACAAATACCGGAACGAAATCCACGCCAACGAAATCGTCCTGCTGGCCTACTACATCGCCGCCATCAACATTGAAGCCGTTTACCATTCGCTGATGAATGAAGCGCCGCAACGTACCGCCGCCGTCCCGGCGGCTCCGGCGGAAGCAGGCGGGACGCCTGCGGTACAAGGTCGTATCGCAGCCGTCT
Source organism: uncultured Verrucomicrobiota bacterium (assembly GCA_964402125.1). GTDB lineage: Bacteria > Verrucomicrobiota > Kiritimatiellia > Kiritimatiellales > Pontiellaceae > Pontiella. The sequence goes on from CAYOBH010000001.1 coordinate 53,335, forward strand.
CGGCTGCCCCGGTGGAAGCAGGCGGGCCGCCTGCGGTACAAAACGAACAATCGGAAATCGGAAATCAAAAATCGGAAATGCCCTACACGCCCTTCCCCGGAATCTGCCTGACCGACACCTTCCAGCTCTACGAAAAAGGCGACCTCATCAGCAACCTGCTGGCCAACAACTCCGACCGCCGCAAACGCCAAAAAGCGCTGGATATTCGCGTCATCATGGGCAATCCACCCTATTCAGCCGGGCAGGAATCCGCCAACGACAACAACCAAAATGTCGCCTATCCCGACCTCGACCAATCCATCCGCAACACCTATGCCAAGCATTCTCGTGCCACACTGAAAAACGCGCTCTACGACTCCTATATCCGCGCCATCCGCTGGGCCAGCGACCGGCTCGGTAATGCCGGAATTATCGGCTTTGTCACCAACGCTGGATTTCTTGAAGCCAACACCGCCGACGGACTTCGCAAATGCCTCGCTGAAGAGTTCAGTAAGATCTATGTGTTTCACCTGCGCGGAAATGCCCGTACATCCGGCGAGATTCGCCGCAAAGAAAAGGACAACGTTTTCGGACAGGGAACCCGCACGCCCATCGCCATCACATTGCTTGTCAAAAACCCCGAAGCCAAACAGCATGGAAAAATCCACTGGCACGACATTGGCGACTACCTGACTCAGGAGCAAAAACTCGCCATCGTCAGCACCTTCCAAAGCATTAACGGCATCACCGCTTCCAACGGTTGGAAATCCATCACACCCGACGCCCACCACGACTGGATCAACCAGCGCGAAACCTCCTTTGATAACTTCATCAAGATAGGGAACAAACACGACAAGTCTGCGCTCACAGTTTTCGAGAACTACTCAAACGGAATCAAAACCAATCGCGATGCGTGGTGTTACAATGCTTCAAAAAATGCAGTTGAGCAGAACATGCAACGAATGATTGAGTTTTATGATTCAGAAGTGGATCGCTACGCGAACCATGGAAATGGTCAAGATGCCATTAGCTTCATAAATACTGATCCTGAAAAAATTAGTTGGGATCATGCCCAGAAAGTCGGCGTTCCCAGTGGTCGGAAGCATCCTTTTTCAAAGGTTGCAGCGACAATCTGCTTATACAGGCCGTTCCACAAAGCATGGTTATACTACGATTCATTTTTTAATAATCGTGTGTATCAAATGCCTCAAATTTTTCCTGTTGGTAGCGATATTGATAACCGTGTTATTTCAGTTACTGGACGTGGTTCAACCAAGGAGTTTTGTGCATTGATATCCGATCAATTGAACGATCTGGAAATGGTTTCAAAAGGCCAATGTTTTCCGCTCTATCTCTACGAAAAGGCCGATGATTCCAGCGCAAACAGCGGCGATTGGTTTGCCTCTAAGCCGACCGCGAAAACGGAAAATGGCTACACGCGCAAGGATGGAATCAGCGACGAAGGGCTGGCGCATTTCCAAAAAGCCTATCCCGGCGAAGCGATCACCAAAGAGGACTTGTTCTATTACATTTACGGACTGCTGCATTCGCCGGAATACCGGACGCGCTATGCCGACAACCTGAGCAAGGAGCTTCCGCGCATTCCCGCCGTTAAAAAGGCTTCCGACTTTTGGGCCTTCTCGCAAGCAGGCCGCGACTTGGCGCATTGGCATCTCAACTACGAAACCGTCGCCTGTTCTCCCTGCGTCACCGTCGACTTGGGAGCGCAGAGCCCCAGCTCGGCGCGTCAACTCCCGCCCGAAACACTTTACTGCGTCACCAAAATGAAATTTGCCAAGATCAAGGATGCCAACGGCAAAAGTGTGGCCGACAAAACCACCGTCATTTACAACGAGCAAATCACGATCCGCGACATCCCGCTGGAAGCCTACGACTACATCGTCAACGGCAAACCCGCCCTCGAATGGGTCATGGAACGGCAGGCCGTCACCACCGACAAAGACAGCGGCATCGTCAACGACGCCAACCTCTGGGCCACCGAAACCATGCACAACGCCAAATATCCGCTCGAACTCTTCCTGCGCGTCATCACCGTTTCGCTCGAAACCCTGAAAATCGTCAACGCCCTTCCGGCACTGGAGATTGAGTGAATGTAGACGCGTGCTTCCAGCCGCGTTTCGCAGGAGGAAAAGACAATGGTGGCTTATTGAAAAAGCGCGGGATTTTGCGTTAGGAACGGAGTGGAAGGATTATGAGCAACGGAGGAAGTATGGGTTTTGATTTGCATCAATATGATCATCTGGACGACGAGCTTGATGAAAAGCACTATGAAAAATATGTAAACGCATTGGTGGCTCGTTTCCATGAGTCGGAGGAGGGGGCCGCGCTGTTGTTGCGCGATCCTTATTCGGGACACTGGGTGAAGGTGTTTCTGGATTACGGTTATTGGCATATTGGCGTTCTTCCAACCCGAATGACGCGAGTGGAGGCGAAGGAAATCCTGACCGATTTGTTTCCGCGAAAAGTAGCCATTTCGTCGAAAGAAGAGACCGCCGACGTTATTTCGGAGCTGGTGGCGTTTTGGGGATTTCTGGAAAGGGAGCATCGGCTTTCTCATGCGTCATCGATCCTGGCGTTCCTTCAAGAACTTGAGCCGGAGTTTTATGGGATGATGAACGATTCTTCCCGCTTCGGCATGGGCAAGTCGTTCGCGATGATGGGGACGGAGATGGGGTTCGACATGACGGATGAGGCCGATATGCAGCGGTTTATGTTGTACTACAACGAGCACATTGCAAATACCGCTTCCGAGCCGCCGGGCATTCAGCGCGCATTGCCTCCCCGCCGCAGTGATCATTTGAAGCGAATGTGTCAGTCGGGAAAAACCCGGAATCAACGAAAGCGGATGCGGCAACGGAAAAAATGACGGGAAGCGGCCAAACCGTTGCAAATTGTTACGCTTTCAGGAAGCAGGAACGAGGTGTCGGATGAGTGAAAAACATGAACCTGAAACCCCGAAGGGTGAGCTGCTGGTATACCAATCGCCCGACGGAGAAATTAAGCTGGATGTGCGACTGGAAAACGAGACCGTCTGGTTGACGCAGCCGCTGATGGCGGAGCTTTTTCAGACTACGCAGCAGAACATAAGTCAACATATTCTAAATGTTTATGCTGAAGGAGAGCTGGGCGAAGGGGCAACTCACAAGAAATTCTTGTCGGTTCGTCAGGAGGGTTCCCGGCAGGTTCAGCGGAATCTGGATTTTTACAATCTGGACATGATTATTTCCCTAGGCTACCGCGTAAAAAGCGCGGTGGCGACGCGAGGCTGCGGAAAAACCAGAGGATCTGAATGAGCGATAAGCGCAGAGTTTATTCCGTCGCGGAAGTGAACCGCAAGGCGCGGATGGTGCTGGAGAGCGGCATCGGCGAGGTGTGGGTGGAGGGCGAGCTGTCGCGCGTGACGATCCATTCAAGCGGGCACTGGTATTTCACGCTGAAGGATGAGAGCGCAGCGGTTTCTTGTATGATGTTCCGCAAGGATAACCTGCGCGTTACCTTTCGCCCGAAGGATGGCATGAAGGTGCAGCTGTTTGCACGGCCGAGCCTTTATGAATCAGGCGGTCGCTATCAACTGATCGCTTCGGCGATGGAGGAGGCGGGCAAAGGCAATCTACAGGAGCAGTTTGAAAAGCTTAAGGCTAGGCTCGCTGCGGAGGGATTATTTGATGCGGATCGGAAGAAGCCGCTTCCACTGCTTCCGCGTCGGATTGGGGTGGTGACCTCTCCAACGGGGGCGGCGGTTCGCGACATCATCAATGTGCTGACGCGGCGTTTCCCTAATATTCAGGTTTTGGTGGCACCGGTAAAAGTGCAGGGCGAGGGCGCGGCAGAGAGCATCGCCGCAGCGATCGATTATTTGAACAAAGTAGCGCAAGCGTCTCGCTTGCAATGTGGTTCTGGGGAAAGCAAGCGGGACGCATGCTCTACGTTGCCGATCGACGTGCTGATTGTGGGGCGCGGCGGCGGAAGTATTGAGGATTTGTGGGCGTTTAACGAAGAGGTGGTGGCGCGGGCGATTGCACGCTCTACGATTCCGGTGATTTCAGCGGTGGGCCACGAGATTGATTTTACGATTGCGGATTTTGTGGCGGATGTGCGCGCACCGACACCTTCGGCGGCCGCAGAGCTGGCGGTTCGGGAAAAGAGCGAGCTGGTGGAAAATGTGGCGCGGTGCGATCGACAGCTGCGTCAGGCGTTGAGGGCAAAGGTGCAGGAATTTCGGTTGCGTTTAAATCGTCAGGCGCACAGTTATGTCTTTCGTGAGCCGGAAAATCTGGTGCGGCAGTATCGTCAGCGGTTGCGGTCGCTGGAGACGCGAATGGGCGATCTGCTGAAGCTGGGCGTGCAGCAGGGGAAGCGTCGGATTGAAAACGCCCATGTGCGGGCGGTGCATGCGCTGGAGGGTGCGGTGCAGCAGCGGTATCAGCGGGTGGATGAGTGCTCGGTGTTGATGCGGCACCGGATGGAACGCAAGGCGGAGCGCGAACGGTATCGGGTGGAGCGGATTGAGGGGCAACTGCGGATGCTGAATCCGTTGGCGGTGCTGGGGCGCGGCTACAGCCTGACACGTCGACCGGACGGTTCGGTGGTGCGGAGCGCTACGGTGTTGGCATCGGGCGATACCATTATTACGCAGTTTGCTGATGGGCAGGTAGCGTCCGATGTTCATAGTAAATAACCTTGCATATTCAAGGTTGGAGTTTTAATTTGCTTTGCATGAGACGGGTTTATCAATCGCTTTTGGAGGAATATCTGGAGCTGTTTCCCTGCGTTGCAGTGGTCGGTCCGCGCCAGTGTGGGAAAACCACGCTGGTGAAATCGTTGGGAACTCCGTGGCACTATTTTGATGCTGAACGTGCGAGCGATCTGGCTGCGATTGAGCCGGACCCTGAGCAGTTTCTGCGTTTATATTCTGAGCGGACCATCATCGATGAGGCTCAGATGCTTCCGGGTCTGTTTTCTGCTCTGAGGGTTGAAGTTGATCGAGACCGGGCAAAGAAGGGTCGCTTCATTATCACAGGATCAAGTTCGCCGGAACTGATGCGTTCGGTATCGGAGACGTTGGCGGGGCGTGTCGGAATTATTGAAATGTCGCCTTTTCTTTGGGCGGAAACGCTGAGGGGAGAGATCGGGCAACCCATTCGGATGATTGCTTCTGGATCCTGCTCGCCGCGAGATATGGCGGGGATTGAGATTATTGAGGCGATGTCAGGACGGGTGGCCGACTATTGGTTCAAAGGGGGATATCCAGAACCGTGGTTGACAGATGACACTCGTTTTTCAGAGCGGTGGATGGATCACTATGTTCGAACCTATCTTCAGCGCGATGTGGGGCAACTTTTTCCTGGACTGAATCGGGAAAAATTTCGGTTATTTGTTCAGGTGTTGGCGGGGTTATCCGGCCAGACACTGAACTATTCAGAGGTGGCTCGAGTGCTTGGGGTTTCGCAGCCGACGGTTCGCGATTATTTTGAAATTGCTCACGGAACATTTCTTTGGCGCAAGCTTCCGGCTTATGAAAAGGATGCACTTAAGCGTATTGTGAAGGCTCCCAAAGGATATTTTCGTGATTCTGGGTTGCTGCATTATTTGATGCGGATTCCTGATCTGCAGGCCTTGCTGGGGCATCCTATGGTGGGGCGTTCCTGGGAGGGCATGGTGGTGGAAGAAATTTTGCGGCAATTGAATGCTTTGGGCATCGCGTATGATCCGTATTATTATAGAACAGCGGCCGGTGCAGAGGTGGATCTGGTGTTGGAGGGCATGTTTGGGTTGGTGCCGATTGAGATCAAGCGGGGCCAGCGGGTGGATCAGCGCGACTTGCGGGGGTTGAACAGCTTTGTAAAGGAACGGGGCTGTGCTTTCGGGGTTGTTGTGAACAATGATTTTGCTCCTCGATTGTATACGGAGAAAATTGTTGGTATTCCATTTGAGTGTTTGTGAGGTTTGGAGGGAAAAATGGCAGACGCAAAAATTACAGATTTTGAGCAGGCGTTGGGGCGATTGGAAAAGTTGGTTGCGGATATGGAAGGCGGCGAACTGAGCTTGGAAGAGATGATCAAGCATTTTGAAGAAGGCTCGGCGTTGGTGGATGTGTGCACCCATAAACTCAATGAGGTGGAGCAGAAGATTGAGAAGCTGGTAAAGAAGGATGGCGAGTTGGTCGAAGCGCCCTTTGAGGTGGAGGAATGACCGGACGCAAAAAATGGATTTTGATCGGGTTCTGCGGGGTGATGTTCGGCAGTGCGCTGATTTCGGCGCTGCAGCGTTCATCAAATAC
>CAYOBH010000002.1:0-1679 GCA_964402125.1 uncultured Verrucomicrobiota bacterium
CTGGTTTTCTGACCGGATCAATCCGGTTGTTTTGCGCGAATCGCGGCAACTGGTGCGCAGCCGGTTTGCGGTCGGCATCATGATGCTTTTCCTGGCGATCATGGTGGTGGTGTCGGGATTGTATGTGGTGTCCATGAACCAGAACGCGAGCCAGTCTTTTACCCACGGACAGGAACTCTTCCGGATATTGTCCGCCGTCATGGGCTTGGCTATGATCCTGTTTGTTCCCGCCCATACTGCGCTGCCCCTTCTGCTGCAAAGGAATACCAGCGGAATGGACCTGCTGCTCATCAGCACCATCCGGCCCCGTGCGATCATCTGGGGCAAAATGGCCGCCGCCTTCTGGATGACGATCCTGCTGCTCAGCGTATCGATGCCCTTCATGCTCTTCACGGTACTCCTGCGCGGCATCGGCCTGTTCGAGGTGCTTGCTTCCATGGCCACCACGGTCGCGTTTGTCATGGTGGCCACGGCCGGGTTCCTGGTCTTGGTCAACCTCCCCTTCAGCCGGGTGATGCTATGGCTGATGAGCGTTGGCTACATCATGCAGCTTTTCATATTCCCCACCGTTCTCAGCGTTGTGCTTTTTAGCGGCAGTTCCGGCGTTCCGACCGAATATTATATCACCATGGCGAGTCTGGTTGCCATATCGCTGCCGATTTTGACCTCGCTGGCGATTGCGCTGGTTTCCCCGGCGGTTTCAAACCGGGCCCTAGGCCCGCGCGTAACGATCACCGTCTGCTGGCTTGTTTCCGGAATCGTCTGCCTCATTTTAAAGAATGATGCCTTGGAAGCTTGGTTGGTTTTATCCATGGTCCTCTTATCAATCGCCATGCTGGTCAGCGCAAGCGAACCTTCCGTCCCCAGCCAACGCATCCGCCGCTCCATTTCCCGGAATCCATTGCTGCGCCTGCCGGCCTTCCCCTTTTTTTCCGGCCCGCTTTCCGGTTGGACCTGGTGTCTCCTGATTGGTTTTGTGTCGTTTCTTGTCTATTTTACCGCCTCCATACCATATCCCATATCAAGCGATGAACTCACGAACGGCGTTTCTTTCATGCTCTATTTCCTCGCCTACAGCCTGATGGCCGCCTTTCTCAGGCGGGTTACCTTCATTCGCCGCTTTTGTCCCGAATCGATGACTTGGGTCCTTGGCGGCTTTCTGATCGCCTTGAGCTGCATCCTCCCGTTCATCGCAAACTTTATCGTAAACCCGACCTCGGGCCCTGACCTGCTGTGGGAACTGGGCAATCCGTTTGCGGCCTTTGAATCTGATGATCCTGCAGAGCATCTGGTTTATGCCACCCTCCTTTGCTTACTGCTAGTCCTGTTGAACAGGCGCTGGCTTGTGGGCCAACTCCGGTCTTTCCGGCCTCCCAAAGCGGTGCAGGATGCGGAGGGGGCTGAATAGCGATGCAGGATTTCCGGACATGGCTGCAACAGGGGGAGCTGGCGGGACAAAGCTATCGCCTCGCCTCGCCGCGCCGTTCCCTCAAGGGGGCGGCTGGTTTCCATGCCGGGTCGCAGAACGGCGTGTCGCTCGATTTCAGCGACTACCGGGAATACCACCCGGGCGACGATATCCGCTCGCTGGACTGGAACGTGTTTGGCCGGACGGATCGCCTGACCATCAAGCTCTACCACGAAGAGGTTGCGCCCCACGTGGATATTGTCCTCGATGC
>CAYOBH010000002.1:1779-3638 GCA_964402125.1 uncultured Verrucomicrobiota bacterium
CGCGGAGCCGCTGGGCGTGCTGCGCCGGTTTGCCGAAGGCGCCTCCAGCGTGGTGGTGGTGCAATTGCTGGCCCGGGCCGATGTTGTTCCGCCCGAGCCGGGAAAATACCGGCTGGACGACGCCGAGACCGGGGAGTCGATCGAGGTGTTTGTCGATGCCGACACACAAAAGCATTATGTCGAACGGCTGGAGCAGCATACGCAGCACTGGAACGATGCCTGCCGCCAAACCGGAACCGCATTCTGCCGACTGGTCGCGGAAGATCTTTTGGCCGACTGGCGGCTCGATCCCCTCCTGCGCACGGGCATTATTGAACACCGCTCGGGAGGCCCGGCATGCTGACGAACCTGCTGGCGTTGATCGGGCTGGCGGCGGTACCCGCGCTGCTCGCGGTCTATCTCCTGCGCAACCGGGTCAAGCGGTTGTCCGTTTCGAGCCTGATGCTCTGGACCGAACGGACCCGCATGGTCCAGGGCGGCGGTCGCCTGCAGCGCAACCGCCTGCCCCTGCTGTTTTTCCTGGAACTGTTGATCCTGCTCCTGCTGGTGCTGGCGGCAGCGGCCCCGCGAATCCTTTCGTCGCGTGGCACCATTCCCCTAACCGTCATCCTCGACGATTCCGCCTCGATGTCGGCGGTCGGCCCGGATGGAAAGAGCGCCGCCGAGCGCGTCTTGCAGCAACTGCCCGGCCTGCTGCGCAAGGGGCGGTTCGGTCCTGTCCGTTTCATGCTGGCCGGAACGGAGCCGCGCTGGCTGGGACCGGAAGCCGAACAGCAGCTGCGGCAAGGCCGTCTTCCGCAGGATTGGACTACACGCGCCGCTTCCTGCGACCTCGACCAAGCCTTGCTCCTCGCCCGATCGGAAAGCGCCCCCGGCAAAAAGATCCTCTTCCTCGGCGACACCCTCCCGTCGACCGAGCCAACCGGCGGCGAGTTGCGTTGGATCTCGTCCGGCCTGCCGTTGTCCAACGCCGGGTTCATCCATGCGGCGCGCAGCGGGGCGCGCTGTCTGGTGGAGCTGCAAGGCAGTGGAGCCGTCGAGCTTTCCCTCGATCTCGGCGGCCAAACCCGCACGGAAACCATCCCGCTTGAACCGGGGATTCCGCAGCGGCGAATCTATGCATTGGCCGATCCGGATGCCCGCTTCGAGGCGTGGCTTCCCGACGATCCATTGTCCATCGACAACCATGTCATTCTACTGCCCAAGCCGCCGCGACGGGTGGGTACGCGGCTGTCGATCGCGGACCCCGATCTCCACAAGCTGATGGCGCGTACGGTCTCGGCCTCGGGTTTGGACGACCCCGGCACGGCCGACTGCGACTTGCTGATCACGGATACGGCCGGAACGGATGCCGCCGAAAACGCGGCAACATGGTTCCTCCATCTCCATCGGATCAAGGATGGAACGCCGTTCACGGGTCCGTTCGTGATGGACCGCCGCTCGCCGCTGCTGGACGGGATTTCGTTCGAGGGCCTGGTTTGGAGCGCCGCCGAAAACGCGCCGATGCCCGGTATGCCGGTCGTGGCGGCGGGCAATATTCCGCTGCTCACCCGCACAGAGGATCTCGTGGGCCGGCCCCATTTCCATTTGCAGATCGATCCTTCCCTTTCCACCCTGCCCGACTCCCCGGCTTGGCCGTCGCTGGTCTGGAACCTCATGGAGATGCGGGCGGCGGAAAAGCCCGGATTCCGCGAGGTTAATTTGCGCTCGGGCATGATCCCGGAATTTGTCGGCACCGCCGAATGGAGCGGTATCCTTCAGCCGGGCCTGATCGAATTGGTGGAGAACGGCCAAACCTACCAGGCCGCCTTCAATTTCCTCGATGCCGGCGAGAGCGATCTCCGGGTTTGCGGTAGCGG
>CAYOBH010000002.1:3738-6614 GCA_964402125.1 uncultured Verrucomicrobiota bacterium
CCGCCTTCAATTTCCTCGATGCCGGCGAGAGCGATCTCCGGGTTTGCGGTAGCGGAGACGACGGCGATTGGAACGACCCTGAAACCCTGGAGCGGCACTATGTCGATCTGGCACCGCTGATTATCTTGGTCGGGCTCGCACTGCTGGCGCTCCACCAATGGCTGGTCCGGCGCGAAGACGCCGCGATTGCTGGGAGGGCGCATGGGATTTGACCATCCATCCTGGCTGCTGTTCGCGATTCCGGTCGGCCTGCTCTGGCATCTGTTCCGCCATCGCCGCAAGGTGCTCAACCGCTGGCGGGCCGTCATCCTGATCCTGGTGGTGCTGGCCTTTGCCGGGCTATACATGCGCCTGCCGCGACCGGGCGGCATGGTCGTGGTGCTGGCCGACCGCAGCGCATCGCTTCCCGAAAACGCCACCGATCTCCAGATGGAAGCGATCCGGCGGCTGCAGCAGGAAATGGCGCTGCGGCAACAGCTCGCGGTGGTCTCGTTTGGCGGACGGGCGGCGGTCGAGCAACAGCCGCACAGCGGGGCCTTCAACGGATTTACCCTAGATCTGGGTCGCGACCAAACCCGGCTGGCCGATGCGTTGGAGCTGGGCACGAGCCTGGTTCCCGACGGCGTGCCGGCCCGGTTTCTCGTGCTGGGCGACGGGCAGTGGACGGGACGCGATCCCTTGAACGCGGCACGGCAGGCGGCGCTGCGCGATATTGCCATCGACTACCGCGTGCTGAACCGGGATACGGGACGGGACTTGAGCATCCATTCCATCGACGCCCCGCAGTCCGTGGCGCAAGGCCAGTCCTTCTTGATCCATGCATGGATCGACGCCCCGGATACGCTGGAGGGAACGTATGCACTGGAAAGAAACGGCCAGCGGATCGCGGCGGGTACGCGGACGCTGGAACAGGGCTTGAACCATCTCGTGTTCCGCGACCGGCTGGCTGCGTCCGGCCCGGCGGCCTATCGCCTCGCGATCAACGGCGAAGCAACCGATCCCGTTCCGGAAAACAACCGCGCCCGGTTCATTGTCGGTAGCGATGGAAAGCTTCCCGTGCTTCTCCTCTCGACCACCGCCAACGGGGCGCTGGACCGACTGCTTGAGGAGACCGGCATGCAGGTCGATACGCGCGACCCGGCCGGCTTCGACTGGTCGCTGGAAAGCCTGTCGCGCTATTCCGGCGTCGTGATCGAAAACGTCTCGGCAGGCGATCTCGGGACACGGGGGATGGAGCTGCTCGCTTCGTGGGTGGAAGCCACCGGGCATGGCCTTTTCATGACCGGGGGCAAGCGTTCCTATGGCGCAGGCGGCTTCTTCCAATCGCCGCTCGAGCGGATCATGCCTGTCTCCATGGAACTCCGGCGGGAGCATCGCAAGCTGGCCCTCGCCATCGCCGTGGTGCTGGACCGATCCGGGAGCATGAGCGCGCCGGTTTCGGGAGGGAAAACCAAGATGGACCTCGCCAATATTGGAACCGTCCAGGTGCTGGACCTCCTCAGCGACATGGACGAGTTGGGGGTCCTGGCCGTCGATGACTCCCCGCACACGATCCTCGATCTCAAGCCGGTGGACCAATGCCGCCCGCGCCGGAACGATATCCTGCAAATCGAATCGATGGGCGGCGGAATCTACGTCTATGAAGGGCTGCTTGAAGCATCCAAGATGCTGGTGGGTTCCAAGGCCGGCACGCGGCATATCATCCTCTTTTCCGACGCGGCGGATTCGGAGCAGCCGGGCAACTACAAGACGCTCCTGGAACAAAACCGCCTAGCCAACATTACCGTCAGCGTCGTCGCGCTCGGTAATCCGACCGATTCGGACGCCGACCTGCTGCGGGACATTGCGGCGCGCGGCGAAGGCGAAATCTATTTCACGCACGACGCGACGGAAGTGCCGCGCATCTTTGCGCAGGATACGTTCGCCGTGGCCCGCAGCACCTTCTTGGAGGATCCGGTAGGCATGGAATGGACGCCGCTGATGTCGCTGGTTTCCGGCGGAAAGGATTTTGATCCGGCACCGGCGCTGGGGGGATACAATCTGAGCTACCTGCGCGAAGGCGCCCAGCTGCTGGCGGTTTCGGCGGACGAATATGCCGCGCCGCTGGTCGCCGCCTGGCAGGCGGGAAGCGGGCGGGTCCTTTGCTATGCGGGCGAGGTGGATGGAACCTTCACGGGCAGCATCGGCCGGTGGTCGGATTATGGCGCGTTCATTGCCGGCATGGCGCGCTGGGCTGCCGGGAGCGATTCCTCGTTGCCGGAAGGCATTCTTCCGGTCCAGGAGGTGCGCGACGGCGTTTGCCGCATTTCACTCCATCTCGATCCCGATAGGCAGGGAGACCTCTTTTCCGGCGAACCAGCCATCAAGGTCCTGCGCAGCCAACCGGGAAAAAGCCCGCGGACCGAAGCCTACGGCATGCGCTGGGTTTCCGCCGATCTGCTGGAACTCGAAATACCTTTGGAGGGCGAGGAAACCATCCTGGCATCCATCGCGTTGGACGACTATTCCCCGGTAACCCTGCCGCCGGTCTGCCTCCCCTACTCGCCGGAATATACTCCAAGGAATCCGACTTCTGGTTTGGAGGAGCTTGAACGCATCGCCTCGGTCACCGGCGGCGGGGAACGGATCGATGCGGGAAAAATCTGGAACGAACTGCCTCGGGATTGGCAACGGATTTCGCTTCGACCGGCCCTGCTGCTTCTGGCGGTCATGCTTTTCCTGGTCGAAATCGTGGAGCGACGGGTTGGCATCGGATTCCTGAACAAGATTCCCCAGCTGCAAAAAAGCAGCAAAGCCCCGGCGCCAAAGGTAAAACCGCCCGGCAGGATTCGGGAGGAAAAGGTCGTCGTCGATAAACCGGAACCACCGGCGGCCAC
>CAYOBH010000002.1:6714-29091 GCA_964402125.1 uncultured Verrucomicrobiota bacterium
CGGTACAAACTGACTGGAGTCGCCTCCGAGCGCGGCCACCTCGCGCACATTGCTGGAGGTGACATAGCTGTAATCCTGTTTCGGCATCAGAAAAATAGTCTCGATTTGGGGTTTCAGCTTCCGATTGGTCAGCGCCATCTGAAATTCATACTCAAAATCGGAAAAGGCTCTAAGACCGCGTACAATGGTTTTAACGCCCTTCTTTTCTGCAAAATTGACCAGCAATCCGTCAAAACTATCGACCTCCACCCCCTTCAAATGCTCCGTCGAAGCACGGATCATCCGAATGCGTTCTTCCAAAGAAAAGAGCGGGTTTTTCCCCGGATTACTCGCAACCGCGACGACAACGCGGGGGAAAATACGGGTTGCCCGCTCAATTACATCCAGATGCCCCAAGGTGAGGGGATCATAGGTTCCTGCGCAAATAGCTGCTTCGTTCATGGTGCATCTTCTTTCTCTTGCTTCAACATCATCACGCGCGTTGTCCCATAGGTTTTATCGCGCAATACCGTCCACCCTTCCGGGATTTTTACATCGTCCAAAGACCGCAACTCGTATACCAGCATCCCGTCGGCTGTCAAAACTGAACCGTTGGCAATCCCTTCGCAGGTTGCGTACATGGCCCCGGGGAGGTCGTAAGGCGGATCGGCCAAAATCAAATCAAAGGGCGTGTCTGCACGCTCCAGCCACTTCAGGGCATCCGCTCTGATGCAACGGACCTCGCCCAGCTCATCGCACTTCAACGATTCAATATTCTGCTGTAGGTTCCGAAAAACTGCGGCATGCTGCTCTACAAAGGTCACCGACTCCGCGCCGCGGCTCCACGCCTCCATCCCCAGAGCGCCCGACCCTGCAAACAGATCGAGCACCCTCAGCCCGGCGCACGACCCGCCAAGCGAAGAAAAAACGGCCTCGCGGACCGATTCCATGGTCGGGCGCACCTCCTGCTTTGGTACTTCTAAGCGGCGGCTTCTCAATATTCCACTCGTAATTCTCATGCCGCCACTGTAGCGGAATTTTGATCTGCGTGAACAAAAAATCACTTCGGACACACCGCAAGGGATAGGATAATACCCTGTTGCCCATTTTATTTTATTCTGCGATCCGACGGGGAAAAAACCAACGAGGAGGTGATTTTATCCCTGTTTTTTTGGGGGGTATGGGCCGATTGATTTGTGGGAATATAATGCTTATATTTGGAACGATAATGAAGGTAATCGATTTGGCCATCTGTATTATGGGGATCATTGAAAAGTATCGGAGATGATTATAATGGATTATTTGCTAGGTATTGATGTGGGCAGCTCGTCGGTTAAGGCTTCGCTGTTGGATGTAGCCACCGGCACCTGCGCCGGCAGTGCGTTTTATCCAAAAACAGAACAGGTGATTAAATCGCCTCAGCCGGGCTTTGCGGAACAGGACCCGCAGTGCTGGTACGATTGCGCCCGCGATGCCGTTCGCGACGCAATGCGCGAAGCGGAAGCAAAACCGCAGGATGTTAAGGCCGTCGGGATTGCTTATCAGATGCACGGGCTTGTCTGTGTGGATAAGAATCAGGAAGTGCTTCGCCCGTCCATTATCTGGTGCGACTCGCGCGCGGTTCCGTATGGGCAGAAAGCGTTTGAAGCCCTCGGCGCGAAGCAGTGCCTAGGGCATCTGATGAATTCGCCCGGCAACTTTACTGCGGCCAAATTGGCCTGGGTGAAGGAAAACGAACCCGAGCTGTTTGCGAAGATCGACAAAATTATGCTGCCGGGTGACTGGCTGGCGATGAAACTGACGGGCGAAGCCTGCACGACAGCCTCCGGTCTTTCGGAAGGCATGTTCTGGGATTTCCAAGAGGAAGCACCTGCGCAGTTCCTGCTCGACTATTATGGTTTTGATAAATCGCTGCTCGCGAAGATTGTCCCGACTTTCGGGGTTCAGGGTTGCCTCACGGAAGCGGCAGCCAAAGCGTTTGGACTGAAGGCGGGAACGCCGGTTTCCTACCGCGGCGGCGACCAGCCGAACAATGCACTTTCGCTCAATGTATTTAATCCGGGCGAGATCGCCGCAACCGCCGGGACCTCCGGCGTGGTCTACGGCGTGACCGACGCGAAAAAGTATGATCCGAAATCGCGCGTCAACACGTTTGCGCACGTAAACCATACGGAATCCGACCCGCGTTTGGGCGTACTCCTCTGCATCAACGGCACGGGTATTTTGAATGCATGGACCAAGCGTCTGCTCGGCAACCTTTCCTACAAGGAAATGGACGAACTGGCGATGTCCACACCGATTGGCAGCAATGGCGTAACCGTGCTTCCGTTTGGTAACGGCGCGGAGCGCGTGCTCGGCAACCGTAACATTGGTGCGCAGATCGGCGGCCTCGATTTCAATCGGCACGATCGTTCTCAGATTTGCCGTGCGGTACAGGAAGGGATTGTCTTCTCCTTTATGTACGGCATGGAAGTGATGGCTGAAACCGGTATCGAACTCAAAACGATCCGTGCCGGTTTTGCCAATATGTTCATGAGCGACGTTTTCTGTCAGACACTGGCGGGCGTGAGCGGTGCCACCATTGAACTGTACGAAACCGACGGCTCTCTCGGTGCGGCGCGCGGCGCCAGCATTGGAGCAGGTATTTATGCCTCGTTCGAGGAAGCTTTTGCTAATCTCGAAAAACGCAAAGTGATCGAACCGGGCGAAGGAGCATATGCGGAAGCGTATGCAAAATGGAAAGCGCACTTGGAAAAGGCGCTGGCTTAATACATTCGACACACAAACTATCGTTCGTTGTGTGCAGCGGAGAACCCGCTGAATAACCATAACTGATGTAGACGAAAAACAAAAACAGGAGATACAAAATGAGTATAGTTACAGGAAATAAGGAGTTTTTCCCGGGAATCGGGAAAATTGCCTTCGAAGGGCGCGACAGCACGAATCCGCTGGCGTTCAAGTGGTACGACGAAAACGCCGTCGTTGCGGGCAAGACCATGAAGGAACATCTGCGCTTTGCGATCGCCTACTGGCATTCGTTCTGCGGCGGCGGTGGCGACCCGTTTGGTGCCGCAACCCGTCCGATGCCCTGGAACAAGGGAGCCGACTTTGAAACCCGCGCGAAGGAAAAGATGGACGCGGCATTCGAATTCATCACGAAGCTCGGTGCTGGATTCTACTGCTTCCACGACTTCGACCTGGTTGAAGAAGGGGCCAACTTCGCGGAATCCACCAAGCGTCTGGAAATGATCACCGACTACGCGAAGGATAAGATGAAGGCTTCCGGCGTCAAGCTGCTGTGGGGCACGGCCAACCTCTTCTCCAACCCGCGCTACATGAACGGTGCCGGCACCAATCCCGATTTCGGTACGGTTGCCTATGCCGGCGCACAGCTGAAGAACGCCCTCGACGCCACCATCAAGCTCGGCGGCGAAAACTATGTGTTCTGGGGCGGACGCGAAGGCTACATGAGCCTGCTCAACACCAACATGAAGAAGGAACTCGACAACTTTGGCGCCTTCCTGCGCATGGCCCGCGACTATGCCCGCAAGCAGGGCTTCAAGGGCAACTTCTTTGTTGAGCCCAAGCCGATGGAACCCAGCAAGCACCAGTACGACGTCGATGCACATACCGTGATCGGCTTCCTGCGCGCACAGGGTCTCGACAAGGACTTCAAACTCAACGTCGAAGTCAACCATGCCACGCTCGCGCAGCATACCTTCCAGCACGAACTGCAGGTGGCGGCGGACAACGGCATGCTCGGCAGCATCGACGCCAACCGCGGCGACTACCAGAACGGCTGGGACACCGACGAATTCCCGGTCAGCATCCGCGAAACCGTCGAAGCGATGCTCGTCATCCTCGAAGCCGGCGGCTTCCAGGGCGGCGGTACCAACTTCGATGCGAAGATTCGTCGCAACTCCACGGACATGGAAGACCTCTTCATCGCCCACATTTCCGGCATGGACACCTTTGCCCGTGCGCTGGTAGTGGCCGACAAGATTCTCACCCAGTCGCCCTATAAGAAGATGCGTGCCGAACGCTATGCTTCCTTCAACAGCGGCAAGGGAGCCGACTTTGCAGCCGGCAAGCTGACGCTCGAAGAACTCGCGGCGATCGGCGCTGCAGGCGGCGAACCGAAGATGATCAGCGGCAAGCAGGAACTCTATGAATCCCTGATCAACCTATACATCTAAACAGAATCCATTCTGATTAGACGCGGGGCAGGTTTTTCCTGCCCCCTTTTTTTTCCACGAAACACCTCAACGTAGACGAAGCATCCTGCTTCGTTTGCACCGGTGCCTTGATTATTTCACCACGAAGCAACGGTGTTAAACGACAACCAATAAACACCAAGGCACAAAGGGCTCCAAGCTTGGTGTTCTTGGTGCCTTGAGCGTAGCGGGTGTTTAATAAAACGTGCATAGAAAACAAGAAGTGGACGGATAGTAGTACGAAGGATTTTTGCAGGTGTTTTTGGGAAGAGGATGAACTCGAAGGACTGAATTTGGAATTGCAGATCATTTTGCCACTAAATCATTCTGCCTGAATCAATACCCCATCGTGCACAAAAAGTAGCACTCGCGGCGAATTGTGTGACTACGAAATCACGAAATAAATCGACATCTGAAGCATTGAACTAGTAAAAACTTCCCCCTTAATGAGGAATTGCTTTGAACACAGGGTCTTGAGACCGAAAGGTGGGGAAAATGAATTCTAAAAACAGGCTCATACTCATACTCGCTTTGGCGCTCGCGGTGCCGATTATTGCAATGGTCATACTGAGCCACAACAAAGCAGAGGTAGTGGCCGCTACGCTGGCAAGACCGGAAGGGCCGTGCGATATCTATGCTGACGGCGGAACGCCGTGCGTGACGGCTCACAGTACCACACGAGCACTCAGCGCTTCCTACAATGGGCCGCTTTATCAGGTGACGCGTCAATCGGATGGAGAGACCTTCGATGTCGGCATTGTCCATCCCTCGGCCGGCGATTCCGGCGGATATGCCGATGCGGCGGCGCAGGATGCTTTCTGTAACGAAACAACCTGCTTTATCAGCATCATTTACGACCAGTCCGGCCATGGGAACGATCTCTTGCAGGCTCCGCCGGGAACATTTGTCGGTCCGGCCAAAGGCGGATTCAATACCCTGCCGATTGCGGATATGGCACCGATCTCGATCGGCGGCCACAAGGCGTATGGCGTTTATGTGATGCCGGGGATGGGACTGCGCAACAACGATGCCGTCGGTCTGGCGATCAACGATGAACCGCAGGGCATTTACATGGTTTTCGACGGCACGCATTATGACAACGGCTGCTGCTTTAATTACGGCAACACATCGACGAGCAGCGATGCCGTGGGCCGCGGCACGATGGATACGGTCTATTTCGGTACATCCACCGCCTGGGGTAGCGGCGAAGGCTCCGGCCCGTGGATTATGTCCGACATGGAGGCTGGTCTGTTTTCCGGATACGACGCGAAACAGAATATCGGTTCTCCGACAATCGATTCCTGGCGCTTTGTGACCGGGATGGTCAATGGCGGCGGTGGAAATCAGTGGGAGATTCGCGGGGCCGATGCGCAGGCGGGTGAGCTCGCAACATTTTATAAAGGGGTGCGGCCCGGCTCGAACGAAAACAGCTTGTATTTCCCGATGCACCGAAAAGGTGCTGTGCAGATGGGTAACGGTGGAGACAACGGTAACGGTTCTGCCGGAACATTTTATGAAGGCGTTATGACGTTCGGATATCCGAAGGAAGAAACCGTTCATGCGGTGCAGGCCAATATTGTAGCAGCAGGTTATGATGTGCATCCGGTGAGCCTATCGCGGGTTACGACCTTCGCGCCGGGCTCGTCGCAGGAAGTCACCATGACCTTCAGAAATAGTACCAAGAAGCCCGTAACGGTTGATCTGAGTCTTGTCCTACCCGAGGGCTGGAGCGCGGTGGTTTCCGGATCGGACCATTCTTCCAAGACATTCCATACGGTCGAGCCGGACACCAATGTGGGCGCTACTTTCACGGTCACGTCTCCAAAAACACCTGGAGGCGGGTTCCTTTCCGGTAAGGCGGCAATGATTGGAAGGGCTCCGTTTAAAACCGTAGCTCAGCGCGTGAGAAACGTTGAGCCGGTCAAAATTAACGAGGTTGCTGTTAACCCGACCGATTCGTTTGTCGAGCTCTACAATGCGTCTGACGAAGCGGTGGACCTCTCAAACTGGACGCTGATCAATACCCGCAGCGAATGGGCTCCCGTTACCTTGGCAACGATTCCGGAAGGAACGCAGCTCGCCGCCAAAAGTTTCTATGTGCTCGGTCTGGCAGATTCCGGACTTTCAGCGCCGGCATCGGCGGGAGATACTACGGTCCACGTCCGCAGTACTTCCGGGCTGGAGGTGGGGCAGCAAGTTGACATCGGCGGCGAAACCCGAACGATTACCGCCATCGGAACGCCGGCCTCAACGATGACCACGCTCTTCATTCCGAGATCGACCGGGCCGTGGCTGTCGTTCCCGGCTGGCACGGACAATCTGCCGGTTACCAGTGCAGCCGGGTTTGAGGTCGGGCAGAAGATCGGAATCGATATCGGCGGAAACTATGAAGTCGCCACCGTTACAAACGTCGGAACCGCAGCGACGCAGACGACGTTGTCGGAGGCGGTGAAGGCCGGTGCGACCACCATCAAGGTGGCTGACAATTCCAAGATGAGTGTGGGGGATACGCTGACGATCGGCACCGGCGGACGAAAGGAAACCGCTACGATCAAAAGCATCATCCGTTCAGTGCGGCACCGCCCGGCGGTCGGCGCGGTGCTGTGGGTACACCGGGCGAAATTGAACTGACGGCTCCGCTCAAAAACGACCAGATCGACGGCGTTGATGTTTCGGACACGGGAACGGGCATTAGTTTTACACCGGCCACGCGTTTCCCGCATAAGAGCGGTGATGCAATTCAGGCGTTGGGCAGCGGCCTTACGCTCGACCAAGCGTTGGCAGAGAATCACGGATATGGAACTCCGGTGGTTTATTCCGCAGACGCGCTCAACTTTAAGGGCGCTGAAGCCCCGAATCAATGGTTTGGCGATCCGCTCTCCGCCACTGCCGGATCGATCGCGCTGATGAATGCAGACGGCCAGGTGGTTGTTGATGCGATGGTCTACGGATCGCAGCAGAGTAATTCAAGCGGCAATGGGACCATTACCAGTCCCGAGCTGGCCACCCTCGAAGGAGAACAGAGTCGGGGCGGCTGTATTGTGGTTGTGCCGCGTTCAGGGCGCGGTGGTTTCGGCGGTCGCAACGCCCCGGAAACCGGCGCAGTCAGCAAGAGCATGGGCCGATTCCCCGACGGTGCTGACACGGATAGCAACTGCACCGATTTTCTCGTGCAGACCAATGACAGTGCCCCGACGCCGGGCGCACCTAATCAGTATGTCAGAGAAGCCCGTTGATGGAACGGCGGAGCCGTTTCTGAAGCTGCTCCGCCGTTTTTAAGCGCAAAAACGGCAGGCCTTGATGAAGGCCTTAACCTTTTCGATATCCTTTACGCCGGGTTCAATCTCCACGCCGGAACTGATATCGACGCCCCAAGGCTCAACGGCGGCAACGGCCTCGGCGACGTTTTGCGCGGTCAGGCCGCCGGCCAGGAGAATCGGAACGTCCGAGGCTCGAACGAGATCGTGCGCCCTAGTCCAATCGCAGGTTTTTCCGGTGCCGCCGACCGTGCCGGAGTCATAGGAATCGAGCAGGAAGCGGTCAAACTGAAATCCGCACTCCATAAAAACCATCTCTTCGGGTTTCAGTGCGCGCCAGATTTCCAACCCATGGAAGTGCTTACGCTCCACGCTCCAATTGTCCGGCAGTCGATGAATCTGCAAAACATCAAGTTTGGCGGTGTGCGTAGCATACCGTAGTTCCTCTTCGGTGGGGCTGACGAATACGCCAACGCGTTTTATCCCCGGCGTCTTCCATTGGCCGACCGTTTCCGGTGCGACGTAGCGCTTCGATTTCGGCCACTGAACAAAGCCCAGTGCGTCGGGTTTTAACGCAGAAATCTGCTCAAGGTCTCCCTCTGAGCAGATTCCGCAGATTTTAACAAAAAGGTTCATCTGTTCCTTACATCTGAACTTTTATCCGCTAAACGATTCAAACCCACACCGTCTCACGTGGTCGTCCAATAATTTCCGACTACGGATTAAGGCGTCGCAGACCCAAAAATCGGCAATCGGCATTCTTAAATCAAAAATCGTTTCTCTATTCGGCCTCAGGTTCAGAGAGGTCCATTTCGGCAATATCTTCGGCGATTTCTGAAGCGGCGTCGATCGCCATGGCCTTGTTTTCTTCACTCTTTTCAAAGAAGAGCGGGTTCTGGCCTTCGGCCCATACAATTTCAATATCGTCGATGCCGATGAATCCGAAAGCGCTGCGGACCTGGCTGGTCAGTGCATCGCGGGCGTCACCTTCTTTATAAATACTGCCGGAAGCCACCAGAAGAACAATGCTCTTCACCTTATGCAGCGGCTTAATTCCGTCTTCCTTGCTGATCGAGAAGGTCAGCCCGGGAGCAATCACCTGATCCATCCACGCTTTCATGATGGCCGGTACGCTGAAGTTCCACATCGGCATCGTCAGGACAATAACATCGGCTTCGTTGAACATTTCGGCCTGCTTGCTGGCATAGTTCATCGCCATCTCTTCCACCTTAGTGGGTTGATAGGTTTCGTCATAAACGGGATACCATGCGCGGCGGAACAGTTCGTAGGAATAGAACGGCGGTTTTTCGTCGTACAGATTGACATTCACCAGCTCGGCGTCGGGCTTGAGTTCGATCAACTTGGCAAAAAAGGCGGCGGCCAACTGCTTGGAGACCGATTCTTCGGTCGGCTTCGGATTTGCACATATATGTAAAATATTCATTACAGAAACTCCTTATCTCTCCATTTTAAAAGGGTTTTTCTAAATCAGGGTTCAGGTTATAGCCTATTTCGGGAACCGCTTACAATCAATAAGCCGGAAAAGCGATACGCCAAAAATTTGCCCCATTGCGCCGGAACCAAAAGCGAAAAAAAATGTCTTTATCTAAGTGCCATTACGGGACCAATACCTTTTCTTCTTATTCTGCTGCTTTGATGAATTGCATCAGCTCGCGGTCGTGGTTGTTCATGATGCTGCACGTTGAATCGAAGATCATGGTTTCGCCGTTTTCCTGGGTGTAGGCGCTCCATGTAGGCAGCACGCCTTTTACGTTGGGATTTCCTGTTTTGGCAAAGTTGATCCACGCGGCGCTCATCCTATTGGCCAGTTGTTGGGCATCATCGCTGCTTCCGGTCCAATGCTTTCCCAATTCAATGTTGTTAAAGACCAGCGGAATGTCGACGCCGTGGAACGATCCGCGGGTGCCATCCTCAACCGGGCTTTCCCACGTGAGCAGGTACGTATACACCGGAGCTTGGGCGCGCGTATCCAGAATAGGCTTAGAACGCATAGCCGTATCATACTCCGATTGGGCGCGTGCATCGGCAACCATGATGGTGTTGGGCCGAAAAATGGGATCGATCGACAGCAGGTCTTGCGGGGTGAAGTTGGGATACGCCTTGGCATAAAGTGCAACATATTCGTCGGTACGGTCGCCATAGGTTTGCTTCAAGCGTTCTTTGGCTTGCTCCAAGGTCAGGTTTTTTTCGCGATAGCTGGTGTTTGCCAGTTCGTTCAAGGTGGTCCCTATCAGCAGCGGCACATCTTTCGAAAGGTCGGCAAAGTCGGGGGTAAAGGGTTGCTGAAGCAAATCTTTCCCATCGGGCACGGGGCCGAAACCAAACATGGTCGAGGTTCCGGGTCTTCGTGTTCCCACGGTGTTGGCCAAGGCTTTTTCGCCTGCTTCAACCAATGCCTTATACGGAATGGAATCCAACTGGCCTACCTCTTCGGGGGTAAGGCCTAAAACCTCCAAAAGGGCCAGTCCCACGGCAGCCGATTTTTCTTTGGTCATCACGTTAATGAGCGTTCCACTTTGGATAATGGCCTTGTGGAACAAGCCCTTGGCCGGAGGCATGCACATCAGCGTGCCCACCTTGCCGCCGCCGCCCGATTCACCAAAAATAGTTATGTTGTCGGGGTCGCCTCCAAATTTTTTGATGTTTTTTTGCACCCATTTCAAGGCTTCTACAATGTCCAACATCCCGACGTTGGCCGATTGCGCGTAGGCATCGCCGCAAGCCGACAAATCGAGGAAGCCCAAAATATTGAGCCGGTGGTTGACCGACACCAACACGACGTCGCCTGTTTGAGCCAGCATCTTCCCGTGGCTGATGGGATCATCGCTGGCGCCTGTACTGAAACCACCGCCGTGCAGCCAAACCATGACGGCGCGTTTCTTCCCGTCGTTCAGGCCTTGCGACCACACGTTCAAGGTGAACATTTCCTTTTCGTCCATCGCCGAATCGGGCGACCAGCTATTCACCTGCATGGCAATTTTGCTGAACTCCACACATTCGCGCACGCCTTTCCACGCGTCGGGTTGTTGGGGCGGCATAAAGCGTTCGGCCTTGGCGTACGGAATTCCCTTAAAGGTATAAATCCCCTCGTCGATAAACCCCGAGATTTTGCCCCGCGACGTTTTTACCACCGGATTATCGCTTGTCTTGCTGGTACAACATCCGCCAACTGCAATTGAAATGGCCAGGAAACAAAGCCCGGCAAGAAAATCTAGTTTTTTCATTCGTCCTCCCTTTACGTACGTTAGTGAAGAAAATAGGTGCGCCCGAAATAACTCTATCGCCTCATATTTAATAGGTTACGGAACATACACCTTTTCTGCAAACTCCGCGTTATTGGTTATCTTCTGTGCTGATTTGGTCCTCCGACTTGTTTCCGTATACAGCAAACAACCACCTTTTCACTGATCAAGAACATCTGAGTAGAGATCATAAAACTCTCGATAGGCAGTTGGTTCAACTGACTCCCGTAGCAATAGACAATCGCAGTTACTACAAGTTTTAGCAGATTTGTATGGTTTAAGATGATCCTTCAACTCTACCGAACATTCCGGGCAGACCTTTCCGTCCAATTGTTCGCTCAAAGGCTTATGATAATAGGACGTCTCTTCTTCATAATAAAAAACTGTATGACAGTTAGAGCACTGCATAAGCCTAGGCTCGCGAGAATCTCCCTCAACAAAAAATGATTCATTGGAGCTACCACACTTGCCGCAACGCTGATGAATAACGCCGCAACCTCGAGTTCTTAATTTAATATCACTCATCAATAATCCTTGTTGGCGTCCCAATATGGGGGCAGTCCCGTAATCTAGTAATTTCACGCAAATACTTCCCTTTTTCTATCTGCTCGCTCGGGTGGTCGATCCGCCAAGCGCCCTTTTGGAGACATAGAAACGCAAAAAAGAGGGGGAGTCAAAACATTGTCGATATATTCACCCACCGCTCAGCGCCTTTTCTTCTCCTTTATTCGTGTCCATCAGCGTTTATCCGCAGGTCCACCCCCTGTGCAACCAAATCAGAGCAGACCGCCCCGCGATAACGTAATTGACGCATATTTAATAGATTACGGGACCAACACCATTTCCACGATTGGAAGGAGACCGTCAGGGGCCATACGAATTACAGACAAGCTGGAAGCATGTCCTACTTTGCATGGAACGAATTAAGATTGTCTCTTCTGCCGGTCATCCCGAATAAAAAAGGCGCTCAGGGGGATTGCCTTTATTCCGAAATAGGGATAAACAACGCGCTTCTTTCACGCCGGGGGGCGTGGAAAAAATCTCCGGGGGAGGAAGTTATGAACACAGACATTTTAAGATGGGTCTTTCAGACCATATTGGTGACGACTTCCCTATTTTCGTTTGGGTATCTCGTCGTTACGGGAGCCGCCTTGGCGTTGCGTCGCCTGCGTAATCGACCTGAGATCATTACAGATCAGTCGCTCTATCCTACCGTTACGGTTCAAATTCCTACGTATAATGAACTGGCTGCGCTTAACTGCGCTGCCCGCTGTCTGGAATTCGATTATCCTCGGGAAAAAATCCAGATTATGATTGGTGACGACAGCAACGATCCGGCTATTTCTGCAAAGATCGACGCCTTTGCCGCCGCAAATCCCCGCATTGAAATCAGCCGTCGCGGGAGTAATGAAGGATTCAAGCCGGGCAATCTAAACGTAATGCTGCCCAAATCCACCGGGGACTATCTGCTTATTTTCGATTCCGATTTTCTGCCGAAGAAGGATTTTCTGAAGCGGCTGGTTGTTCCGGTCATTAAGGATCCGACGCTCGCCGGCGCACAGGCCGCGTGGAAAATCATTAACGTGCACAACAACCACAGCACGCTGATGGGTACCGGCATTGTGAATATTATCCACGTGGTGGTTCTTCCGGTCCTTAAGGTGCTGACAAAAACCGGCGTCTTCTGCGGATCGGGCGAGCTGGTCAAGAAGAGTTATCTTATTGAGCGCGGCGGATGGACGTCCGGTGCGCTGACCGAGGATGTGGATTATTCTCTTCGGATTATTTCTGAAGGCAAGCGGATTGCATTTGTAGACGACCTGCGGGTGCGCTGCGAAGTTCCTTACACGCCCAAAGACCTGTTCCGCCAGCAGATGCGCTGGGCCTACGGAAACATGCGGGCGTTCATGGCTCACGGAAAACGCCTCCTCTTTTCACGCAGCGCCCGCCGTCGCAGCAAGTTTGCCGCGTTTATGTTTGGCAGCGGGTACATCATGATCTCGCTGCTTCTGCTGACCTCTCTGCTGGGTATGCTGAGTCTGCTGGCCGGATTCTTCGGCGTCGGCCCGGAAACCAGCGATTCTTACAGCGTGGCGCAGTTTATTTTTGAATCGATGATCAACCTGCTTTTGACCTGCGGATTTTTAGTTTCCTCCATCGTTGCAGGCTTTTCCACCGGCTTTGGAAACCGCAATGTTGCCAAGCTGATTGTCGCCTCCTTCACGGTCGGCGTCATTTGTATGTTCTTTGTTTTGCGCGGACTGATTACCGCTTGGATCGGAAAGCCGATGAAATGGTTTATGCTCAAGAAAGCGGGGAACGAACAGGTCTCGGGCTGACGCAACCGGAGCTCGTTCAGGGTGCTCGACATCCATTATGCACTTCACCTTCCTCGGAACCGGTACCTCACACGGCATCCCGCTCATCGGCTGCTTCTGCCCGGTGTGCACTTCCGGAAATCCAAAAAACCGTCGCCGCCGCAGCAGTCTCTACGTCGTGGCCGCCGGAAAACATCTGCTGTTCGATACGCCGCCCGACTTTCGTGATCAGGTTTTGTCGTTCGGCGTCCAGCGGGTCGACGCCCTCTTTATCACCCATCCTCATGCCGACCACATTTACGGCTTCGACGATATCCGCCGCTTCAGCACCCTCCAGCAACAGCACATTCCGGTATACGGCTCTGCCGAAACCCTGCGGATGATGCACAAGAAATTTGACTATGTGGATAAAGGCTACAGCTTTGATAGCGTCCCGAGGGTTCAATTTATTGAGCAGACCGCGCCCGTTGCAGTCGGCAACGCCGTCGTCACTCCCCTACCCGTTGAACACGGGCCCGAATCCATTTATGGATTTAGGATCGACGCCGACGGGCAGAGCCTCGCGTATATCCCCGACTGCAACCGCATTCCCGATTCAACTATGGAACTGCTCAACGGACTGGATGCCATGATTCTTGACGGCCTGCGCCCCAAAGAGCACCCTACTCACTTTAACATTACTCAGTGCGTGGAGCATCTGCACCGCATAGGGGCAAAGCGCTCGTTCCTGATCCACCTGACCCACGATTCCGAGCACGAGGAGCTTCAGTCGAGGCTCGGCTCCGCCGTGACGGTCCCGTGGGACGGTCTTAAACTGGAGCTCTGCCCTTGCTGACCGAAAATCACCAAAACCGCCGAAATCTATTTTTAGCTCGATTCCATCCGCCCGCCACCGCAAGGTTCCCCCAATGAAAACCGCCCTATTTGGAAAAACACTCAAGGAGCTCACCGAGCTGGCCGTCGAACTCGGTCTGCCGAAATTTACCGGCAAGCAGCTCGCCGATTGGCTGTACAAAAAGGAAATCGATGCAATTGCCGACATGAGCAACCTGTCGAAAAAAGCGCGCGAGCTGCTGGAAGAACACTATTGCTTCGGCCTTCATGCACCCGCCAAGGTACAGATCAGCGCCGACGGCACCAAAAAATATCTCTTCGAAACCGCCGCTGGAAACCATATTGAAACCGCCATGATTCCGTTTCAGGAGCGCCGAACCGTCTGCATCTCCTCTCAGGTCGGCTGCAAAATGGGTTGTCTCTTCTGCATGACCGGGAAACAGGGCTTTCAGGGACAGCTCAACGCCGGCGACATCGTGAATCAGATCCGGAGTATTCCCGAGCACAACGAAGTTACCAACATCGTTTACATGGGCATGGGCGAGCCGTTCGATAACCTCGACGAAGTGCTCAAGAGCATCGAAATACTCACCGCCGACAGGGGCTTTGCCATGAGTCCGCGCCGCATCACCGTCTCTTCCATCGGCATAACGCCCGGCCTCGTCCGATTCCTCAACGAAAGCGAAGCGCATCTGGCCATCAGTCTGCATACCCCTTTCGCTGAAGAACGGCAGCAGCTGATGCCGGTGCAGATCGCCTACCCGCTGGAAGAGGTAATTGACGAAATCCGGCGCTGGGACTTCAGCGGACAGCGACGCGTCTCATTTGAATATATCGTCTTCCACGGCCTCAACGATACCGCGCGGCATGTGAAAGGGCTTTGCAAACTGCTGAACGGTATCCGCTGCCGGATTAACCTGATCCGCTTCCACCCGATTCCTGAAACGGCGCTGCAAGGCACCGATGAAGAAACCCTCGAATGGTTTAAAGACGAGCTGAATAAAAAGGGCTTGCTGACCACCATCCGCGCCTCACGCGGGCTGGATATTTATGCCGCCTGCGGCCTGCTCTCAACTAAAGCAGCGAAATAGGGACGGCTTACCCGCCGCCTGCGGACTCTGTCATCAGGACACCCGCCGATACTTTAAACGGCATGAATTCGAATCAAAATAATGCCTCATTGATCTAAGCATAGTGTTGATATTTTGCACTTTGCAGTGATATAAAGAAGATACGTTAAAGAAAGTAGAGATGAATAAATGCACAACAAGCATCGAGCTGTTTCTCTGATAGCCACGTTATTAGGCATCGTATTATCGGCAGCATATGGGGATGACATTATTGTTGACTCACATAATACCTCAGGACCTGTAACTTTGCATAAGTTTACAAATGAAGGCTCCCAGAGTATAAATATTTCAACCAATCCATCCTATTTCCATTGCAACAAGGAGGGGCACTTCATTATTCAGGAGGCTGAGAAGTGGTATATTGGAAATGTAGAGGCTCTTGATCTGAATCCGATTTCCAAGATACCCGTACAACCACCAAGTGAACACATTTCTGACGCAGTCATATCGCCAAAAGGAGGACTGATTGCATGGATCGATCAAAACTCCCTATTTGTTACGGTCGCAGATTCTTCTCAGACGAATGCTGTATATAGTTTTTCGACCAATGGAATAATTTCAAAAGCCTCATGGTCTCCAACTAACCCTCAAATTGCATTCTTCTACGAAAACAGAGAAGAAATAACAGGTATGTATTCATTGATGATGATAGACTTTGCAGAGTCTAAGTGCCCAAAACAGCTAACAGAACCGTCTTTTCAATCGCATTTGTCTCTAACTCAAGGGTTTCCTCCAAAATGGTCTCCTGACGGCAAGAAGATACTTTTTGAGGGTCGTTTTGATATGAAAGACAAGTTCGGTGCCTGTTATATATATGAGATTGATTCTGGAAATACATTGCCTACTGAGTTTGGGAAATGGGCATCCGATAGCAGGGGATTATATGCAGTAAGAGAGCTCAGCTCAGGCGACGGTTATACATTGTATTTATTGAAATTTAATCCAGATGGAAGTTTAAACGAAGAAAGGGTTGGGAGTGACAAGGTAGTATTTCCGGAAACTTTCTGGACGTTTTCAGTATCTCCATCCGGCTCAAGAATTGCGATTGCCGCAGATGAGAATGTGTTCATCGTGGATGCAAAAAGTGGTGTTCTGATAGAAAAATGCAACTGTACAGTAATGTCTGAAATATATTGGGTTAGGTAGAAAATAAAGGCAGAGGGGCGTAAAGGTAGGGGTCACTCAGATAAAGCAACACCCTTTCTGTAATTTCGGATAGGCGCTCAATCTGTTTTCCGATTTTATCGAAAATGGTAACGCCTCCGCTCAGTCTATCTCAAGATTGCACTGAAGGAGACAAAGGGGTATCAATGGTCTCACTGAATCTGGTCAGGAAAAGGAGAACCCCCATGAAAGCAATACTCACGACTCTAATGTGCTTATGCGCCCTCTCGGTGATGGCTGAAGAAGCAGCCAACATGGCCTTGGTCGCCGTACCGTCGACCTCATACGTCTCCGGCGACACGTCGGTCGATGCGCTCAACGACGACGTTCGGCCGCGCCGCTCCAATAATCGAAATAACGGCAGCTACGGCAACTGGCCGCAGACCGGAACGCAGTGGGTGCAGTATGAATGGAGCCAACCGATCAGCACCGACGCCGTGGAAGTTTTCTGGTGGGACGACCGTCAGGGCGTACGTCTCCCCTCCTCCGCCCGCCTACTCTATTGGGACGGAAATCAATTTGCGCCGGTTTCTTCTGAGGAAACACTGGGCAACGCCGCTGACCGGTTTAACACGCTCCAGTTTGATGCGGTAACCACCACGAAACTTCGTCTCGAAATTGTCGGCGCAGGTGAATATTCCACCGGCATTCTGGAATGGCGCGTGCTCGATTCCGGCAACTCGCCGACGTTCCCGCCCAACGTCAAAACCGAGGACGACCGCATGGTGATGCTGAACGGCAAAACCTACCTCGGCGGCGAGATTAAAGCCCTAAAGGGCGAAGCCTCCGTCGCGTGGAGCAAGCTCTCCGGCCCCGGTTGGGTCACCTTTGACGATGCCGAAAAGCTGGACGCCACTGCGAGCTTCAGCGCGCCCGGCGAATATCTGCTGCAGTTGACCGCAACTATTGATGGAAAATCGGGAGCGGATACACTGAACGTGAAGGTGGTGGAACCTCCGCCGGCCAAAAACCTGCAGCCGGTCGATACCATGCCCTACACCATCGACAGCCCGCTCTGGAATGCGCGCGCCAAGGCGATTATCGTCAACTGGATTCCTCACTGTATCGACAAAATTAACGACCCCAACCTGCCCGAAGGCGGCATCAACAACTTTATCGACGCAGCCAACAAACTGCAGGGCAAGCCCTACGAAGATCACCGCGGATATGTTTTCTCCAATGCGTGGATTTACAACACGATGGAGTCGATCTGCATTGCGCTGATGGTGGATCCGCAGGGCGACGAAGAAATGATTCAGGCGCAGGCCAAGATGCGCCAAACGCTCGACGAGTGGATTCCGATTGCACTGGCCGCGCAGGAGCCGGACGGTTATCTGCAGACCGTCTTTACGCTGCGCGACTGGGAGCATTGGTCGGACCGCCACCGCGCAGATCATGAAGGTTATGTGGCGGGCTATTTCCTCGAAGCGGCGGTTTCTCACTATATGCTGACCGACGGCAAAGACCTTCGCCTCTACAACGCCGCCAAAAAACTGGCCGACTGCTGGGTCGCCAATATTGGCCCGGAACCCGGAAAGAAGGTGTGGTACGACGGCCATCAGGCCATGGAAATGGCGCTCGTGCGTTTCGGCCGCTTTGTGAATACGGTCGAAGGTAAAGAAAAGGGGGCCCCTTATATTCAGCTCGCTAAATTCCTCCTCGACAGCCGTACCGGCGGCAGCGAATACGACCAAAGCCACGCTCCGGTGATCGAGCAGTACGAAGCCGTCGGCCACGCCGTGCGTGCGTCCTACACCTATGCTGGGATGTCCGATGTGGCCATGGAAACGCATGACGTCGATTACCAGAGCGCGGTGATGAGCCTGTATGACAACATCATTAACCGCAAATATTACATCACCGGCGGCATCGGCAGCGGCGAAACCTCCGAGGGCTTCGGCCCCGACTATTCCCTGCGCCACGGCGCCTACTGCGAATCGTGCTCCAGCTGCGGCCTGATCTTCTTTGAGCATAAACTCAACATGGCCTACCACGATGCCCGCTACGCCGATCTCTACGAAGAGTCGCTCTACAACGCGCTGCTCGGCTCGCTCGATCTGGAAGGGAAAAACTTCTATTACCAGAATCCGCTCACGCAGAACAACGCGCGCTATCCGTGGCACGGCTGCCCCTGCTGCGTCGGCAATATTCCGCGCGTCCTGCTGATGCTGCCGACCTGGACCTACGTCAAAGATGAGGATAACCTCTACGTCAACATGTTCCTCGGCAGCCGAATCACCGTTCCCGATGTGGCGGGCACCGACATTGAAATGGTGCAGAAAACCGACTATCCGTGGAACGGCAAGGTATCGATTACCGTGAACCCGGAGAAACGGCGTAAGTTTCCGCTCCACATCCGTGTGCCCAACCATAATGTCAGCGAACTCTACACCACCGAACCGGCGGCCAACGGCCTCCTTTGGATCAAACTCAACGGCGAACGCATCCAGCCCGAAATCAAAAACGGCTACGCCGTGATAGAGCGCCGATGGGAAGAAGGCGATACCGTCGAATTTGAACTGCCGATGACCGTCCAGAAGGTGCACGGCGATGACCGAATTGCAGCAACTCAAGGCGAAGTGGCGCTGCGCTACGGCCCGCTCATCTACACCTTTGAATCCACCGATCAGCCGCTGAATAAGACGCTTTCAACCACCGCCCAGCTCACCGCCCAATGGATGCCCGATCTGCTCGACGGCATTGTGGGCATTAAAGGCAAATGGTCCGACGGCACCGACCTGCTGGCCATCCCCTACTTCGCCCGCGCCAACCGGCTCGGCGCTAGCGCCGAGCAAAACGCCTTCGGCGGCAACGCCGGAAGACCGCGCAATCAAAGCTCCTCCTCCCGCGTCTGGGTGGAAGAAGAATAGCCGTTCGTGCGCACCGCCGCACATTCGGGGGCGCTGCGCAATCCGAAATTGTAGATGCGACCGAATTTTAGGCTTTGTGTACGCAGGCTGTTGTGCATACTTATTTAGCGCTTTCGCTTTGATAATGTTTGAGCAGTTATAGGTTCAAAATGAATAGAATCATCAAAATCATGATCCTGCCGTTACTCATATTTGGATGTGCTCATCAACTATCTCCTGTTGATAGGCTTACAGATGCTGAGCGTAAGGTACTTCAAACGTATTACGATTCGCCTGAAACGGTGGAACAGGCGGCCAGAATATGTCTGAACCGAGCACTTACTAAAGACGAAGTTCTCTACTATACAAGTGATCTTATGCGGCGAGAGGTAGAGGAAAATTCGATCACCTTTTATTACGCACCCAGTCAAATTTGGTCGATTACATTTGGGCAGAACGACGAGGCCATATCATCCAATGTGACTGGGAAGGATATTACCCGAGCTGAAGTAGAATAATCGGGCATGAATATTCGCAACAGGCTCAGAAATCAGTCCTGATAAACGAAAACCTCTACAGCATTCTGTAGAGGTTTTCAGGTTGGCAGGGACGGCTCGCTGAGCCGTCCGCGACGCTTTTAAGAAAAGCGCCCCTACCTTTTTTCCCTATTTGAACGCGACTTCGCCCAAACGCAGTTCATTTTTGAAGCTGCGCAGCTTGGTGTCGGCGTCGATGACAACCATCTCGACACCCGCCATTTCGCAGAAGATTTCGATGTGGCGGGTATCCACCTGCTGCGTGTAGACCGTGTGGTGCGCTCCGCCAGCCAGAATCCAAGCAGCAGCACCCACCTTCAAGCAGGGCTGGGGCTTCCACAGAACGCGGGCTACCGGAAGCTTCGGCAGATCGTGTTCCGGCTTGACGGCTTCCACTTCGTTGACGATCACGCGGAAACGGTTGCCCATGTCGATCGGGGAAACATTGATCGCCGGGCCGGCCGGTGCGCAGAACACCATGCGGGCCGGATCGTCCTTGCCGCCGATCCCCAGCTTGTGGGTTTCGATCGAAGGCTTGCCGTCCGCGATGGACGGGCAGATTTCGAGCATGTGCGCACCCAGCACCTTTTGTCCGCCTTCGGGATCCAGATGGTAGGTATAGTCTTCCATGAACGACGTGCCGCCTTTCAGCCCTTCGCCCATGACCTTCATGATGCGAACCATGGCGGAGGTCTTCCAGTCGCCTTCGGCGCCAAAGCCATAACCATCGGCCATCAGGCGCTGGACGGCAAGACCGGGAAGCTGCTTGAAGCCGTGCAGGTCTTCGAACGTGGTGGTGAAGGCGCCGAATCCACCCTCTTCCAGGAAGGTGCGCATGCCGATTTCGATGCGGGCCTGCTCGCGGATCTTGTCTTTCTGAGCCT
This sequence comes from uncultured Verrucomicrobiota bacterium, assembly GCA_964402125.1. Taxonomy (GTDB): domain Bacteria; phylum Verrucomicrobiota; class Kiritimatiellia; order Kiritimatiellales; family Pontiellaceae; genus Pontiella. The sequence continues at coordinate 27,143 of CAYOBH010000002.1, forward strand.
TCGGAGCAATGTTGTATTTTTTCTCGTAGACCTTCATCAGTGCATCGATCTTCTTTTCCGTTACTTTGTCGACGTAGGCCTTGAGATCGCCCATGCCGAAGCCGTTGACGGAATAGCCGAACTTGATCTGGGCCTCGACCTTGTCGCCCTCGGTCACAGCCACTTCGCGCATGTTATCGCCGAACCGGGCTACCTTGAGGTTTTGGGCTTCGTTCCAGCCAAGGGCGGCGCGGGTCCAAACACTCAACTCTTCGCGAACGGACGGATCTTCCCAATGGCCGACCACCACCGTGCGGTTCTTGCGCAGGCGGCTGCAGATAAAGCCAAACTCGCGTCCCCCGTGGGCGGACTGGTGCAGGTTCATAAAGTCCATGTCGATCTCGGACCACGGAATATCGCGTCCATGCTGCGTGTGCATGTGCACGAAGGGTTTCTTCAGCGTGGTGAGCCCACGGATCCACATCTTGGCGGGGCTGAAGGTGTGCATCCACGTAATGAGGCCGATGCAGTTTTCATCCGCATTGGCGTCGCGGCACATTGCGTACACTTCGTCGGGGGTCTTGACGGTGGGCTTCCACACCACGTTGGCGCAGATGGACTTGTCGGCATTAAGTGCCTCGGCGATCTGCCTCGCATCGGCGGCGACCTGCTCGAGCGTTTTGGGCCCGTAGAGGTGCTGGCTTCCGGTCACGAACCAGAGATCTAGCTTTTTTGACATGTGAATTACTCCTTATTTAATAAAGTTGAATTAGTCTTCAAATAAACAGCCCACCCCTGCGGGTGGGCTGAGGTCAGCCTTATTTTGTGCTGAATTTGTAGATGGTGGTCGTGTCGTATTTTTCGCCCGGGCGCAGAATCGTGGTCGGCCATTCCGGACGATTCGGACTGTCGGGGCTGTGCTGGGTTTCGAGGCACAAACCACTATGAAGTCCATAGGCTTTGCCCGATTTCCCAACCAAGCGACCATCGAGGAAGTTGCCGCCATAGAACTGGATGGCCGGTTCTTCGGTGATGACTTCCAGCACGCGACCGCTCTTGGGTTCGTACACTGTCGCGGCCACTTCCAGTCCCTTGCCCTTGCGATCCAGGACCCAGTTATGATCGTAGCCCGGTCCCATGGCAATCTGCGCGTCGTCTGCAGCGACATCCTTACCGATCGCTTTCAGCTGACGGAAATCGAACGGTGTTCCGGCAACATTGCGCAGCTCGCCAGTCGGGATCAAACCTGCGCCGACCACGGAAAACTTCGTGCTGTTGATCTGCAGCAAATGATCGTCGATCGACCCACTGCCTTCGCCCGCGAGGTTAAAGTAGGTGTGGTTGGTCACATTGACGACCGTCGCCTTGTCGGTCGTGGCTTCGTAGTGCATCACGATCTCGTTCTCGTCGGTGAGCGTGTAGGTAACGCTGAGATTCAGGTTACCCGGATAGCCTTCTTCGCCATCCTTCGCCAGATAGCTGAACTTGACGCCGTTTTCAACCGGCGTGGCGGTCCAGACCACCTTGTCGAAGCCCATGTTGCCGCCATGCAGATGGTTTTCCCCATCGTTGGTCTTGAGCACATATTCCTTCCCATCGATGGTGAACTTTCCTTTGGCAATCCGGTTGCCATAGCGACCAACCACCGCCCCGAAATAGGGACGATCAATGGCATTGATGTAGCCTTCGAGACTGTCGTATCCAAGGGCCACGTCCGCCATGTTTCCATCGCGGTCGGGGACGACGATCGACGTGATCGTTGCACCATAGTTGGTGATCTTCACGATCATGCCGTTCTTGTTCTTAAGCGTATATTCCTTGACCGAGTCAAAGTCGGAGACCTTGACGGAAGCGCAACCCGCGAGGGCTGCGCATGCGATCACGGAAAGAATCGTTTTTTTCATTATTCTCTCCTGATGAAGTGGTTATTTGAGCCAGAAGGTGAAGTAGAGGTACATCCCGATCACGCC
>CAYOBH010000002.1:29101-46811 GCA_964402125.1 uncultured Verrucomicrobiota bacterium
CTTATTCTTCAGCGTGAACTGCTGAATCGAATCAAAATCGGAAACGGCAGTTTCCTGTTTAGCGGAGCAGCCCACGAGGGCTGCACATGCAAGTACGGATAGAATTTTTTTCATCATCTTCTCCTTCATCCGTTTATTTAAGCCAGAAGGTGAAGTAGAGGTACATCCCGAGCACGCCAAGACCAATGAGCGAAGCAAGAATCTTGTTGCCCATGTCCCAGCTCGCCTTGATTTCGTCCTTCGCATCGCCGGTGATCGACGCATACGTCAAGCCTTCGGTTTCTTCCTTCGACGGCGGAGGCGTTACCAAGGATGCAATAACCATCACAGCAATACTGGCAAAGAGCAACAGCCCGGAAGCATACAGCCAGTTAAAGTCACCGATTTGTGCAAGAACGGGCGTATGCAGTTTGCCATCAGCCGCACCGAAGAGCGCCTGAATGGTCAGCTTACCGAGGCCGAGGATAAAACCAATGGTCATTCCCCACACCGCACCGGCGCGGTTCATGCGCGGCCAGAACAATCCCAGCAGGAACACGGCCGTGATCGGCGGCGCAAGATAGCTCTGCGCATTCTGCAGGTATTGATAGAGACCGCCACCGGCAATTCTGTGCATGACGGGAATCCAGACCATGCCCAAAATCACGACCACGGTCGTTGCAACACGACCCGCCGTGACATAGTGCTTCGGTGACTTGTCGTGAACAAATTTTTGATAAATGTCTACCGTGAAGAGCGACGCACTGGAGTTAAACAGCGAAGCGAGCGAACTCATGAGCGCCGCGAGCATGCAAGCAATAATCAAACCGCGCATACCGTCGGGCAGCAACGAGGTCACCAGCGTCGGGAACACCAAGTCTCCATTAACAATATTAGTTTCCACACCATTAACTATCTTCATGGGAATATGAATTATGCCCGCATCATGCAATGCCCAGCCCATCAGACCAGGAATGAGGAAGATCAACACGGGCGTAAGCTTCAGGACGCCCCCGAAAAGGGAACCGCGGCGGGCCGTAGCCAAATCCTTGGCGGTCAGGGCGCGCTGCACGATGTATTGGTCGGTGCACCAGTACCAGATACCAATGATCGGGGAGGCGATCATCACGCCGAGCCACGGAAATTCGGGGTCGGAGAGCGGACGCCACAGGGCAAACTGATCCGCATTGGCTGCGCAGATGTCGACCATTTTGCCCCAGCCACCGAGCTCGCCCAGACCATAGTAGGTGACGAAGCCGGAACCCAGAACGAGAATAATCGCCTGCGGCGCGGAGGTGTAGAGTACGGCGCGCATGCCGCCGAACACGGTATAGGCACCGGTCAGAATAACTGTGGTGAACGCGCCAATCCAGAACGGACCGACATTGCCGATACGAACATCCGGCAACAGCGCTTCAAACACGATCGCACCGGCATAAACCGTTACCGACACCTTGGTCAGCACGTAGGCTGCCAGCGAGACGCCGGAGAGAATACCACGGGCGGTAGCGCCAAAACGCTTTTCCAGGAATTCGGGAATCGTGTAGACCCCGGCCCGGTAGTAGAACGGAACAAAGATATAGGCCAGCATAATGAGTACCCATGCATGCAGTTCCCAGTGCGCCATCGCCATCCCGGTGGAGGCACCCTGCCCGGCCAAGCCGACAATGTGCTCCGAACCAATGTTCGAGGTGAAGATCGAGGCGCCGATTACAAACCAGCCGGCGTTACGACCTGCAAGAAAGTAGTCTTCCGTATCCTTCTGGTTACGCCCCGACCACCACGCAATGACCCCGATTACAACGAAATAGGCGAGAATAACCGCCCAGTCCAGTCCGACCAATGTTGATTTAGCTGCCGCCGCAGCTAATGGTAATGCCATCATTAACCCTCTCCTGTTTTGTTTTGCCCATAATAGGCATTCGCTCCGTGCTTCCGGAGATAATGCTTATCCATCAAATACTGATCCACCACACCGATGCCCGAATTGAGCTCCAGTGTGACGGACGCCATCCTAGCCACTTCCTCAAGGATGCGGCCATTAACCACCGCCTTCATAGCGTTGGTTCCCCAAGTAAACGGAGCATGGCTGGAAACCAGCACCCCGGGCAGTTCCGAGGCTTTCAGCCCGTTCACTTCAAAATGTTCGGCAATCACCTTGCCGGTATTCAACTCATACTCGCCCTCTATCTCCGACTGCGTCAGCGGACGGGTACAAGGTACAGAGCCGTAGAATGTATCCGCATGAGTGGTCCCAAGACAAGGAATTTCGCGATGAGCTTGCGCCCACGCCGTGGCATACGTTGAGTGCGTGTGCACTACGCCACCAATATCCTCAAAGACCTTATACAAATGCCAATGCGTTGCAGTATCAGAAGAAGGATTCATCTCCCCTTCTATCTTCTCGCCCGTTTCGAGCGAAATGATCGGAATATCGTCTGGTGTCATTTCGGCATAATCGACTCCGCTCGGCTTGATGGCAAAAACGCCCGCCACGCGATCCACCTCACTGGCGTTGCCCCAAGTCAGGATCGCCAGCTGAACGCGGTTTATTTCCTTGTTTGCCGCGCAGACTCTCTCTTTCAGAGCTTCATAACCCATGTCTCAAAATCCTTTACCACCACCAAACACACGAAAAGGGATTCAACGTATACTTTCGTTTATTTAGTGTATTTCGTGGTTTAATCTTTTCTACGCAAGCGTATCGACGGCGGCCTGCTCAATGGGAAGGCCTTTATGATAACGCTCGAAATAGGCGTTGAACCCTTCAACGTCCTCCGGCAACGGCTTAACCGCTTCGCCGATGCTTCCCGCAAAAATGGGTTTCAGGAATTCGGGCAGCGTTTCGCCCGCCTTCTTGTGGACCATGTAGGAAGCCAGCAGCGCAATGCCCCAGGCACCGCCTTCACCGGCGGTTTCGAGAATGGAAACCGGCGCGTTCGTGGCCGCCGCCATAATGCGCTGGCCAACTTCCGCCGCCTTGAAGAATCCGCCGTGGCCGCGGATCTCGTCGACCTCAACCCCCTCTTCCACCATCAGAATGTTCATTCCGGTACGCATCGCGCACAGCGCGGAATAGAGATGCGTCCGCATAAAGTTGGCCAGCGTAAATTTGCTGTCCTGCGAACGGGCAAAGAGCGGGCGCCCTTCGCTGAAGCCGGTAATATGTTCACCGGAGAGATACCCGTAAGAGAGGAGTCCGCCGCAATCGGCGTCACCCTTCAGTCCCTCTTGCAGCAGCGAGTCGAACAGCTTCGGCGTATCGAATTTCGCACCCAGCACCTTGGCCGCTTCGCCAAGCAGGTTAATCCATGCGTTGTAGTCGGAGGTGCAGTTGTTGGAGTGCGCCATGCCGACCAGCTTGCCGTCGGGCGTTGTGACCAAATCGATTTCGTGGTGCGCCTTCTTGAGATCCTTTTCAAGCACCAGCATCGCGAAAACGGAAGTACCTGCGGAAACGTTCCCGGTGCGCACTTCGACGCTGTTGGTGGCCACCATGCCCGTTCCCGCATCGCCTTCCGGCGGGCAGAACGGAATACCGGCTTCTAGGTTGCCGGTCGGATCAAGCAGCTTAGCGCCCTCTTCTGTCAACGCGCCCGCGGCTTCGCCGGCACCCAGCACCTTCGGCAGCAGATCCTTGAGCTTCCAACTGACAATACCGGCAACCTTGGCATCGAACTGCTTCAGCATCTTCGCGTTGTAGTCCTGCGTGTGGATATCAATCGGGAACATGCCGGAAGCTTCGCCGACGCCCATCACCTTTTCGCCGGTCAACTTCCAATGAACATAGCCCGCCAGCGTGGTCGCGTGGGCAATTTTACCAATGTGCTCTTCTTTGTTCAGAATCGCCTGATAAATGTGGGCGATGCTCCAGCGCTGCGGAATCGGATAATCAAACAGTGCGGTAAGCTCCTTCGAAGCCTGCTCCTGAATATTGTTACGCCATGTACGGAACGGAACCAGCTGCTCGCCGTTTGCATCGAAAACCATGTAGCCATGCATCATTGCACTGAAACCGATCGCCTTCAGTTTTTTAACCGAAACACCGTATTTCTTTTCCACATTGGCCTGTAGTTCCGCCACGCTGTTCTGAATGCCCTGCCAAACTTCCTCCAGCGGATAAGTCCAAATGCCGTCAGCCAGCGTGTTTTCCCAGCCGTGGCCGCCTGATGCAACCGGCATATTATCCGGCCCAATCAAAACCGCTTTTATACGGGTAGAGCCCAATTCAATCCCAACTACGCCCTCTCCGTCCCGGATCATTTTTGAAATTTTTGCATCCATCATTCGCGTCCCCTTGTTTACCAACTTTCGATACCCCACGGTCCTCGCTGTTAAAGCCAACCGCCACTTATAAAACATTGTTTTGAATCCGTATTACACGAATCCCCCTTTCACCTCAACTGAAAAAGAAAGTTTTGTCTCCGGCGTTGCCGAAGGTCATAAACACAAAGATTGGCACCGCCGCTTCTTTCTGATAAACAGGCACCTAAATGAAACATACGAAACGGCCCTAAATAAAATTATTTCGCCCGCATGAAATCCAAACTACGTCAGCTTGAACAGACTCTCGGATACCGCTTTAAAAAAAGATCGCTGCTGGAGCTCGCCCTCACGCATCCCTCTTTCCGATACGAAAATCCCGATACGTTGGACGATAACCAGCGCCTTGAATATCTCGGCGATGCGGTGCTCAGCCTCATCTCCGCAGAACATCTCTTTAAAACTCAGCCCGACGCGCGGGAAGGCGATATGAGCAAGCTGCGCAGCCACCTGACGCAGGACCGCACGCTCGCGCGGATTGGTGCCGATGCGGGTCTTAGCGATTTTCTGCGCCTCGGCCGTGGCGAAGAAAAAAACGGCGGAGCCGCCCGCTCCTCCAACCTTGCAGATGCCGTGGAAGCCATCATCGGCGCGGCGTGGCTCGACGGCGGGGCGCGTGCCGCCAATAAAGTCTTCAAGAAGATCTTCATTCCTGAACTTGAAAACAGCACCGGTATTGCCCCTACAAAGAGAAATCCCAAAGGCTCGCTACAGGAATATGCCCAACGCAATGGATTCGATATTCCCGAATACGAAACGATCGAAACTGCCGGCCCGGAACATGCGCGCATCTTTACCGTTGAAGTAAAAGCCTGCAACAAAAGCTGGAAATCGACCGCGGGCAGCAAACGTCAAGCTGAGCGCCAAGCCGCCTCGCTCGCCCTCGCTGAACTGGAAACGTAATAACAAACAAAGCCGCTTTGGCTTTTTCGCAAACAGGCTTTTTACTCATATAAAAGGAGCTACTCGTCAATTGACGCTGATAACTGTTTATTTAAAGCGTTAAAAAACATGGGCTTACCGAGCCCGAAAAGGGCAACTGCCTGCTGTTCTATGTAGATTTTTGGACTCTTCCGTGAAAGTTTAATGCCTATAAAAAGAGGGCTATCGGGTTGCATCCAAAGACCAGAAAGAGTACGGCGTACGGTTGACCCGAACAAAGAGTGTCGAGATTATATGACATTCTTTTGAGGTTTATATATGGAAAAGACTTTATATGATGTGATTGTAGTAGGCGGTGGCCACGCCGGGTATGAGGCAGCGCTGGCGTCAGCCCGCCTCGGTGCAAAAACCTTATTGGTTACGATTAATCGATCACTGATTGGGCGTCTGCCTTGCAATCCCTCCATCGGCGGGATTGCTAAATCGCATATTGTTTCGGAGCTGGATGCGCTGGGCGGCGAGCTGGGACGGAATGCGGATTATACCGGCATACAATACCGGATGCTGAATACCCGAAAAGGACCAGCAGTTCAGGCCAATCGACTTCAGTGCGACAAAGATCGTTTTCCGCTCCGCATTCAAGCCGTGCTTTCCATGCAGAAAAACCTCGATATTCTTGAGGATCTGGTGACCGAAATCGACGTGAAAAATGGAAAGATAACGGGGATAAAGGCCCGTAATGCCGGAGCAATTCGTGCGCAGTCGGTGGTGATCTGTACCGGAACTTTTTTAAGAGGGCGCGTGCTCATCGGGCATAAAAGTATCAATGAAGGCCGCATGGGGGAGGAATCTGCCGAAGAGCTGTCGGCGTCATTCTTAAGGCTCGGCTTTGATTTAGGCCGTATGAAAACCGGAACGCCACCGCGCATTCATAGGGATTCCGTCGATTATCATAAAATGGAGATTCAGCCGGGCGACACTCCCCCGCCCTTTTACTCTCGTGCGGCTCGAAACGAATGGCGGATGTTCCACGTAGAACAATCGGCAGGGAGGAATCCGACCGCAGAGTCCATGTTTCAAGTGGAACTTTCGTCGCTGCGTCCGTGGTTTCCCGGAAGCGACCAAATTCCGTGTTACTTGACGCATACCAATGAGCGGACACATCAAATTATTGCGGACAATTTTCACCGAAGCTCGCTGTATGGCGGCATGGTGAAAGGCACCGGCGTGCGCTACTGTCCCTCTATTGAGGACAAAATTGTAAAATTTTCGGCTGTCAACGCTCATCATGTTTTTGTTGAGCCCGAGGGTCGCGAAAGCATCCGTCTCTATCCAAACGGCACCTCCAACAGTCTTCCTGAAGAGGTGCAGGAGCAGATGATCCATTCTATCGTCGGACTGGAACATGCACAAATCCTGCGTCCGGGCTATGCGATTGAATATGACTATGCGGACCCTACTCAGCTGTTGCATACATTGGAGACCAAGCGGGTGGAAAATCTCTATTTTGCTGGTCAGTTAAACGGAACAACTGGATATGAAGAAGCCGCCGGACAGGGATTTATTGCTGGTGTAAATGCGGCTCTAAAGGTGCTGGGCCGCGATCCATTTATCCTGAGCCGGAACGAAAGCTACATTGGCGTTCTGATCGATGACTTGGTTACCAAGGGAACGGATGAGCCGTATCGCATGTTTACATCACGCTCCGAACATCGATTAACTCTGCGACAGGATAATGCATATTTTCGACTTTTGGACAAATCCAAACAGCTCGATATAGTCGACTCGACAGCCCTGGCCGAGATTTCAACGCAATGGAATCAGATTGTTGCGGAGCTCGAAAGGCTGGAAAAAGTATTTAATCAAGGGAAGTCACTAGCACAATTGCTACGTAGCCCGGAGATGACCTATGAAGATTTGCCTCAGAAGATGCCGGGATTAGACGCGGATGTTAAGCAACAGGTGGAAATTACGGTGAAATATGCCGGATACATTAAGCGCGAACATGACCGCATAGAGATTGCCAAGAGGCAGGAAAAGCAGAGTATACCGATTGATTTTGAATATGATTTTGTGAAAGGCCTGCGCTATGAGGCCCGTGAAAAGCTAAAGAAAATACGTCCCGAAAATTTGGGTCAGGCATCGCGTATTTCCGGAGTGAATCCCTCTGACATCATGATCTTAGGCATGTGTCTGAAAAAAGTGTTACCGCAAAAGGCGAAATATTAATTACGGTTCAGTAATGTGTTGAGTTGTGCTCGGACCTCGCAGAGAGAGTAGAAACACGGACTGGAAATGTGTCCTCTCCATCCCCTCACTGCGATGTCCAAACTCTTCGGGCCAGCGCGCTATATCCAGCCTAGGGCAACGCCGGTTATGTGGGACCATCTCTCATCAAGCCCCTGCCAAGAAGAGCGGGCAACGAACCGTTAACCGCCCCAGGGCTCGAAATGATTTTGACCATTGAACCTAGGCGTTGCCCTAGGCTAATAATCCGGCACTTTGAGGCTCGATAAGAATGATGCCCATGGGGTTATAACGCCTAATGCGATTGAACGTGGAGACAGGATAAAGAGGCTCCACATCCACCGACCCCTCTCTATCACTCTGTTCAAGAACCTAAAGCCTTTCTCGTTATAGTGTGAAGGGGTACTGTGCGAGCAAGCACACAAAGAGGGCGCAACTATAAATATGAAGAAGCACAGAGATATCGATTGGTCCATATCGATATAAAATATAAAGATATAGGGAGGGGATTTATCTGGTTGAAGTATTTGAATGTGCGGCTATTTTGCAGTGTGGATTTTCCGCAATTGTGTAAACGTAACCCAAGGGAGGCAGAGGCTATGTCGAATTCAGATAGTAGTGTAACCTGTTGTTGTGGAACAGAACCCGACAAAGAAGCCCTTTTTAGGGAACTGGATGAAGTTCTCCTTGAATATCGCACAAAGAAGGGCGGACTAATCCCTGTTCTTCAGATTGCCCAAGGGTTGTTTGGATATCTTCCTGAAGATGTTCTGCGTTATATCGCCACTAAAATGGATAAACCGTACAGCGAAGTTGCCGGGGTCGTTGGATTTTATTCATTTTTTTCCACCCAGCCTCGCGGGAAAAATGTCATTCGCGTCTGTTTGGGGACGGCATGCTATGTCCGTGGAGGCAAGCAGGTATTGGCCGCCATCAAAAAAGAACTGGGCATTGATGTAGGCGAAACCACAGAGAACAAGGTTTTTTCATTGGAAGTAGCGCGTTGTTTCGGAGCCTGCGGATTGGCGCCGGCGATTATGATTAATGATGATGTTCACCAGCGCGTAAAGCCTGCCCGCATTAAGCAAATTCTTGCTCCTTATTGTGAACCTGAAATGGAGATTGCGTAGCCATGGACTCAAAAATTAATTCAATTGCAGATTTGAAAAAAATTAAAGCGGCGGAAATTTTACGCATGGGAATGCGGGCAGATCATTCATTGTCCGCAAACCGTGACGGAACGAAACGCGAAATATTGGTTTGTGTCGGCGGCGGTTGTCTGGCCTCGGGGGCCCTAGAGATTTGCCGTGCGTTTAAGGAGGCCATCGAAAAGCATGATCTGGGGCGCAAAGTAAATGTAGTGGAAACCGGCTGCATGGGCCCATGCGCGGCAGGACCTGTGGCGAAAATTATGCCGGATAACGTGTTTTATCAGGGCATCGGTGTAGAAGACGCGCAGCGAATTGTTGAGCAGCACATCAAGCATGGACAGATCGTAATGGATCTTCTGCATAAGGACGCCGCGAGCGGGAAGCCGATCGCCGGGTTTGATGACATTGACTATTTTAAACGACAGAAAAAAATCGTACTGCGCAACTGCGGCAACATTGATCCGCTGGAGATCAAGGAATACATCGCGTTGAACGGATATCATGCGCTGGCAAAAGCGATTGCAATGGATCCTGACATGCTGGTTGCCGGGATTCTGAAATCCGGCCGGGGCGGGGGGGGGGGGGGAGGGTTCCCGACTGGCCTTAAATGGAAATTTACGCGGGCAGTGGAATCGGACTTCAAGAGCGTGGTCTGTAATGCAGACGAAGGCGATCCAGGGGCGTTCATGGACCGGAGCGTGTTGGAAGGCGATCCTCATAGTGTAATTGAAGGGATGGCAATTGCTGGTTATGCCGTAGGCGCAAATCAGGGGTATGTTTATTGCCGTGCGGAATACCCTGTTGCGATTGAGCGTCTGCAGAAGGCAATCGATCAAGCGCACGAACTGGGACTGCTGGGCGAAAATATTATGGGCTCGGGCTTCTCATTTGATCTGGAAATCCGTCGCGGCTCCGGCGCGTTTGTCTGCGGAGAAGAGACGGCGCTGATGACTTCGATTGAAGGCAACCGCGGCGAACCGCGTCCGCGTCCGCCGTTCCCGGCGATCAAAGGATTATGGGATCGTCCGACGCTGCTGAACAATGTGGAAACCTTTGCGAACATTCCGTACATCGTGTATGAAGGCGCAGAGAAGTATGCGGAGCTTGGAACAGAAAAGAGCAAAGGCACGAAGGTGTTTGCGCTGGCCGGAGCGGTTAATAATACCGGGTTGGTCGAAGTTCCGATCGGTATTTCTTTGGGCGAACTGATCTATGATATCGGCGGCGGAATTGTTGACGGGAAGCCCTACAAAGCCGCGCAGCTGGGGGGGCCATCGGGGGGGTGCATTCCTAAGGAACACCTCGATGTACCGCTCGACTATGAATCGCTCAACGAACTCGGTGCTATTATGGGCTCCGGCGGGTTGATTGTGATGGACGAAGAGAGCTGTATGGTGGACGTCGCCCGCTTCTTCTTGGAATTTGTTCAGGAAGAGTCGTGCGGGAAATGCACCCCGTGCCGCGTTGGAACCAAACGCCTGCTCGAAATTCTTGAGCGCATTTGCGAAGGAAAAGGCGAAGAGGGGGATATTGAAAAGCTGATTTCGCTCGGGAATCAGATCAAAGAGACGGCCTTGTGCGGACTCGGTAAAACCGCCGCCAATCCGGTGCTTTCGACGATCCGCCATTTTCGGGAAGAATATGAAGAGCATATCCGCGACAAAAAATGCCGTGCCGGTGTTTGTGCGGGCTTAGTGCGTGCTCCTTGTCAGAGTGCTTGTCCGGCCTCGGTCGACGTGCCCGGATTTATTTCACTGGTTGGCGAGAAACGCTATGCCGATGCACTCAAACTGCATCGTGAACGCAATCCGTTTGCGGCGGCCTGTGCACGTATTTGTTTTCATTCCTGCGAAGAGCACTGTCGGCGTTCGACGCTCGACGAATCGCTGGCGATTCGCGGAATAAAGCGGTTCATGGTTGAGCAAGAAATGATCATTCAGGTGCCTGAGTGCCGTGAAAACGCGCAGAATGCCGCCCGAAAAATAGCGATCATCGGCGGAGGGCCAGCCGGGCTTTCCTGCGCCTATTTCCTGGCGCGCCTCGGCTATAAACCCGTCGTCTTTGAAGCGGCTCCGCGGCCTGGCGGAATGATGGCGCAGACGATTCCTTCGTACCGACTTCCGCGCGAAATTCTGGCCCGTGAAATTCGTATGATTGAACGGCTCGGCGTCGACATTCAGTGCAACAAAAGGCTTGGCAAGGACTTCACGCTCCAGGGTTTGAAGGACGAAGGTTACGAAGCCGTATTTGTTGGGGTGGGGGCCCCCGAAGGGCTTAAACTCGGACTGCCCGGAGAGGATGCTGAAGGGGTGATGGAAGCGATGACCTTCCTTCGGGAATATAATATTCGCGGCTCCGTTCCGGTCGGAAAAAATGTGGTTGTGATCGGCGGCGGTAATGCAGCGATTGATGCGGCGCGTACAGCGGCTCGTCTTGATGCCAAGTCGGTCACCATTCTGTATCGTCGAACCCGCGAACAGATGCCTGCGTATAAAGAGGAAATCGAAGAGGCTGAAGCTGAAGGCGTTAAGCTCCAACTGCTGACTTCACCGGAAGAGATTGTCGTCGAAGACGGTAAAGTGACGGGAATCCGGTGCAAGCCTATGATTCTTGGTGCGTTCGACCGCTCAGGTCGGCGGCGTCCGGTTGCCGGCGAGGAAGAAGATTTCATCGTACCGTGCGATCAGGTGATTGCAGCGATCGGTCAGCGTGTTGATCTTGCGGAATTAAGCGGCAGCCTCGATCTTCATGTTCAACGCACCGGTTATCTGGCAACAGATGCCGTCACCAAGCAGACCTCCACCGAGTGGATTTTTGCTGGCGGTGATGTGGTTAATGGACCGTCTTCGGTGATTGAAGCGGTTGCCGAAGGCGAAAAAGCAGCGGTTGGAATCGATCTTTTCCTGACCGGAAAAAATCATGCGTTCTGGCGCGAGGAGAAGAAAAATGACACCCTCTTCGATCCCGATGCAGATCCCGTCAACTATGGCCGTGAAAAGCAGCCGCTTATTCCGGTGGAACGTCGGCGCTGTAACTTTGATGAAGTGGAGCAGTCGTGGGACGAAGCCACAGCAATACGCCAAGCGAAGCGTTGTTTGCGCTGCGACTATCGGGAAGAAGTACACACTTGGTAAACGGATAATTTGAGGAAGGAATACAAGTCATGATCAACTTAACCATCGACAACAACGCCATTTCCGTTAAAGAGGGAACGACGGTACTCGAAGCCTGCAAGCAGATAGGCATTTCGATTCCAACGCTGTGCTATCTCGAAAAAGTTCAGGCCATCGGCGCATGCCGGGTCTGCCTGGTCGAGGTGGATGGCGTCAAAGATCTGGTTGCCTCGTGTGTGATGCCGGTTTCGGAAAAAATGGTGGTGCACACCAATAACCGCCGAGTGCGCGAAGCCCGTAAAGTAGTGGTTGAACTTTTGCTCTCTGAGCACGAAGGCGACTGCCAGACCTGCGAGCGGAACGAAGATTGCGAGCTGCAGAATATTGCGCACGATTTGGGCATTCGGAAACTGCATTATCCAGGCGCAAAAGCAACCCGCTATCAGGACGAAAGTACGCCGGGACTCGTGCGCAACAGCGCAAAATGCATCTCCTGTCGACGGTGTGTAGCCGTCTGTACACAGATGCAGACAGTCTCTGCGCTGTTTCCGCAGAGCCGCGGTTTCAAAACCATCATTGGCCCGGCCTTCGGAAAGAATCTGAACACAGTAACCTGCGTTCAGTGCGGGCAGTGCGCGGCTGTATGTCCCGTGGGTGCCATTTCTGAACGCGATCAAACCGAAGAGGTTTGGGCGGCGCTGGACGACCCCGATAAGGTCGTTGTGGTTCAGACCGCTCCGGCCATCCGTGCGGCGCTGGGTGAATGTTTTGGAATGAAACCGGGATCGCTGGTAACCGGGAAGATGACCACGGCGTTGCGCCGTATGGGATTTGACGCCGTTTTCGACACCGACTTTTCCGCCGACCTTACCATTATGGAAGAGGGGACCGAGCTCCTGACACGCCTTAAGAAGGCGTTGGTTGATAAGGAGAAGGTGGCGCTGCCGATGTTTACCAGCTGCTCGCCGGGATGGATCCAATTTATGGAATTTTACTATCCCGATATGCTCGACAACCTGTCCACCTGCAAATCGCCGCAGCAAATGATGGGTGCACTCGTCAAAACCTACTACGCTCAGAAAATTGGCAAAAAGCCGGAGGACCTATTTATGGTTTCCGTCATGCCCTGTACCGCCAAAAAATTTGAGGCCGCCCGTGCGGAAATGAGCGACAGCGGCGTACAGGACGTCGATGTTGTGCTGACCACGCGTGAGCTTGGACGCATGATTTCGCAGGCCGGAATCGATTTTGCCGCGCTCGAGGATTCCGAAATGGATGCTCCGCTCGGACTCAGCTCCGGAGCGGCGGATATCTTTGCCAACACCGGCGGGGTGATGGAAGCGGCACTGCGCACGGCATATGAGCTGGTGACGGGGCGCACGCTGCCGTTTGAAAACCTTCACGTTACGCCGGTCGCCGGGCTGGAAGGCATTAAAGAAGCTTCGATTCTCATTGAAGGCACACTGCCGGCGTGGAGTTTTCTCGAAGGCGTTACCGCCAAGGTGGCGGTGGCCCATACGCTGGGTAATGCGCGCAAGCTGGTGGAAAAAATTCGTTCCGGTGAAGCGGAATATCACTTTGTTGAAGTGATGACCTGCCCCGGCGGATGCATCGGGGGTGGGGGACAACCCCGCATTACAACCGATGCCGTGCGGGAAGCGCGTATTGCGGCCATTTATGCCGAGGACGAAGGGAAACCGATCCGCAAATCGCACGAAAATCCGGCGATTGCCGCGATTTACGAGGAATTTCTCGGAGAGCCGCTTGGTCATGTCTCGCATAAATTGCTCCATACCCAGTATTTTAAGAAAGAGCGGGTTTAGAGAAAAATCAGTGTACAACGATGGTTATCTGTGATTTATGTTTGCAGCGTTTGATAGTCAAAATTTGAACCATCCGAAATGGGCGTAAAGAAAACAGGGAAACGGAGGACAACCTATGGATAAGCATATTATTGTTGGAGTACACATTGCGGACCGCAAAAAACATGCTGCGCAGGTGCAACAGATCTTCACGCAATATGGGGAACAAATTCGAACCCGTCTGGGACTGCATGACGATGTCTGCTCCGCGAATGGCCTCATTCTGCTTGAGATGGAGGATGCCCCGGAATCACTTAAAATGATTGCCGCTCTTCAGGCCATCGACGGAATGGATATTGAGCAGATGGTTTTCTGCCATTAGAGCGTTTTAAGAAATGAACTGGTGGGGCAGGGGATTAATCTTCTGCGCTTTCGGCCAGTTCCTGCAATGTTATGGAGTCTAGGGTCGATTCGAGCGAATCGTTTATCCTGTTCCGTACACGGGCCCCTGTAGGGGAACAGGTTAACCCCAGCTCCTTCGGAGAAACGCCGTCTGTATACACCAGATCAAAAATTTGTTTAACGGAAATCCGGCAGGGATCTCGTATTAGTGCGCAACTCTGGTGGTCGACTTCGCCGATGGAAGCGAGAAATCCCCCCTGCACCAGCACGGCAACTACTCGATTTATAAGGCGTAACGGAATCCGTTGTTCACGGGAGAGCCGCCCGAGATCCAGAGCCGTCTCTTCTTCGCTGCGGAAGACGCGGACGGCCTCCTGCATAATCAACAGCGCCACTTCAAACCGAGAGGCGGCACTTGCCCGCGCAACGAGACGCTCGGCGGCATAGGTTTCTCGGTTTTGGATCGCAAAGGCCAACTCCGCTCCGAAAAGCAGGATGCCCCAGTTCAGATACATCCAAAACAGAAAAACAGGAACTACCGCGAATGATCCATAGACACTGTATTTCTCTGAAGAAAAAACTACTGACCCAAATTTCATGAGAAAAACCTGAAGCAGAATGGCCATCGTTGCGCTGGCCAATGCTCCGCTCAGCGCCGCCCGAAATTTTACTTTGGTGTTGGGCAGAAAGAGAAAAACAGCCACAAACGCCAACGTCATCACCAGCACGGGAGCGAGTTGGAGAAGGGTCCGCACCAGCGGTCCCAGCCACTCGTTGCGGCTGGAATACGATAGCGTTCCCGAAACAGTGCGGGCGAGAAGCATCAACACCGGCGCGACCACCAGCACCGAGATATAGTTACGCGCTCTGCCCAACAGACTTCGCGGGGTTTGTACGCCCCAAATCTGATTAAACGATTCCTCAATCGCATTCAGCAGCTTAAAGACAATGTACAGAAAAACCACACCCGTTATTCCGCCCAGCATGGCCGGACTCACTCCGTCGAGATTTTCAAGCAATGCGGTAATAAATGCTTTCTGCTGATCCGGAAGCGACTGGATCGACTCCATTACCCAAGAACGGGCGGCAGCATAACCAATGGCATTCGCAATCGAGAAGAGAATGATCAAGAAGGGGGCCAGCGCCATGAGCGTGGCATACGTCAGCGCGGCGGCGCGCAACATGCAGTGATCCGCTCGAATGCCCTTAATCACCAGATGCGTTACCCGCAGCGTCTCTACGCCAGCCGCACGCAGCCGCGAATCCTGCACGAGATCGATTCTCCAGAGATCATGCCTCAGGAAATGGATGAATTTTTTGATCGGTTCGATCATCCGCCGTCAACCTTTGAAGGCTTTTTATAGAGCAGCTCGGCAATGATTCTGCGCAGCTCGTTCGAATCAAAGGGTTTGCTGATAAACGCCCTTGCCCCATGTGCCATAACGCTGTCCCTTAAATCTTCATTCGATAATCCGCTTATTGCAATAATTGGCACCTCCGGCGACTGTTCGGTCAGGTAGGCTATAAATTGCCGCCCGTCCCCGAAGGGCATCATAATATCCGTCAGTGCCAGCTGAATCTGTTTGCGGTTTTCTTCAAAAAGGAGCTTTGCTTCCGAGATACTGCTGGCCGTCAGACAGGTATACCCGTATTGCGTTAAAATTCGCTCGGCCATAAGCAGAATCGTTTTCTCATCATCCACAATCAGCACCGTTTCACCATGGCCGCAGGGGACAGAAGCTCTCGATTCCGTATTCCCCCGTTCTGTTGAAGGAACGGCAGGAATGTATATCTTGAACGTCGATCCCTTCCCGGGGTGACTGTCGACCAGTATAAATCCATCGTGTCCCTCAACAATCCCCAACACAGAAGCCAATCCCAATCCGGAACCTTTCCCTTGCGGCTTGGTCGTGAAGAAAGGATCAAAGATATGCTCCAACGTTTCCGGAGAAATTCCTTCGCCATTATCTGAAACTTCAAACATTACATACGTTCCCGTCCGGGCAGCTGGATGAATAGAAACCTGCGATTCCTCGATCTTAATGTTTTCCAGTTTAATAAAGAGAATCCCGCCCTCGGGCATAGCATCGCGGGCGTTTACACAAAGGTTCATAAGCACCTGATGAAGCTGCGAAGGATCGGCTAACACCGTTTCCGACTGGATTTCGTAGTCGGAATAAATCTGAATGTTTTTAGGAAAGGTTTGTTTCACCAGCCGTGTGATCTCTTTAAGGAGGTGTCGCGGCTGCACCAGCCCTTTATTTGCCTCTGTTCCGCGTGCAAAGGTCAACAACTGGCGGATCGTATCCGCGCCCCGATGCGCACTCTCCTGCATTATGGCCAACATCGCTTTTCCGTCGGAATCTTTCACCGTCATACTCAGCATTTCCGTTCCCATAATGATTGGGCTGAGAATGTTATTCAGATCATGCGCCACACCGCTGGCCAGCGTACCAACGCTCTCCAGCCGCTGGGCGCGGAGATAGAGATTTTCCAACCGCTTTTCTTCCGTAATGTCGTTGCAGGTAATCAGCACCGACGCATTAGACTGCCCTCCAGCGGCATCCATGAGGGTCCAGCGGGATGCCACCGTGCGAAACTCTCCGGAACGGGTCTTCAGCTTTAGCTCGCCACTCCAGTTCCCATTGCGGATCACCTCCTGAATGGCGTTCTGTAGCTCAAGCTCCGACCGCGTCCGAAGCACACTCGAAAGCTCCGCCTGTTCGGTCGGACACGGCCCCATAAACTCCACGGCGGCAGGATTCATAAACTGCACCCCCTTGGACACATCCCAAACCAGAATGGCATCGTGAGAAACATTCAGCAATGCCGCCTGCTGTCGCATACGTTCTTCCGCGCGATTTCGTTCAGTAATGTCGCGCGTTAGTCCAATAACTCCGACCGGGTGCCCCTCCTCGGACCAGAGAAAAGTCGCGGAGATTTCCGCCACAAACAAAGAGCCGTCTTTGCGAATTTTTTCTGTCTCAAAAACCAAAACCTTATTGTGGTCATAATCAGGGTCGCTTGCCCTGATCAGCTCCTCTTTCAGGAAATGGCGTTCTGCATCGCCTTGCCTCGGATTGGATAAATCTTGGTAATTAAGCGTCAGAAATTCTTCGACGCTCCAGCCGTGGAGCCGTTCTACTGCAGGACTCGCATAGGTAAAGTTACCCTTAATATCCATTGCCCAGATCAGGTCAGGTACACACCGGGTAATCTGACGGTAACGTTCTTCGCTTTCCTGCAGTGCGTGTAACGCGCGCCGCCGTTCGGTGATGTCGAGGAGCGTAAACTGAAGCAGTTTTCGATCTCCCACAGGGAATTTCATCAGGCAGACTTCAGCATCCCATATTTCTCCGGAGGGTCGCTGATGCCGCCATTCAAAGGTAATTGATCCCTCATCCTGCGCACGATTGATGTAATACAGCGCCTTTTCCGCAGAAGAAGATCCATCGTATTGAAACGGCGCGGAGACATCCACCGATGTCTTCCCCACCGTCTCCTCAACGGAAGAGAATCCGAAAATTTTTGCTGCCGCCGGATTACAATCTACATACCTTTCGGTTTCTGGGTCCAGCAGCACCATGGCCATATCCGACGCATCAAACACCCGTTGCCGAAAGACCTCGCCGTCGTGAAGGGCCTCCTCCGCCATTTTGCGTTGTTCCAGTTCCTTTTGCGCCTTTCGGAGTGCTCCCTGAATGCTGCCGACGGCCAGATTCTGAACTAGAACAAATAACGTAATCAACGCAATCAGGTTAATCAAAACAACCAGCGGCGATTGAACGACCGAGCTGACGGGCAGCAGGCC
>CAYOBH010000002.1:46911-55938 GCA_964402125.1 uncultured Verrucomicrobiota bacterium
AGCAGGCCCGCAATTAGAACCCCGATCGGGAAAAAATGGATCGCCTGTCCGTTTAGCCCGCCCGCCGTCCACGCCATTCCGATCAAGAGCAGTACGCTTATTCCGACAAAAAGAACACAGGCCGATTGCAGGCGCTGTTTCTGAACTGAAAGCAGAAGACTCAGGCAGGAAAGATCCACGATCAGCATGATGGTCAGCCAGCGCACCCAGCGCTCAGGTTGTACACCACAAAGCGCCAGCTCAGTAAGGGTAATGAGCAGCATCATACCCCAGAGGTACCAGAAAATTAATCGGGCTCGACTGGTCTGTTCGCCCGATTCCAGAACAGGCGGCTTAAAAATATTCATCCTCCTCCACCTCTCGATTCGTGCAGATCAGCAAGCCCTTGTTTCACATGACATGTACAGCCCAGCTATCTACAGTGGGACAGTCTACCCGTTGAACGCCAAAACTCAAAACGAAAATGTCAGTCCAGCGTAGGGGCCGTCAAGCCAATGCCCGCTTCCCTGCACCCAGAGCCAGCGATAGCCTACCCGCAGATGCGCAAATTTTCGCCCCACGCTCAGAGAAACATCGTAATCGCTGATCGTTTTATCGCAGACATGCGCCCACGCCGGACGAAACTCGATGCCGCACCAATCCGTTGGATACAGCGCCAGCGGAATGGTCAGCGCAGGGCCGCCGTGACGCTCCTGACCGTGAATTGAATAGCCGCCCACACCGATTCCGGCCGAAAAAATGCCTGTAGGATCAGGATCATCAAGATCGCTGAAGCGGAACATTCCGTAGTATTGCTGAATATCAAGACTTTCGTCCGCTGCGTCCTCATACCGCGTGTAGCGACCAAAGAGCGCACCGTATTTATATCCTGCCTCCAGGAGCAGGTCTTCCGCGCTGAGATCGCTGTCCAGATACTGCTGCCGATAGTCAAAACGAAGGTACGGAAGATAGGGCGTCCCGAGCTCGTGATGGAGTTCCAGAGCAACGTTTTCTTCATCTGTTTCCGCCCGATCGATGGTCGTACGCTCACCGGACCCCATATATTCGCCGTCATCGCCCGGTCCAGCCCACCAGTCATACGTCAGCCACTTCACGCCTCGAAAGCTGCCGACAAACACTCCTGCAACCAACTGTGTCGCAAGGTTGGGTTCGTCATTATTCCGACGATGATGACTATCCCGATCCGAATGACGATGCCCTGAAGGCATATCGGAAGGCGATGGGTCCGACTTGGGTCTGGTCACTGCGGCTTCAAACTCGCTGAGCGTTCCCGCAAGGGAACTGCCCAGCATCAGCAAACTCAGCAACAGTGATAGACCGATTCGACCTTTCGTCATCCTCCGACCTTTCTTTTACACCTTCAGCACCGCTCCGTTGCTGGCGTTGGTGGCCATTTTCGTATAGCGCGCCAGCCAACCGCTCGTGAAGCGCGGCGCCGGTTCCTTCCAATCCTTGCGCCGCTTAGCCAGCTCCTCATCAGAAAGCTGAACCGCCAGTTTGTTGTTCGGAATGTCGATCTCGATGATGTCGCCCTCGCGGATAAGGCCAATGGGACCGCCTTCCGCCGCTTCCGGCGAAATATGGCCGATACACGCACCGTGCGTTCCGCCGCTGAAGCGACCGTCCGTAATCAGCGCCACGCTGTCGCCCAGCCCCTGACCCATAATGTACGATGTCGGCGCGAGCATTTCCTGCATTCCTGGGCCGCCCTTGGGTCCTTCGTAGCGGATCACCACCACGTCGCCCGCCTTCACTTTGCCGTCCAAGATGCCCTCGCACGCATCTTCCTGCGATTCAAAGATTACCGCCGGACCAGTATGGACCAGCATCTTCGGATCGACGCCCGCGCTCTTGACCACGCAGCCGCCCTCGGCCAGATTGCCCCACAGAACAGAGAGTCCGCCGGTTTTGCTGTACGCATTTTCCAGCTTACGAATGCAGGCTTCATTCTTGCTTTCACATCCCGCAATATTTTCGCCGAGCGTCTTCCCGGTCACCGTCATACAGTCCAGATTCAGCAGACCTTCCTGCTTGGCAATCTCGCCGAGAATAGCACTGATTCCGCCCGCCGCATCGACATCCTCAATGTGATAACTCGACGAAGGAGAAACCTTACAAATGTTCGGGCACTTTTTGGAAACCGCGTTGATGCGCGCAAGGTCATACTCCACGCCCGCTTCCTTCGCAATCGCCAGCGTATGCAGGACCGTGTTGGTGCTGCCGCCCATCGCCATATCCAGCGCAAACGCGTTGTCGAGCGACTCCAGCGTAATAATGTCGCGCGGCAGCGGACCGTCCGCCTTCGCCATTTCCACGGCACGCTTTGCCGCTGCTTTCCATAAATCGTTCCGCCGCGGATCCAGCGCCAGAATCGTTCCATTACCGGGCAACGCCAGACCGATCGCTTCGCACAGGCAGTTCATCGAGTTGGCCGTAAACATGCCGGAACACGAACCCTGACTCGGGCAGCTCTTGCACTCCAGCTCCTCCAGCTCCTCGTCAGAAATCTTTTCCTGCTTACGCGCCGCAACGCCCTCAAAAACACTGATCAAATCGACGCCCTTGCCATTCTTGGTCATGCCCGCTTTCATCGGGCCACCACTCGCAAAAATGGTCGGAATATTCACCCGCATCGCGCCCATAATCATACCGGGAACAATCTTATCGCAGTTAGGGATACAAATCATCGCATCAAACCCATGTGCGCCTACCATCGTCTCCACCGCATCGGCGATCAGCTCTCGGCTCGGCAGCGAATATTTCATTCCCGTGTGGCCCATCGCAATCCCGTCGCACACCCCGATCATATTAAATTCAATCGGCGTACCGCCCGCTTCTCGCACCGCCTCCTTCACCAGTTTGCCCACCTGATCCAGATGCGCATGCCCCGGAATCACCTCATTAAACGAATTACAAACCGCAATGAACGGTTTCTTGATATCTTCCGACGACATCCCCGTTGCCCGCATCAGACTGCGGTGCGGAGCCCGCTCCAATCCCTTTTTAACTTTATCACTGCGCATAACCATATCCTTTCGTTTCAATAGTTAGAAAATGACCGAACGTTATCCCTTTGTGGAAAAGAAGTAAACCAACCGCTCCCGGAAATTAAATGGGTTGGGCTGGCCCACTGCCTGCACATTTCATGCATGAGAATCCAACGTTTCAATATCTTCATAAGCCTCCGGCACAAAGCGCGGCGAACAGATGGCGAGAAAGAACAGATCGTCTGAGCCCAGATTGGTCATGCGCTGGCGACAGTTTGGCGGAATAAGCACGACATCGCCCGTGCACACCTCCTGAGGCGGGAGATCGCCGACCTCCACTTGTCCGAGCCCACTAAGAATATAATAGCGCTCGGTCGTATCTTTCAGCCGATGCCACTGCGTCGTAACGCCCGGCTCAACGCGCGCTCGCGCGATCGACACCGCAGGGTCGTCCGGCAAATTGGAACACTCCAGAATATGGCACCGCTCGTCCGTGTAAAACTCCTGCTCCGGAGTTCTCTTTAAAATCATCGGTTTCACAGCATTTCCTCCATTTGCTTCCATTCCTCTCAGCCTGCTGTTTCGGAAAATCATTCTGCGCAACTTCGTCGCCGTTTTACGATCAAAATAGGGCCCTTTTTTTCCTCGGATTTCGTGGTTGTGCACTGGAAATGAGATACGGACAGAGGTAGTATGCTTGTCGATGAATTCTTTTTATACGATGAGCACCCGTAAACCATATTCTTGGAACTGCCGTAACCGCGTAATTACGCTGGGCGAACGATCGCTTGTTATGGGCATTCTGAACACGACGCCGGATTCCTTTTCCGACGGCGGGGTCTATTTTGATCCCGCCGCCGCAGTAGCGCACGCGCTGGAGATGGAGGCGCAGGGCGCGGACATGATCGACATCGGCGGCGAATCCACGCGTCCGGGCGCGGATCCCGTTTCGGCTGAAGAGGAGATCCGCCGTACGATTCCGGTCATCGAGGGCATTCGCACACAGTCGAACATTGCGCTCTCGATTGATACGATGAAAGCCGAGGTGGCCGCCGCAGCGATGGCCGCCGGGGCGGATATCATCAACGATGTTTCGGGGTTTGAGGCCGATCCTCAGATGGTGCGAGTTGCGGCGGAAACGCAGGCGGGCGTGGTTTTGATGCATATGAAGGGCACCCCGCGCACCATGCAGAATGCGCCGGTGTATGCAGACGTTGTCAAAGAAGTCGGGGCCTATCTGGTCGCACGCGCGACTTGGGCGGAGCAGCAGGGTGTGGCGCGTGAGCGGATTGTACTCGATCCCGGCCTCGGGTTGTTTGGAAAGACGCTGGAGCATAATCTGGAGCTGCTGCGCGGGCTTCCGAAACTGGCGGAGCACGGTTATCCGCTGCTGATCGGCGCATCCCGCAAGCGTTTTATCGGCGAAATTACCGGTCGAACGCAGCCGA
Source organism: uncultured Verrucomicrobiota bacterium (assembly GCA_964402125.1). Lineage (GTDB taxonomy): Bacteria > Verrucomicrobiota > Kiritimatiellia > Kiritimatiellales > Pontiellaceae > Pontiella. The sequence goes on from CAYOBH010000002.1 coordinate 51,347, forward strand.
CAGAGCGCGTGGCGGGCAGTCTCGGCGCGGCCGCCTGGGCAATCGCACATGGGGCGCATATTTTGCGGGTACATGATGTAATCGATACTTGCGATCTCTGCCGCATATTGGATACATTGGCGAGCGGAGAATAACCATGCTGCAATGGATTAGTACTATTGAACTGCCGAATTGGAAGGAATGGATCGAAGTATTGATCCTGACCGCCATGATTTATTATGTTTTACGGCAGTTCAAGGACACAAGGGGCTCCGCCATCCTTTCCGGCCTCATCTTTCTGTATGTCGTTCTTTACGCCGTTACCAGCCTGAGCCATTTGGATGTCTTGAATTGGCTGCTTGCGAAACTCATGTTCTACATTCCAGTGGTGGTGATTGTCATCTTCCAGCCGGAAATCCGTCGGGTACTCGCGCAGCTAGGCCGTCGGCCGTGGCGAAACAACGGGATGACGGCGCAAAAAAGTCTGGTGGAGCCGATCATGGAGGCGGTGCTGTTGCTCTCTAATCGTAAGATTGGGGCACTGATTGCCATTGAGCGCGAAATTGGAACGCGCACGATTCAGGATTCCGGCACGCGGATGAACAGTTTTATGAGCGCAGAACTGCTGGCGACCCTCTTTTTCCCGCATACGCCGCTGCACGACGGTGGCGTTATTATTTCCGGCGACCGCATCTGTGCGGCGGGTTGTCTCTTCCCGCTCTCGCAGAAGGAAGAGCAGAGCAAGTTGGGTACACGGCATCGTGCGGCCATCGGTATTACGGAAGAAACCGATGCCATTGTGGTGGTCGTTTCCGAAGAAACGGGTGCCATCTCGATAGCTTATAACGGTAAAATCAGTCGCGGGCTGGATGCCGACCGCCTGCGCCGTACGCTCAGCTCGATGCTTCGGCGCGAACGCACCGGACTGAGCCGCTTCCGCGAAAAGATTGAGGCGGGCGAGGCCGATCTCTCTGACACCGTACTGATGAACATGGATGAAAAAGAGAATGAAGGATAAAAAAACCAGTTTCTGGAGTCAGTTGAATAAGGAGAAGGGCCTGCTGCTGGTCTGCTTTATTCTCGCCTTTTTTTCGTGGAAGGCCATTAGACGCAACATTGGCCTCAAGCTCCCTATTACCAATATTACGGTGGAAGTGGAAACGCCTGAAGGCTGGGCCGTTCTGGAAACTTCGCTGGATACGGTTGATGCGATCTTCCTCGGTTCCCGCGAAGATATCCGCTACCTCAACCGCGAACAGTTGCGCGTGGTGGTGCCGATTACTGACCCCAAACCCGGCGAAACCATGACTATTCCACTTCAGCAGAAATTCCTGAAGAATAATCCGACCGAGGCGAAAGTGGACCAGTTTTCTCCAAAACAGATTGAAATAAGACTCGATAAAGAGATTACACGAAACCTGCCCGTGAAGGCCGCATACGATGCTTCACAACTGCCGGAAGGTATTGAAATCGAAAGCGTTGTATGTAAACCGATCGCTATACAGATTAAAGGGGCCGAACAGCAGCTCTTAAAAATGGAGAACATCCGCACAGAACCCATCGATCTGCGGAACCGGCAGGATGATTTTAAGGAAAATGTCCGTATAACGCTGCCGCCGGGCGGACGCCTCGGCTCCGATTCCGACCGCGTGACCGTCGAATTCCAGCTGAAGACCTACATGTACGAAAAAGAGTTTAAACTGATTCCGGTACTGCGCGGCTTAGGAGAACTGCGTAAGGCCACCATTTCTCCGGAAACCATTGCGGTGCGGGTTCGCGGACAGCAAACAAAGGTTGAGCAGTTGCAGCTCGAAAATATCACCGCTTATGCAGACTGCTCAGTGCTGGAAACCAATGGAACCTACACCTTGGAGGTCAACGTTGACCTTCCCTCCGGCATCTCTTGGGTCAAAGAAACCAATTCGGTGGTTAAGGTTCAGATTGAAAACTTCTAATGAGGAACAACCCGTGAAACTTAAAAAAACAAGGCTCATCCTGCTCTCCGTCATGGCTCTTGCCCCATTCGCTCAAGCACAAGACGAAGAATCGGCTGGCCTCACCATGTCCACCGGAATACAAATTGCTACAGGGGTTAATTCGGAACGCGTTGCTCTGCTTCTTGAAGTTGCGGAGGGTTATTTCGAAGACAGGGAATATGACTCTGCAATTGCTGCACTCGAACGTGCTTTGGAAATTGATCCTAAAAATATGCAGGTGCGCTTCATCCTTTCCCGCGACTACCTTATCGCTGAAAAATATGCTCAGGCGGAGAAAATTCTACTCGCTCTGATCGATGAATATCCGGAGGACTATCTGGTAAAAAACAATCTGGCTTGGCTCTATGCCACCGCAACAGACCCGGCCTTTCGTAAAGGCAAAGAAGCCGTCAAACTGGCCCGGGAAGCGTTGGTTGAAGCCCCTTTCGTTCACAACATCTGGAGCACGCTATCAGAAGCCTATTATGTGACGCAAAACTATGAGCGGGCCCTTCGCGCCGGAGTACAAACGCTGGATCTTGCCCGCAACAACCTTAAAGAACTTCCCCCCGAAACAGAGGCACAATACACGCTTCAGATCGATAAATGCAGCCGTGCGTGGGAAGCTCAAAAGGTGCTCGAAAGCCTTAAAGACAACGCCGAAGCGACCGAGTAAGATGAAAAGCTGATCGGCAGTTGTTGAGCCATCATCCGCCGTAAACAAACAATCCCAGCAAAATCAACGCCACGCCAAGAACCGCTTTCAACCCGGACGCGGCCCTCATTAGGCCCTCTTTCTCAACAAACGGCTTACAAAATTTACGAAACCACCACGGCGACAACAGCAGAAAGAGCCCAAAAATAATCCAGATGTAAACCAGCGCCGTGATCACCTGAAAATAGGGCTTCCCCGAAACAGCCGCTGTCTGAACAATCGGAACCGCAATCAGCAGCAGAAAACCGCCCAGCGCCCGCGAAGCCAGCAACTCCTTCAGGTAGGTCACGCAAGCAACAAAGGTCAGCGGAGCGATGAGATAAAGGTATTTTTTATAGTCGCTCAAAAACCCCATATTCATGGACTGCGCCTCCCTCAGCCCCAGCCAGCAGCACAACGCCGTCAAAATCCACGCAGGAACCACACTGCGGGGAAAGAGTTGAATAAGCCGCTTCACCAAACCGGGGCAAAACAGCCCCAGAAGCCCTCCGGTCAGAGCCACCACTCCCAGCAGAATACTAATCCATTGTAAACTCATCTCATATTCCCAGCATTTGCAGAAAAAAGTATGGCGGAGAGGGGGGGATTCGAACCCCCGGTACGCGTCAACGCACACACGCTTTCCAAGCGTGCTCTTTAAACCACTCAGACACCTCTCCTGATGTGGAACGAGTCGGGAAAGCTACACACTCCCCCTAGGGAAATCAACCGGCTTTTTTGAAGAAATTTGTCCTCAAACCTCGAGATCTCCGATGCAAACACACAAGATTTCGGAGATTTTTAGGGCAAAGTATCCCTTGACTTGTGAAATGCATAAAATGACATTCTTCACCCGTTAGGCAGAGAAGGCTTTGGGGTTGATCGACAATTGGAACGGAAGCTATAGATCAAGGAGCAAAGAATGAAACACTGGATTATGGGTTTATTTTTGATCGGCTGTACGGTTGTTGCCCGTGCGAAGGAAGAATATCGCACCTTTTCCGACACTAAGGAACGAACAATAAGCGCCAAAATCGTCGCCTGCGACCTGCCCAAGGGCAAAGTCACGCTAGAACTGAAAGAGGATAAACGCCAAGCCACTATTCCGATTGATTCTCTCTCGGTCGAAGACCAGACCTACATCAAGGAGTGGTATACTGCCAACGAGGCGCTGGCATCGAAAAACCTCCGTATCACTACAAAAAGCAACACCCTTAAGAAATGGGAAACGAGCGACCTCGATGATGTTTTCACGATCGATGATGTCGACTATTCGAACGCAATAGAGGAGACGACGGAATTTGAACAGATTGCCTTCGATATCACACTTCAGAATACGAGTAAGGTTCTAGTTCCAAAAATGCGAATGGAGTACAAAATCTATTATGAACAGTCTGAGACGTCCCTGTCCAGCGACGACAATGAAGCGGAGCAGTTAATTCTTGAAGGCAAGCTCGATGTAGCGGCGCTCAAACAGACTGAGAAAATAAAATTGCAGACCGCGTACGTACAGCTCCGGGAAGTCGAAATCAGCCTTGATTCCGGTCTATTTTTTGTTGACGCCACTCCAACGGGTGCCCAAGGCGATGTCCATGGAATGCGTGCACGCATTTACCTGGCGATGGCCAGCGGAGAAGAGGCGATGCGGGAATTTTGTGAACCATCTTCTCTTTCTGAAAAAGAATTCCCATGGGAAAAACTCAAAGAAGAGGAAGCAGAGTAGGGCACTCTATATTTTAGTCTCATCCGCAGAATCGGTGGATTGATTCCGACTCTGGCAACCCTCCGATCGTGTGAAACAGCGCTATTTTGAGCACGTCGTAGCTTCTGAAACCAACCTACCTCACATTGTTCATAAGAAGTCGGTCATAGTTCATTTTAAAATGCTCTAGTGTATTGTCCCGTAATTTACTTTACATATTCCGCAGGCTAGTCGATATTTG
>CAYOBH010000003.1:0-1476 GCA_964402125.1 uncultured Verrucomicrobiota bacterium
CCAACGTCTACTGCTACGTGCACTCTAACCCAATCACCAGTTTCGACCCGCTGGGGTTGTGTGGAGGATATAACGCAGGTTACGGTGCCTATACTCCGATCCAGCAAAAAAACATGGAAATGGCGCGGGAAAATGATCCCATAGTGGCGGGTGTTTTGACGGCAACGGCTCTTACAGGAGGAGGAGCACTTCTCGCCTACGAAGCAGCCGGAACGGCGGGGGTAACTGTTTATGTAGCAGAAGAAACATTTGATTGGGTTGCAGGCTCTGAAGACCCTGCAGCTCCGTTTTTTATCCCTGATCCTACTGACCACCTTCAGGTGTGGATCCAAAGTAAATTAAGAAATCTTGATTTCATGGCAGGTGTTCAGGATCTGGAGTCAGTTGCAGTAAGAAGAGCTGATGACGCAATAGAAGAGATTTCTGAAGCTGTTCCTGTGGTTCGTGTTGACAAAGCAAAACATAAAGGCAAGGCCCCGGAAATTGAAAGTGGCACTCTTACAGAGTCAGAATTTATAGATAGTGCTGGGACATATTTGGGAGAGGGTTATGCTGAAGTTTCTCCCGGAAGATACCAGTCTGCAACGGGCGAAACTCAGGTGAGATACGGTGCTCACGAAACAAGAAAAGCTGATAATCATCATGGTCATTTTGAAGCGCTAGAAGAGGACACTGTCACAGAAACAGCAACCGTTGAAATTGTGCCAGACCCTCCAGTCGCAGAATAATATTTTATCAAATAATAGAGGTAAATAAATGAATGACTTTGTTGTATTAAAATCGATTGATCTACTAGCGATAAATGCGACGGCCACAGGAAAAACTATTCATAAGCGTGGAGGACGAGAATTACCTCTTCCCGCTTATCTTAATGTTACCCAGTTTTCTGGCGATCCCGGATTTTATTTGCTCTATTTTGATGATCAAGGAAATGAACTTACCGATACGTATCACAACACGCTGTCAGCAGCTTTGAATCAAGCTGAATTTGAATTTAATGTTGTCCCAACGCAATGGGTTGATGGAGAGTTAAAGAAAGGGTTTACCTCATAAAGAGGGAGTGTAAATCAGTTGATTTGCTGTATACGGAAACAACTCGGAGGACCAAATCAGGGTAGACTGTAAATTAAAATGCCATTTTTCCCATTCCCGAGGGGCGTCGGATCTGCCCGTGCTTAGTGTCGTAACTAATTAACTCATGAGGTCTTCCACGGAGTCGAAGGTGCGTGGCGGAATAAGTAGGGGGTTTTGGCTCATAGAGCCAACGCTACAACAGGGAGGGTCGCACGGAGTTGTAGAGTCGGCTCTGCGGAGTTGTAGGGTCGGCTCTGTGAGCCGATACAAGGATGGAGTGTTCTGGGCAAATGCCCGCAGCTTGCTGCGAAAAATGTAGACGGAACATCTTGTTCCGGTGTGTTGAATCGGCAGGTAGATTCAAGGTGCGCAGCGCGGCATAGCCGCAACCAATAAACACCA
>CAYOBH010000003.1:1486-8860 GCA_964402125.1 uncultured Verrucomicrobiota bacterium
GCTGGTGCAAAACCGTTTTCGAGTTTGAGTTTTGTGGATTGTTTCGGGTTTCGAATTCGGACGTAGGATTTTCGTAACCGACAAGATTGCTGGTCTCGGTGATTAGGTTCAAAACAAAATTGCGTCAAGCGTGTTATTCGGTAACCTACGATGTGAGGACGCAGGTGTTTTTTGAAGCTGCGTTGTTGGGAGATTGAAAACAAAACAAGGAGTCTAATGTGAATAAGAGAATTGTTTCTGCTGTGAGTTTGGCTGTGTTCGGTGTGGTTGCAGTCAGTGTCGCTCAAATGCCGGGTGGCGGCATGGGTGGTGGAATGGGTTTTGGCGGCATGGGCGGTGGCATGGGTGGAATGGGTTTTGGCGGCATGGGTGGAGGGCGTACTCCTCAGGTCGTTGGAGAACCTGCGCCGGTGCCGAAGTCGGTAGCGATTCCTCGTCCGACCGCCGAACAAGTTGACGCGATGAACGCAGAGCTGAAAAAGTTTATTCAAAATAACACGTCAGCCAATAAGGACCTGTTGAAAGAATATGCTGATCTGATCTCCGTAGTACCGCCACGCAATAATCCCTGTGTTCGCCCGACCTCCGGTGGGGTGCGTCAGGGACGTCATGACGCCTTTGTTGAAATTGCAAACAGCCAGGAATTTGATGTTCTGTTTCACGGCGACTCAATTACGGACTGGTGGCAGCAATCCACTGAACAGGGCGGCGGAACGGCAGTTTTTGAAAAGCATTTCGGAGATATGAAGGTTGCCAATTTTGCGGTGGCCGGCGATACCACACAGGGATTGCTTTGGGGTCTTCAGAATGGGGAAGGGCAGGGGCATAAGCCGAAGGTCGTTATGCTCATGATCGGCACCAACAGCGCCGGCAGCAGCACCGGAGCAGAGATTGCAGAAGGGGTGGGGGCCGTGGTTCTGGAGCTCCAGAAAAATTTCCCGGATGCCAAAATCCTTCTGCTCGCAATTTTCCCGCGCGGCGGCAGTAACGAGGATCGCATGCGTCAGACCAATGAGGAAGCTAACAAAATTATCGCCAAGCTGGCCGATGACAAAAAAGTGTTCTTCATGAATATCAACGATAAATTCCTCAACGCGCAGGGCGGCCTGATTGGTTTCCGTGGGGATAATCTGCACCCCAACGAAGAAGGATACGAAATCTGGGCACAGGCGGTTAAGCCTACGCTCGAAAAATTGTTGAAATAAATCCGGAAACCTCTGGCCGGAAATCAAGCCGTTTCAGCGCCTCCTCTTAATAAGCAATGCTTGAGAGGGGGCGCTTTTTTATTGATAGGGTGGAAAAAACCTCTGCTTAAAATCAAAAGGGGCCCTTGGTGTGTAAACATAAACGGAGAGATGACGGATGAAAAAACTAGAACGTAAGATAAGTAAACTGCGTGTTCCTGCTCTGATCTTGGTGCTTTCGACCGCCGGCGCGGCTGGGGCCCAATCGTATCAGAAAACCGATAACGGAATAAAAACGGTTATCAATTCCATTGGCGTAGAACTCCAGTTCTATAGCCCATCAACCGTTCGGGTGTTGAAATGGCCGGACGGTGATCGTTTTGAAAAGGAAAGCCTTACGGTCATTAAGAGCCCCGAAAAAACGGCATTTACCGTAAAGCAGACGGGCGATGAGCTGGCGCTTAAGAGCGATAAATTGAGCGCGACGGTGAATCTAAAGAGCGGTCAGATTGCCTTTCAGTCGGTCGATGGAAAGGCACTGCTGAGCGAAAAAGAATCCAGTGTTAAGTTCACTAATTTCGATGATGTCGGCGATAAAACCTACAGTGTTTCGCAGGCCTATACGCTGGAGCGCGATGAAGCGATTTATGGACTGGGAATTCTTCAGCGCGGCAAGATGTCGCTACGCAATATTAATGTGCACATGGTGCAGAACAATACCGAGGACTTTGTCACCTTCTTTCAGTCGGAGAAGGGGTATGGCCTGTTTTGGGACAACTATTCGCCGACTGATTTTGTGGATAATCGCGAAGGAACATCCTTCAATTCCCAAGTGGGCGACTGCATCGACTACTATTTTATGGTTGGCGGTAATGCCGACGGCGTGATTGCCTGCATGCGCGATCTTACCGGCCAAGTACCTATGTTCCCGCTGTGGACATTTGGCTATTGGCAGAGCAAAGAGCGCTATAAAAGCCAAGATGAAACGGTGGGCGTGGTGCGCAAATACCGCGAGCTGGGCGTGCCGCTCGACGGCATTATTCAGGACTGGCAGTATTGGGGGAACAACTATCTCTGGAACGCCATGGAGTTCCTTAATGAGGAGTTTCCGAATCCGCAGAAAATGATTAACGACGTGCATGGCATGAACGCGCACATGATCATCTCCATCTGGTCGTCGTTCGGTCCAATGACCAAACCCTATCGTGAAATGGAGCCGAAAGGCATGCTGCTCGATATGGGTACGTGGCCGCAGTCGGGGCTGACCGCCTGGCCGCCGAACCGCGAATATCCTTCGGGCGTTAAGCCGTACGACCCTTTCCATCCCGAGGCGCGTGCGATTTACTGGAAATATCTCAACGACGGCATCTTTAAGCTGGGCATGGACGGCTGGTGGATGGACTCCACAGAGCCGGATCATCTGGATTTCCGCGAATCTGACTTTAATAATCCGACCTATCTCGGCTCCTTCCGCAAGGTGCGCAATGCGTATCCGCTGATGGCGGTCGGCGGGGTGTATGATAGTCAACGCGAAGTGACGTCTGATAAGCGTGTGTTTATTCTGACCCGCTCGGCGTTTGCCGGACAACAGCGTTATGGCGCCAATACCTGGTCGGGCGATGTGACCGCATCATGGGACGCGCTGAAGAATCAGATCTCTGCCGGTCTCAACTTTTCGCTCACCGGTATTCCGTATTGGAACAGCGATATCGGCGGCTTCTTCCTTTCTCAGTTCAGAAACAAAATTCGGGATCCGGACTATCGCGAGCTGTATGCCCGCTGGGTTCAGTTCGGTGCTTTCTGCCCGATGATGCGTTCGCATGGGGCTGATGCGCCCCGCGAAATTTATCAGTTTGGCGAGAAGGGCGACGCCATCTACGACGCCATTGATAAATACATTAATCTGCGCTACAGCCTGCTGCCCTACATCTATTCCACGTCGTGGGATGTCACGGCCAATCAGTCCAGCATGATGCGCGCGCTCGTGATGGACTTTTCCACCGATAAACAGGCGCTGGACATTAACGATGAATATATGTTCGGTAAATCCATTCTGGTCTGTCCGGTAACACAGAGCATGTATAAGGGCGATTACAGCACCGTCAAATCCCGCGACCTCTATCTGCCCAAAGGCTCCGCATGGTTCGATTTCTGGACCGGGAAAAAACTGGACGGCGGACAAACAGTCAGCAGGGAAGCGGCGCTGGATATCATGCCGCTCTACATCAAGGCCGGCAGCATTCTGCCGATCGGGCCTAAGGTGCAGTATGCCGAGGAGAAAGCGTGGGATAATCTGCAGATTCGCGTGTACGAAGGCGCGGACGGAAGCTTCACCCTCTACGAAGATGAAAACGATAACTACAACTACGAAAACGGGGCCTTCTCAACCATCCCCTTTACGTGGAATGAGGCCTCCAAAACGCTGACCATCGGCGCGCGCGAAGGCGAGTTTCCGGGAATGCTCAAAAATCGCAAATTCAGTATTGTTAAAGTCGCTGAAGGAAAAGCGGTCGGCGATGCCGCCATCACTGCATTTGATCAGGTCGTGAACTACACCGGGGAAAAAATCTCGATAAAGCTGTAAATCAAAGTTGATTCTATAGTTGTTGCTCGGAGCGGCAATGTATTGCCCCGAGCGATAAATGCAAAACGCGGGAAAAATGCCCGCGTTTTGTTTTGGTGCACCCAGTAGGGCGCATTCAAGTTTATGCTTTGAAACACGCTGACTTTCTGAACCGAAAAATATGGGGCAGGTATCCCTGCCTCCCTCGCCGTCCTCGTAATCGAAATCGTCCTCGTCGCGTAAAGAAGAGAGCGAGCCAATTCATCATCGTTGTAAAACATTTTTCTTTTCATCGACTATTGATCCATGCACCCTTGCCATCCTGTAGAGAAGCTTGCGCCACAGCCGCAACGTTCTGCAATAGGAGAAAAAGAGATGAAACCCAACTATCTGGCCGCGTTGCTTATGCTTATCCTGCCTATCACATGGACTGCATCAGCCTTGGCCGATGATGTGCCATTCACCTACACCACCAACAGCGCCGCCATCACCATCACCGGCTATACCGGTTCCGGCGGGAATGTGGTGATTCCGGACACCATCGATGGCTATCCGGTGACCACGATTGGCTACTGTGCGTTCATCGCCTGCTCCAGCCTGACGAATGTGGTGATCCCCGACAGCGTCACCGGCATTTACGAAGGGGCGTTCTGGGAATGTACCAGCCTGACGGAGGTGGTGATTCCCGACAGTGTCACCACTATTGGCGACAATGCGTTCTTCGCATGCAGCGGACTGTCGGAGGTGGTGATTCCCGACAGCGTTACCACCATTGGCGAAAAGGCGTTCTTAGTGTGTGAAGGCCTGACAAACATTATCGTGGCTGCTGCAAACCCAAACTACATCAGCTTAGACGGGGTGTTGTTTGATAAGGAACTCATCTCGCTGATTCAGTTTCCAGAAGGTTTTGTCGGTTCCTATGCGATCCCCGGCAGCGTCACCACAATTGACGATTGGGCGTTCTCCGAATGCACCAGTCTGATGGAGGTGGTGATTCCTGACAGCGTCACCAATATTGGCGGCGCTGCGTTTAAAGAATGCACAGGCCTGACGAATGTGGTGATTGGTAGCGGCGTCACCACCATTGGCGGCTCTGCGTTTTTCGGATGTAGTGGTCTGACGAATATGGTGATTGGCAGCGGCGTCACCACCATTTCCGGCTCTGCGTTCCGCGGATGCACCGGCCTGAAAAAAGTGGTGATTCCCGACAGCGTCACCCGCATTAGCTACGGAGCATTTTTTGATTGTATCAACCTGCAGCAGGTTTATTTCCTAGGGAATGCGCCCATAGTCGAAGGTGTCATAGGTCGTGTGTTTTCTAGGGGAACCGATGTTACGGTCTATTATTTGGATGGGACTACCGGTTGGGGCGACACCTTTGGCGGCTGGCCTACCGCTCTCTATCCGCCTGCCCAGCCGTGAGAATTACTGTCGAAGGGATGGGTATGATATTTGATGGGGGCTTCCGTCCAATCTATAGACAACTCTCCGCAAAATGGCTGTTCATCAACCCGAGCGGTGCGATAAGATCGCGCCCGTTTTTTGTTTAAGGAGTTATTTGATGAATATGCAGATCAAACCTGCCGAAGCGTGTCGGTATGATATTTTGTCGCTGGGCGAAGTGATGCTTCGTCTGGATCCCGGTGAAGGCCGTATTCGCACGGCGCGTTCGTTTAAGGCGTGGGAGGGCGGCGGAGAGTATAATGTTGCGCGCGGGCTGCGACGCTGTTTTGGTCAGCGCGCGGCGGTGGTCACCGCATTTGCCAAAAACGAGGTTGGGCTGCTGATGGAGGATTTTATCCTGCAGGGCGGCGTGGATACTTCGCTGATACAATGGGTGGACTACGACGGCATTGGGCGCACCGTCCGCAACGGCATTAATTTTACGGAGCGCGGCTTCGGTATTCGCGGTGCGGTCGGCTGCTCCGATCGCGGTAATACGGCGGCCTCGCAGCTAAAGGCGGGCGACATCGATTGGGAGTATATTTTCGGCACGCTCGGCGTGCGTTGGTTCCACACGGGTGGAATCTTTGCCGCGCTCTCTGAAACCACCGGCGAAGTGGTGATCGACGCGGCCAAGGCCGCCAAAAAATACGGCACTATCGTCTCTTACGATCTGAACTACCGTCCCTCGCTTTGGAAGGGCTTCGGCGGCCTTCAAAAATGCCGGGAGATTAATCGCGAGATTGCAAGGTATGTGGACGTGATGATCGGCAACGAAGAGGACTTTACCGCCTGCCTCGGCTTTGAGGTGGAAGGGGCAGACGATAATCTGACGGACTTGGAAGTCGATGCCTTCAAGAAGATGATCGCTGCCGCCATTAAGAAGTTTCCGAATTTTAAGGCGACGGCCACTACCCTGCGCGGCGTCAAGAGCGCAACGGTCAACGACTGGGGCGCGATATGTTGGGTCGACGGTGAGTTTTACACCGCCACGCATCGGCCCAACCTGGAAATTATGGACCGCGTCGGCGGCGGCGACAGCTTTGCCTCTGGGTTTATCTACGGCATGATGATTCTTCAAGATCCGGCCAAGGCTATTGAATACGGTGCCGCTCACGGCGCGCTCGCCATGACCACGCCCGGCGATACCACGATGGCCTCACTCGCAGAAGTTGAAAAAATCGTCGCCGGTGCCGGTGCCCGCGTGGATCGGTAAGAGTAATTAACCACGAAGCAACGAAGCGCACGAAGCTCTGAGTCCTTTGTGTCTTTGTGTTTAGAAAATCCGAGTAGGAGATTTTTATGTTGAACGAACTGCTGAAACGACCGGTGATTCCGGTGATTGTAATTGATAACGCCGACGATGCTGAGCCGTTGGCCGAAGCATTGCTGAAGGGCGGAATGGATGTGATCGAAGTGACCTGTCGTACGGCGGCAGCGCCCGAGGCGCTCGCACGCATAAAAAAAGCTTTCCCTGAAATGCTGTTGGGGGCGGGCACGGTCGTGACCTCCGCTCAGGCGCAGATGTGCATCGATACGGGGGTGAGCTTTGGTCTGGCGCCGGGGTTGAATCCCGACACCGTCGAATTCTTTCAAGAAAACAACACGCTCTTTATTCCCGGTGTAATGACGCCTTCGGAAATTGAAGCCGGGCTCGCGCTGGGCTGCAAGCTGCTCAAATTTTTTCCGGCCGGTGCGGCAGGCGGCATCACTATGCTCAAAAACCTCGGAGCGCCGTATGGCCCGCTCGGAGTTCGGTTTTGCCCGACGGGTGGCGTAAGCCTCGATAACATGAACGACTATCTTTCGCTGCCGATCGTCAGCGCCATCGGCGGTTCCTGGCTCGCAACGAAACAGCAGATTTCCGACAAGCAGTGGAGTGTCATTACTCAGCAGGTCAAAGACGCCCTCGCTAAAGCTGCGGAAGTGCTTGCACTGTAGACGGAGGCTTCCAGCTCCGTTTTAGGCGCATGGTCTTTGGTGCATAATGGAGCTGGTGATTGCACTGTAGACGGAGGCTTCCAGCTCCGTTTTGGGCGCATGGTCTTTGGTGCACAATGGAGCTGGAAGCTCCATCTACGTTTAGGCGCATGGTCTTTGGTGCACAATGGAGCTGGAAGCTCCATCTACGTTTAGGCGCATGGTCTTTGGTGCATAATGGAGCTGGAAGCTCCATCTACGTTT
>CAYOBH010000003.1:8960-51240 GCA_964402125.1 uncultured Verrucomicrobiota bacterium
GCTCCATCTACGTTTAGGCGCATGGTCTTTGGTGCATAATGGAGCTGGAAGCTCCGTCTACGGTTTACTCAAAGTCGGCTTTGAAGGTTTCGAAGGCGGTGCGGAGGGTATCGAGTTCTTCGCGGAGCTTGGTGACTTCGTTTTCCAGTGCTTCAATGCGCTCTGTATCTTTCGATACGGTTTCGATCACGAGCGGAAGCTCGCCCTGCGTTTCGAGAATCTGCGGTTCGCCCGCAAAGAGGTGCGCCCAGCGGCATTCACGTTTTCCGTTTTCACGCGGGAGCTGCACCACAAAAGGCCCCTGTTCGTGATTCTGCAGTCCTTGAAGGATTTCTTCGGCTTCGGTTGAATCGACGATAGGGTGGAGGCGCGAGGCGTGCGTACGCAGGTTGCCGGGGGTTTGGGGGCCGCGAATAAACAGCTCACAGAGGATTGCGATTTTTGCGGGCGAAAAGTTCCAGTGCGCCGCCATGTTGTGGCGATACTTCGGTACGCGGCTTCCGGCCACAGAAACTTCGACGGCCAGCTGATGATTGGTGCGCAGCGAATATAACGCCGATTCAACCGTCGCTTCATCCAGCGCCATCACCGGATAGCGGTTATTCTTCTGATTGCAGGCGTTCACCAATGCATTGAGCGTGAGCGGATAATACTCCGGTGTCGCCATTTCCTTCTCAATCAGGCACCCCAATACGCGTTCTTCAACAGGGTTCAGTTCCAGTTCCATTGCACTCTCCTTGCTGTTTAAGATCCTCTCACGATCAGAAAAGAAAACAGTCTGATCTACAGCTAATCGTTGTGTAATGTTTTGAGCAGATGCTCCACGTAGGTTTTGTCGACCACTTCCGCCAAAGCGGTGAGGTAGACGTAGAGCTTCAGAAGGAGCGGGTCGGCCCTGCCGAAGCGCATCTGCTTCTCCAGTTCTTGGAAAACGTATGTTGACAAGAAGGGCTGCCGCAGTTCATCGAGCGGATTAGTGTCCTGTGCCATCAGGTCGATAAACCAGTCGTATGCAACGTCGAAATCTTCCGCGAAGAGGTCGTCGTCCACCGGTTTTTTTGGAATAAATTGGATCAAGCTGACGTGGGCCGCCAGATCCATCGCCAGATCCAACGCCTCTCTGTTTTGGCGTCCGCAGTACGTGACCAACTCTTTAGCGACCTGCGGATACAGGCGCTTGAAAAGCTTAACGAGTTCGCCGTCGGGATACTTGGCATCCAGATCGGCCATGCCTTGCGCGATTTGCTCATTGTCCAGCATGAGAAACTCTGTCGGATCGAACTCCTCGTCGTCGTCGTCGTCAGAATTGTCGTCGTCAAAATCCTCCTCGACCGCCTTCTGCCGCAGCGGCGGTGGCGGAAAGTTGATCTCGTCGAGGCCGAGTTCCTCCAGCATCCAGTTGATGTCGGTGTTACAGCCGTTACGCAGGTTGCTTTCGTCTTGGTCGCGGACGCGTGATTTCATGATTTCGACGAGGCGCGGTCGCCGGGCGGAATCCTTGGCGGCTTGGCGGGGGGTTAGGCCATCGAGCAACGGAATGGATTTGTCGAGGAAGGTTTTCATGAACTCCTGTTCAATCTGCTCATCGAGCTGGGCGCGAGAAGTCGCGTCCGGATCAAATTTGATGCGCGAGACGGCGGTTTCAACCTGCGTGATGTTTTGCATCAACCGTTCGGGAACCAGCGCCGGGTCATAATTGTACTTCCGTTTCTCGCGGTACTGCGCGGCAAGATCGTCGGTTCGTTCCCGGCTGAAACGGATGTGCTTGCCAAACAACTTATCGATTCGCTGCTTGAGTTGGTCAGAGCGTTCGGAAGAGGAGGCTTCGAGCTGGAGATAGCCATCTTTGTGAAGCAGGACACGTCCAAGCAGCGACTCTCCCTTTATGTACTGGCTTTCTCCGCCGAGAGCGTCCCATGCCTGCACGAAACCCGCATCTCTGTCTTCATCGGACAGATCGCCCTCATCGATATCCTTCGCCTTTTCGAGAATCTGATGGAGCTTATCAAGCGAGCATTTGACCTCGTAGACCGTTCTCGTGTAGGCCATTTTTATGCCGTTAAGCATCGCCTCATGGCGTGCTAAGGAGACCGCGTTAAAGCTATTCCCCATCCTGCACAAGTTGTTTAGCAGCCACTTGCTCCGTTCCTCCTGAGAAGGCGGAGCCCCTAGATGGGATGCAATTTCCATGAAGACGTCCCGCGCACTCAGTCCGGGGACGTCTGGAAGTGGATATCCGACCGAGTGGATACGGCAATAATGCGGCAGCTCAAAAATCACGCAAAACAGGGTCGAAAACCGGCAGGCTGTCTTGCACAGCGAGCGGTCGAGAAGCGGGAATGGCGCGCGATCCGGGTCGAGCAGGTCGACCGCTCGCACCATGCTTTCATTGCATATTTCAAGGATTTCCAGCACCGCGACGCGCATCATCGACTCGGCTTCGATATGGATGCGCTGATCGTTGTTGAGCTCGGCGCACCGGTCATCTTTCCACCGTTGCCAGAAGGTTTTTCCGGACGCATCGGTTTCGCGGTAAAACTTATCGGAAAACCATTGCAGCGAGGCCATTGCCCGATCTTTACCAGCGAAATCCGGGAAACGGGTGTAACCTAGGGCACGCACCTGTTCAGCCCGCAGGCGGGCGATCAATTTCTCGGTGCATCGGTCTTGGATCTCGAGAGTGCGGTCATAATTGTTCGGGGACCAAGGGTTGTTCGGGCAGTCCGCCGGACAATCGTAGCTCGAAATCCTATTTTCGCCGCACTCCTGCCGCTTGATGCGCCGTCCGACTGCGGGGCAATCCAACTGTTTGCTTTTCGCCTCTCCCATGACCCTCTTCCTTTCTAGTAAAAAGTAGGAGCGAAGAGTAGCGGAGCAGCATGAGGGCGCAAGAAGGAATTACACCTTTCCGCCGAGTGAGACCTTAATCTACAGATTCGGCATTTAAAGATTGCGATAGCGTGCTGATTTTTAGCCGCGAAAAAACGTATCAGCCGTAAAGTAACGAAGCTCAGATGGATGGATTTTAGGCAGAATGATTTTGGGGCAGGATGATTACTTAGGGTGCATGGGAGTTGGAACCACGGATTAACCCGGAGATGGACACGGAAAGCTCGGATGGATCGACATTTTCTATTTATATGCAACGAATGAATGAAAAGCAGCGAATGGACATCATTATTTTGCCACTAAATCATTCTGCCTTATAACCCTCTGAGAACTTTGTGTCCTGAAGCGAAGCGGGTGGTGAAAATAAAGCTGAAGCTGCTTTAAAAAGTTGTGATGAAGATGTAGTCCCCGGGCAAGATGATGTCAAGGTGTCTCGGCAGAAGAGTGATTCCGGCTCTCACCTCGGTGGGAGCAGTCGGAAAAGAAACAACACATGCATTCTTGTGCCGTCTTCGCGTTCAGTGATCGGGCCGTACGACATGCTCCATGTGTTTGGGAGAATGGTTAATTTTGTATCTACGGAATACGTTTTGTATTTCGGCATTTCAATCGTTAATCCCTCTCCTATATCATCTCTGTCCATGCCGATCAGCTTGCGCTCCAACGGATGGATTTCGCAGATGACGGATTTGTCTTCATTGACGGTTTTAATGGTCAGAGAGATTCGTTTGCCTAAATCGATCGGCTCCGTCGCGTATACGACCTTTCCGTCGATGATGTCGGCATCGACCGGGCCTTCGTAGACGGTCGTTTGGTCAATCGTAACGGACTCGCCGATGCCGGCTCGGACAAGCGGAAACTCAATGATTTCAGCATTAGGATATTCAAACAGGGCTTCGATCGCTTCCTGAGAGGGTCCTGGATTAGTTTGGGTGTAGAGAACTGCTTTAGGAAACGCAGATGACCATTCGTGAAAATCTGTCACTGGAATGGGGATGTAGAATGACTGGAGCGTGTATTGCCCAACTGCGGGTTCCGGTGTGGTCAGTGTAGTTTCAGTTGCTGAATTCTCGGTAGGTTTCGGAGTGGTGCAAGCCGCGAGAACGCTTGCTGCGGCAAACAATATGAACAGTTTTTTCATAAAGATTTATCCCTCTGTTTGATGCGGTTGATTTGCGATTTATGATTTCGGCGGGAGCACGCGGAGATAAACGATCAGATGCATCTTTGTTCCATCGTCACGCTCGTCAACTAATCCTCCCTCGCGGTACCATATGTTCGAAAGAAGGGTTCGTGGTCTGACAGGAGCGCGGGTCTCGATCTCGAAGAGAGGAATTTCCTCCTCAATCCCTTCGTCGGTTTCGAATGTACCCACCGGGATTCCTTGAGAGAAGGTTTCGATGTGAGGGAATTCCACCTCAATTCCATCGGCGAATTTGTATATATCAGTGCCGATCAGCCGGGTGTGGATAACGTTATACGTGCAACTGACGGATCCGTCCTCCAGAATGTCATGAACCGAGAAGATCGATGTATTTCCCAGGTCAATGGCTTCTTTCTCAATATGTGTGAGCTGGCCATCAATCACGTCGGCATCGACATTCGCCATGTAAACTTCAGTTTGAGCGTTCGTAACCGTTTCCCCGATCCCAGCGTAAACAACGGGGAACTCAATAATTTCAGCATTGGGGTTTTTGAACAGCGTTTCAATCTCTTCCTGAGAGGGAGGTTGAACAGGGAGCATTCTTGACTCGGTTAGCGGCAAGAAGACAAAAAGTGCTTGGAACGTATATTTACCTTCTGTCGGTTCAGGATTTGTGAGCGTTGCTTTTTTAGCCACAGGGATTCCGGCGGATTTCGGAGTGGTGCAAGCCGCGAGAACGCTTGCTGCGGCAAACAATATGAACAGTTTTTTCATAAAGATTTATCCTCTGTTTGATGCGGTTGATTTGCGATTTATGATTTCGGCGGGAGCACGCGGACATAGATGAGACTTTGTGTTTTTGTTCCATCGTCGTGCTGACTGATCAGTCCCCCCATAGTGAGCCATGAGTTGGGATTCAGGGTTATTTCAGTGTTAACAGAGCGTATTT
The DNA here is from genome assembly GCA_964402125.1 of uncultured Verrucomicrobiota bacterium. GTDB lineage: Bacteria > Verrucomicrobiota > Kiritimatiellia > Kiritimatiellales > Pontiellaceae > Pontiella. The sequence continues at coordinate 13,943 of CAYOBH010000003.1, forward strand.
CAAAATAAGGTATTTCAACATCAAATTTTTCTTCCAGTGTGTAATGATCAACGCCAGTAAGGCGACAGTGATAAATCTCTAAGTCACAGTTGATGGCTCCGGATTCCAGAACCTTATTAATCGTAAGGCTTGTTGAGGTGCCCACATTGATGGGTTCAGTTTCATACACAACTTTTCCCTCTACGACGCTGGCGTCGAGAACGGATTGAAAGACTTCTGTTTGAGCGTTTGTCACGGTTTCTCCAATCCCTGCATAAACAATGGGAAACTCGATGATTTCAGCATTGGGTTTTTTGAGCAGTGCTTCAATCTCTTCCTGAGAGGGCCGCATACTAATGGACAGTGCTTCAATCTCTTCCTGAGTATATGGTTGAGGGAATGACATAGGGAGAACTGATTCGTCGGAGGAGTGAAACCCTGAAACGGCTTGGGTTGTTGCGAAAGAAGATGCTGATGGGTCGGCATCGGTCGCAGACAATGAGATGTAAAGCGCTTGAAAGGTATATTTGTCTTTAACCGGCTTTAGATTAGTCGGGTTAGTTGAACATCCCGCAACTGTAATAGCCAATACTGCTATAATCCATTTTTTCATTATTCTCCCCCATTTACTTCAATGAACTGCACTATAGATAAGTTAAATCACCTATGTACCACAAAAGATTTGATTTGAAAGATAATTCGATTAGGTCTTCTCACGCCTCATTACACCTTCCCCCCGATCGGGTTGGGAAAAGCGGTCAAAAAGGGCGGCGGAAGGGCGTAGGTTTTACTCGCAGAATGGATCTGTTTTCAGTAGAAACCCGCCTCTTTGTGCTGATCAGGGAAAATTCGAATTTCTAAACTCGAAATCCGAAACAAATAATATATGGCTGTAGATATTGAAGAAGAAAACAAAACGGTGCAGAGCGCATCGCGAAACGACCTTTTCTCCGTGCGGGCAATCCGCGCGTTCATGAAAAAACTGGGAAACGGGCTGCTCTCTGCTGCCGCCGGATATGAGTGGTCGGAAGAGGAAGAAATAGAGGCACTGGAGAGTGAAAACGATCCAGAGGCACAGGCGGTTGAAGCCCAGCGCCAACGCCGTACAGAGCAGTTTGAGCAGTGGCGCGCGGAGTTTGCTCAGGCACAACATCGACGCAGTGCGCTGCGGGAGCGTTTTATGGCTGAGCAGACGTTGGCCATTGAGCGGGTTCGCGCCGGAGCGGCAACGATTCAGCAGCAGTTGGAGCGGGCGAATAATGAGCCGACAACGTCGGACGAACCCATCAAAGAGCCGGAGCCGATTCAGCTTGTGCCACCGCCGGAACATGAAACCCACGAGCTGGTTCCGGTTTCGGACGATGCCTATGAGCGGCCAAGCCCGGATCTGTTTGACCAGCCGGAGTCGACGTGTTTTGCCTTCATTGATCCGGCGGAGCTTGAGCAGCAGAAAAAGGCGGTTCAGGATACGCTCGACAACTTTGCGGTGGATGCAACGGTATGGGACGCGGTGGTCGGGCCGCGCGTCACGCAATTGCGCGTGAAGCCGGGGCTGGGCGTACGCGTGGAAGCCATCAGCTCGCTGAGCAACAATCTGGCGTTAGCGCTGGCGGCGGAGAGCATTCGTATTCAGGCACCAATTCCCGGCAAGCCGTACGTCGGCATCGAAATTCCCAACGGCAATGCTGCACCGCTAAATCTGGGGATGATGCTCCGCTCGGCTGATTGGCAGAATACAGAGGCGTCGATTCCGCTGATGCTTGGGATGGAGCTGGGCGGCGGGCTGTGTATTGCCGATTTGGGCGCGGCGCCGCATATGCTGATTGCCGGGGCGACTGGCAGCGGTAAATCGGTCTGCATGAACACCATTTTAATGTGCTTGGTCAGTCGCTTTTCGCCCGATGAGCTGGAGCTGATTTTGATCGATCCCAAGCGCGTGGAATTTGGGGCGTATGAAAAGCTGCCGCATCTGGTGCGCCCGGTCATTACGGAGGCCAAGCTGGTGGTTCCGGCGCTGCAGTGGGCCGTCCGTGAGATGGAGGAACGCTATAAAACGCTCGCCACCGTCGGCGTCCGGAATATTGCCGGCTACAACGAAAAGATGGATGAAATGGGCATGAAGCGCATGCCGTACCTCGTGATAATCATTGACGAGCTTGCCGACATTATGCTCACCACCGGAGCTGATGTGGAGACTGCGCTGGCGCGTATCGCCCAGCTCTCTCGCGCCGTCGGCATTCACACCATTATCGCCACACAGCGTCCGAGCGTGAATGTGATTACCGGCATGATTAAAGCCAACTATCCCACCCGCATCGCATTTAAGGTTTCTTCGCAGATTGACTCGCGCACGATCATCGATGGCCGAGGCGCGGAGGCGCTGCGCGGCAAGGGCGATATGCTCTTCAGTCCGCCGGGGATTGGTGTGCTTCAGCGCGTTCAGGGCCCGTGGGTCGGCGACGCCGAGATTGCGCGCGTGGTGGAACACTGCGCCGGACAGCGCGAGCAGCATTTTAAAACCTCCATCACCGACTTGGCTCCATGCGAGGGCGACGAAAGTTATGCGCTGCGCAGTGCCGAGGCCGGCGATCCGCTGCTTGATCAGGCGATTGAAATTATTCTGCGCGACCAACGTGCTACCACCTCGTACTTGCAGCGCTGCCTGCGGATCGGCTATAACCGTGCGGCCAATTTGATTGAAGAGATGGAGGCACGCGGAATTGTCGGCCCGCAGATCGGCAGCACGCCAAGGGAAATTTTGGTTGAAGGATGAAATGTGAAACTTGAAATCTGAAATTTGAGGCGTGAAACGTGATGAATACTCAGTATTGCGTACTACGTATTTCTTGACTGCCTGCCGAGTAAGCAAGACTCTTATACGCAATACGCAATACGCAATACGCAATACGCAATACGCAATACGCAATACGCATTCGGCAATCGGAAATCATCAATCGGAAATAAATAATCGTGCCCGCTGAGATAGAAAAAGAAGAACTGCTTGAGGCGATCCGCAAGGATGGGCCGCGCAAGGTGGTGCAGCAATATCGCCACAACTTGTTGCCGAGCCGCACGCTGGTGGAGCTCTACGGCGAGCACCCGGAGCACGATGTTCTGCTTTTTCTTGCGCTCTATCCCACCGTTCCAAGTCAGGTGCTCGAAGACCTGACCGAGGCTTATCCCGATCCGGAAATTCTTGCGGCGGCCGCACTCAATCCGCGCTGCGGCCATTTGCTGCTTGTTCGCATGGCGCGCGAGGGTGGGGCACCGGTGCGCGCAGCACTGGCCGCCAATAAACAGCAGAACAATAAGATTACCGCCGCTCTGGTGAATGATCCCAATCTGTTTGTTCGGGATACCCTTGCGGGTAATGCATCGATTGCACCGAGTTTCCGTTATGCGCTGGCGCTTGATCCTGAGCCGTGCGTTCGAGCCGCGCTGGCGACGTCCGGGAAGCTGCCGGATGAGTTGGCGCATACCCTGGCCGCAGACGCTAGCGCGGTGGTTCGAGCCAATACGTACGGTTTTGCAAAGGTGGAAGACTCGTTGCTGCTGGGCTGGGCTAATTCGGATGATGCCGAGGCACAGCGCCTTATTCTTACGCGCAAAAATTTGCCTACAGAGGTGATTCGTTCGCTCTGCCATAGCCCGGATCCCGTGGTGCAGAAAGAGGCGTTTGCGCAGCATACGCCTTCCCAAAGCGAATGGCTGGCCAGAGCAGAATCGGAAAATCAGGAGCAGCGGTTGGAAGCGGCGAGTTATGCCGAACTCCCCGTCGCCATTCAGCATCTCTTGGCGAACGATCCCTCTGTCGAGGTTCGCGTTGCGCTGGTCTCTAACCCGGCGATCGATGATGAGGTTGCTCGCTGGTTCGCGGCCTCCAACGATGCCGAGAGCTGTATGGCGCTGGCGGAAAATCCGGCGCTGAGCGATGCCGTCAAGATTGAGCTCTGCCACCATGAACTTGAAGCCGTGCGGATGCGGATGGCGTATCGCGACGACCTGACTCAGGAGCAGCTTCATATTCTTGTGAATGAGCGTGAGAGTTTGAACCTGATCGGTCATTTGGCGCTGCGCGGCGTACGGTTTTCCGGCACAACGCCGGAGCTGATCGATCGCTTACTGGCGCAGCGGCGGCCTTCGCTCCATGCGTTTGCCGCAGCGTCGGAGGAGCTGACGAATGCGCATGTTCATAAACTATTGCGCTCCGATTCTCCGCAGGTGCGCTTGGCGCTCTGCGATAATCCCGTTTTAACGTCGGCGGCGCTCGAAAAGCTGGCGAAAGACTGGAATGCAACCGTTGCAGTCGCTGCCGCCCGACGGCTGTCGGAAATCCATAACGAGGCGGAAGTTGAACCGCCGCCGAGCGAACCGGGCGCTGAGCCGAGCCTCGTTTCGCGTATTGTTAATTTATTTAAATAGGTACTAACCAGAGGATAATTCCATGGCAAAGAAACTCATAAAACTGACCGCACTCGACATCATTCTGCAGGCCGATGCAGAGACGATCCGCGAAGCGTATGAATCGCGGGTAAAAATTGATGATCTGCTTGCTAAGCGCGAAGAGGCGTATCGGCAGATTGAAGAAATAGAGCTTCAGGTTGAAGCGCTGGTTGGCGAAGAGGGGTTGTTTGTTTATCCCGCTCCGCCCGTTAGCGTCGCCGGATTCGGTTCCCCAACGCCGTCATTGCGTCAGAAATCCAATCCGACATCCAAATCCAAAGAGGAAGAAGCGGCGAATGCACCCGCTGAAGAAGTAGAGCCGGAACTCTCCGCAGAAGAGACCGCCGACGACTCCGCTGCTCAGAAAGATTAGTGGTTGTTTGTTCAGTGTTTCTGAACCTACAGCGTGTTCGTGGTTTGTGACGTAAACGAATCTATGCAGAAGCAGATCCAGATTAATCAATTGCTCATGGAGCGCGAAGACCGTTTGGTTGAGGTCTTTGAGCTTGAACGCCAGATCAGCATCGTTCTGGGCGGCGCGCTCTATCCATTGGAGCTGCCGGTTGATCTGCCTTCCTGCCAAAAATGCAAAAAGGTGAAGCGCAAGAAAGCGGAGACCGCCGCCGCAGCAACACCGTTCCGTCTGCGCAAACTCGATCCTGAAACAGAGACGGCCTACCGCATCACCTATTGCCAAAACGAAACGGAAACCGTTGAAATCCACACCGATCCCCGCCCGCTGGCGCTGCTGCTCAATACCCCGCTTCCCAACCTGAATGTCCTGCGCATCGAAACGCTCAACGCCAAAAACGAGAATGAGTGGGCGGTCGTTGAAACCTTGTTTGACGGAGCTTAGACGCCTGTTCCGCAAAACCGATAAACATCACTCTGCCGTCTGACGGAAGACGTGAATCGAAAATAAAACAAATTTGATTTGCAATTACTCCTATTTTTGCTGTATTGAAATCATTTCTGTTTTGAAACGGATTTGTTGTATAAAATGGAGATGAGTGTGAAAACAACGCAACCTACTGATTTTTATACTGGAGCCCCTTTAGCCCCTGAAGATTTGCTCTTCCGAGATGCCTTTATTGCTGAGCTTTGGGAGCAATTGCGAACCCAGCATCTGGTGCTTTCCGCTCCCCGCCGGACCGGCAAGACAAGCGTGCTCGATTACCTTGCCGCCAAACCACAGGATGGCTGGGTGCCGATTCCTGTCTTCGTCCAGGACATCAGCCACCCTGCCGATTTCATCGTGCTGATGCTGGACCTTTTCCACGAAAAACATCCCAGCCTGTTCGGTAAACTGTTCCGCACAGGCGGAAAACTCATCGGTAAGGCCTTGGGCGCAGTCAGCGAAGTGGATATGGGCGGCTTCAAGATTACCCTCCGAAAGCAGGATCCGGACTGGCTGAACAATTGGAGAGCCTACGGCGACGAGTTCTTCAACGAGGTGCGCAAACACGATAAACGGCTCCTTCTGTTGGTGGACGAGTTTCCCGACATGATCCTCAACATGCGGATGGAACATCCAGAACTTGTCCGCCCTTTCCTCGCGTGGTTTCGGGGCCACCGCCTCAAACCAAATCCCAAGCATGACCTCGTACGCTGGCTCGTCTGCGGCTCTGTCAACCTCTCAAGTACGCTTGACTCCATGGGCTGCCTGGATGAAATCAACGATCTCCACGATGTCCCGCTACCTGTTCTGACAACAGCCGAGGTAAAGCAATTCGTCCATGACATGCTCACGGCCCGCGGGGTGGAACTCTCCGGGCAGGTCCCCGCCAAGGTCGCCTCCGAACTGGGCCGCCCCGTGCCGGTCTTTCTCCAGATGGTCACCCAGGATCTCTACCGCATGTGGAAGCGCGACGGGAAAAAGCTCACCTCGCGTGATGTAACTGCCGCTTTTAACGATTTAATCGTCTCTAGCGGTGCCCGGGATAAGCTCCAGCATTTTCACTCCCGAATCGACCGCTACTACCAACCGCCCAAACGCGCCGCCGCTTATTCGCTTCTGGCCAAGCTCAGCGAGAGTCAGAATGGACTCAGTCGCAACACCCTCTTGACCGACTTCGAGCGAGTCCTTCATGAGCAAGGAGAGCCCGCCGCCTCCGACGTCCGAAAGCGGCTCTTCAACCAACTCCTGCGCGATCTCGAAAACGACTTCTATGTGGCCGAAATCACCTCCGGCGTCTTCGACTTCGCCAGTGGTCTTCTCAAACAATGGTGGAAAAAATACTATGCCTGAAGCACTGAACGATCGAAACACAGAGCGGCTTCCCCACGACGGACCGCGCTCGCAACTCGGTATCTACCGTTCCTGGCTCACCAGTCCGGAACACCGTCGCCACATCACCGTGGGCCGCGACGATATGTTGCGCGACACCATCGAAACCCTGCGCAGCAACCTCGGGAAAATACCCAAGCACCACCAACTCTTCATCGCCCCGCGCGGTAGCGGAAAGACGCACTTCCTCTCGCTCATTGAAGATGAAATCCACCGCGATCCCGACCTTGCCGCAGGCTATCGGGTCGTGCGCTTCCCGGAGGAAGCCCACCGCGTCTGTTCCTTTGCCGATTTTTTGTTAGCCATCTGCGAAATCCTCCGCAGCGATGGCACGCCCTGGGCCGATCTCTATGACCGCTTCGCCACCGAGCAGGACGATGGCATCATCTGCGACGCGCTTGCCAAATCCATTCGGACCCACTACCGCGAGACCCAACGCGTCTTTGTGCTCATGGTGGAAAACCTCCACCAGATCATGGAAGAACAGATGAAAAACCCCAAGGCGGTTCAGGCCCTCCGCGGTTTCCTCATGGGCGACAACGGCTGCCTGCTCATCGCCACGGCTCCCGTCCACTTCGGTGCACACATCAATCCGGATGCGCCATTCTATGACTTCTTCGATACACAGGTGCTCGACTCACTCGGCCCCGAAGACACCGTCGAGCTGATTCGCCGCAACCTCGAATGGGATCAGCGCACGGATTTACTAGATCGGTTTGACGAACTCCGCCCCCGGTTGCTGGCCATCCACGCCATGACTGGCGGAAGCCCGCGCCTTACAGTGATGCTCTACGAGCTGATATCCACCGACTCCGTCACGGCGGTAAGAGATCAGTTCCTCCTGCTGCAGGACCGCATCACGCCGTTCTATCAAGACCGCATGAGGGATCTTGCTCCGCAGGAACGCGCCGTGCTGGAAACCATCGCCAACATTCGTGAGACCTCTGTTATTCCAGCCCCCCGCAGGACCCCGGCCCAAATAGCGAAACTTATGCGTATGCGCCAGCCGCAGGTATCTTCCCTACTGGCCCGCCTCACCAAAGCGCTCTACCTCGTCGCCTCGCCAAATCCCGACGACAAACGCTCAACCATCTACACGATCCGGGAGGGTTTCTTCGACCTCTGGCTGGCCATGAATCTCAACCGCGCCTCCGCCCGCCGTATTCCCTTGCTCAGCGAATTCTTTGCCTCCTTCTATCAACAGGATGAAGAGCGCCGCAAAAAGCGAGAGGAATACTGGCGCGCCCTTGAAGCCGGCGAATTCAACCCCGATGCTGCCGAATCCCTCAGCTACCTCTCCACCCTCGGCGAAACCCACGAACAGGCCGCCGAAAAACTCAAACTCATCCCCACCCTCTACCGTGCAGGCGATGAAACCGGATCGCTTCTTCTCGAGGACGAACTGCGCCAACTCCCTCTCGATTCGACTGGTCGCTGGCTCAGCGATCATGCAGATGATTTCCACAACAACCCCCTTGATGAAATCGAGGCCCTGATCGACTGCTGGCAAAGTCGGCGGGAGGGAAATCTGGAGGCCTTTGCCGACCGCCTCCGCAAAATGGGAGAAGCCCCCGACTACCGAGGCTGGTCCAAGTTGAAAATCGAATTCCTCCGCGACCACATCGAGGCCGTCCCGCTCTCTCCAGAGCGGGTAGAAACCCGCCTGCGCCTCGCCCGAGCGTTGCACCGGTCGGCCCGTTGGAACGAAGCGGAGCCGCAAAGCGTCACTGCCCTGAAAGAAGCCGAAGAACTCAAGGACGACCGTCTTGTCTCTTGGGCACTCATCAATCTCGCCCAACTGCTTCAGGACACCAACCGCCTTGCCGAAGCAGAACCGCTCATGCGCCGCGCGCTGGCCATCGACGAGGGATCCCTCGGCCCGGATCATCCCATAGTCGCCAGAGACCTCAACAACCTCGCCCAATTGCTTCACGCCACCAACCGTCTTGCCGAAGCAGAGCCGCTTATGCGCCGCGCGCTGGCTATAGACGATGCTGCTCTCGGCTCGGATCATCCTGAGGTCGCCAGAGACCTCAATAACTTTGCCCAATTTCTGCAAGCCACCAACCGTCTTGCCGAAGCAGAGCCGCTTATGCGCCGTGCGCTGGCCATCGTGGAAGGGAGTCTCGGCGAGAACCATCCGAACGTGGCAACCTGCCTCAACAACCTCGCCCAGTTGCTGCAAGTCACCAGCCGCCTAGCGGAAGCCGAGCCGTTCATGCGCCGCGCACTGGCCATCGACGAGGCCTCCTTCGGCCCGAATCATCCCAATGTCGCCACCCACCTGAACAATTTCGCCCAATTGCTTAAAGCCACCAACCGCCTTGCCGAAGCAGAGCCGCTCATGCGCCGCGCACTGGCCATCTTGGAAGATAGTCTCGGCGAGAATCATCCGAATGTGGCTGGCAGCCTCAACAACCTAGCCCAATTGCTACAAGCCACCAACCGCCCTGCCGAAGCCGAGCCGCTCATGCGTCGTGCATTGGAGATTGTCCTCAAATGCACCGCCACCACCGAACATCTGCATCCGCATTTGCGTGCGGCGGTGAACCACTATGCTAGATTGCTGGAGGCGATGGGGGAGACGGAAGAACAGGCTCGCGCCAAAATCAACGCTCTTCTCGCCGGATACGGGCTATCCTTGGAATGAGGGCTGTTTATCCGCTTTGACCTTTCTTCTGGAATAATTTAGCTTCCCGAAATGCTGAAGCGCTTACACATTGCTTTTCTTGCGGGATTTTTGGCATCGGTCGTGGCGGTGTATGCCGAGAGCGAACCGCAGGAAGGCGTTGCATATTCGGTCGAATTTCGGGGCGACCGCTCCGCTGGCATTCGTAAACTCATCAAAAAGCAGGCCTCGGTCTGCCGCCTTGAGGATCAGCCGCCGATTACCTTGGGCCAGCTGCTTTATCGGATCGAACAGGATAAGCCGTTGATTGAATCGGTGCTGGAGAGCGAAGGCTACTACGACGCAACGGTTGATTTGACGATGGATGAGAAGACGCAGCCGACGCAGGTCATCATCGATCTGAAGCTGGGGGCGGCATACGAGTATCGATTGGTTGAGATTGCATTCCCCGGATCGACGGATAAGGAGCTGGCCAAGATTCGTCCACGCCTGCGCAAAAAGCAGCGGGTTCAGTCGGCGGCGGTTTTTGAGGAACAGGAGCGCATTCTGGATGAAGTGCGGCGGCGGGGTTATCCCTTTCCATCGCTGGCGAAGCGTACGGTAAATGTGAACCGTGCGGAGAAAAAGGTGGATGTGAGGCTCGAATTTGATCCGGGCGTGAAGGCCTATTTCGGATCGGTCGAAGTGGATGGGCTGGAAACGCTGGAGGATTCGTTTGTGCGGAGGCAGTTGCCGTGGGAGCCGGGCGATCGCTATGACCGCGTGTTGGTGGATCGGCTGGAGCGCCGGTTGTTAAACAGCGGAGTCTTCAGTCGAGTGAATGCCGAGCCCAGCGTGGCGGGTGCGGGCACAAATTCAATTCCGATCGAGGTGGAGCTGCGCGAGCGCGTTAAGCGCACGATTCAGCTGGGGGCCGGGTTTTCAGACATTGGCCCGGAAGTAAAAGTGTTTTGGGAGCACCGCAGCTTATTCGGTTCGGGCGAGCGTTTTGAAACATCGGTGCTGTGGAATCCGATCACGGTGGGCGGCGACGCCAAGCTGACGCGTTCGGGCTTTCTGGATGCCAACCAATATCTCGTGCTGGAGGCCGAGGCGCTGCGCGAATATCCCGACGCGTATGATTCGCGCAAGCTGAGGGTGAGCGCGATGGTTCAGCGCGAGTTTAATCCGGAACTCTGGGGCGGAATCGGGATCGGCTATCGTCATTTGCTCGATGAGCAGCTAGGCCCGACGGAACGCTACGGACAGCTCCTTTTCCCGTTGGAGATCAAATATGATTCGCGCGACGATCTGCTCAATCCCGTGCGCGGAATACAGGTGCTTGGTCGGACTGAGTTTTATGAGGATACGCTGGGCGCGGACTCCTATTTAAAAAGCCGCGTGGAGACGCGCCACTATGCCATGCTCTCGGAACGATTCCGCCTTTCGAGCGCGCTTCGGTTGTGTGTGGGGAGCATTGATGGAACCTCGCTCGGCGGCATTCCGGCGGGCGACCGCTTCTATGCGGGCGGCGGCGGATCGGTGCGCGGGTATGAATATCAATCGATCGGCAGCAGGCTGAACGGGCGCGCGGCTGGAGGAGATAAGCTCTTGGAGTTTTCGGCGGAGCTGCGTCTGCAGCCGGGGCGCAAGCTGGGCTATGCGCTCTTTCTCGACGGAGGAACGGCGTATAACAGTCAGCTGAGTGGATTTGATCAGTCGCTGCGCTACGGCGCAGGCGGCGGTTTGCGCTGGTTTACGCCGATCGGTCCGCTGCGCGTGGATCTGGCTCATCCGCTTAATCCAGCCGATGAGCACGATGAGCGGCTTCAGTTTTATATCAGCTTGGGGCAGGCGTTTTAATGAAGAAACTTATGCGCATCTTAATGAGGTTGCTCCTGTCGCTCGTGCTGCTGTTGGTGCTTGCGCTGGCCTTTGTTCAAAGTCCGCCCGGAAAAAAGTGGATTGCTGCCGAGCTGTCAAAGCGCCTGAGCGATCCGGGTCGAATGGAGGTGCGGATCGGAACCCTTCGCGGATGGATTCCCATGCAGGTAAAGATCGATCACGTGGATATTTTGGACCGCGAGGGCGTTTGGATCTCGATCGAAAACCTGCGTGCTCGACTCTCGCTGAGCGATCTGTTGAACGGTCGATTCTATGTTCCGCAGTTGATTGTCGGCAATGTGGATATGGTCCGTCGACCGCTCTCGAACCCGAGACAACAGGAGCGCAGCGGGTTGGAGCGCTTGTTCCTCCAAGTCGAATCGGTGGAGGTGGAGCAGATTCAATTGGGCGAAAAAGTGGCCGGAGTTCCACTGAGTTATGCCGTCTATTCCGGACAGTTTGAATTTATTTCCGGACACCTCTCCGGAGAGGTAAACCTTGGCGGCGATGCGGAGGGGCTCTTTTCGGTTGACGCTTCGCTGCTGAATCCCGACACGCAGGCAATCTCTGTATTTACAGATTCATTTGAGCTGCATCACCCGACGTATGGATTGGAGGACGTTGCGGGCTCCGGGGCCTTGCGCGTCGATGCGCTGGGGGTAAATGCGCTGTTGGATGCTCGCTTCGTGCGGGACAATGTCGCGCAGACGCTCTCGACGCGTCTGGGCTATGTGGATCAAGTTTTGCGCGCCGACGGGTTGCGCTGGAGCCGCGCCGGCTCGGAGCTGACGGGCGAGGCGGAATTAGAATTTTTGAGCGCGGGAGTAAAGGTTCAGTTTGATGGCGCCTTCGAGGAGAATTCAACCAGTCATTATGAAGCCTCCGGACGCGGGCGCGTTGTGCTTAGCAAGGACGGCTGGTCGGCGGAGGTCGATGCCCTGAGCATGACGGCCTGGAGCAATGTGTTGCTGACGGCTTCCGGGCGTTTAGAGGTGAACTCTGCCGAGAAAAGCTGGTCCGCAGAGGTGAATACGCTGAATGTGAGCGCGTGGAGTAATGTGATGGTGATGGCCTCCGGCAGCGTCGATTCTGAGCGGATTGATTTAGGCGGAACGGTAGGCGTCGAAGAACTCGGACGCTTGCCCTTTCCGGGGATGGCGGAATTATGTGGTGCGGCGCGCGGTGTATTTTCGTTGAGCGGTCCTCTCAATAGGCCGGAGGGATCGGCGGAGATTTGGGTTTCTGGATTGGGCGGTGTGGATAATGTGTTGGCAACGTGGCAGCGGGTAAATCTCAAGATCGATGCCTCACTCTCCAACGGGACGTTGTCCGCTTCAACGGCGCTGGATGATCTCTATGGAGCAAGCATGGCCGCAGAGGTTTCTGTTCCCCTTCGGCTTTCGCTTCTTCCGTTTAAGTTTTCGATGGAGAACCAGCGGCTCTCCGGAGCATTGCGTGCAGCGCTTGATCTGGCGGATCTGAATCAATTTGATGCGTTGGCGAATCAGCGGGTTTCCGGTGCCTTGACCGCTGATCTCTATATGCGAGAAGGCGCGCCGTTTGGTTCTATTCTGATCAAGGACGGGGCGTATGAACATTATGGCCGGGGCATCCTGTTTCACGGGTTTAACGCACAGATGGATGCGTCTCCCGAAGGCTTGGTGCTTCGTGAGGCTTCGGCCACGGATGGCCATAAGGGCGGGCTGTTTCTTTCCGGCGGCCTGAGTCGCTCCGGTTGGAATGTTGCGCTGGAGCTCAAGCAGGCTGAAATTCTGCGGCTCCCCGAGGCCTCTGCGACCATTTCCGGGCGTATGAAGCTGAGCGGCAGGGCGGTTCATCCTGAGCTGACGGGCGAGCTGGTGCTGGATCGCGCCGACGTGCTCCCGGATCATATTGCGCCGGCAAAGCCGCAACTGCTTACCAATTTTGATGCGTCGCAGCCCAATCTCGAACCGCAGTCGCAGAAGCGCCCGTTTGTCGTTCCCTTCGGCGTGGACCTGCGCGTGAAAATGCCCGGTCAGGTGTTTGTGAATGCCGACCTGATCGACTCCGTCTGGAGCGGGGATCTGCGGATCAGAAGCTCAGAAAAGGGATGGATCATTGAAGGGAAAATGGAGCCGCAAAACGGGTTCTTTGATTTTGTGGGGCGGCCCTTTCGTTTTAAAGGCGGCGCAATTGAGTTCGACGGCTCGGTGCCTCCGGTGCCGATCTTTAATGAGCTGACCGCCGAATATTCGCGCAGCGATGTCTCCGCGCGTCTGATTCTTAACGGCACGCTCAGTGAGCCGCAGTATCGCTTGGAATCGACGCCCGCGATGCCCGAGGATGAAATCCTTGCGCACGTGCTCTATAACCGCTCTTCCGGCTCTATATCGCCCTGGCAGGCGGTACAGATTGCGCAGGCGCTTCGTCAGCTTTCCGGCGGGTTGAGTGGGCCGGGTTTCATTTATCAGCTTCGGCGCACGATCGGAATCGATACTTTTGAGGTGCGCGAGGGAGGGGATTCTTTGGGCGAATCCGCCGTGGTGGCCGGGAAATATCTTGCGCCTGGTCTGTATCTTGAAGTCAGCGGTCAGCTCAAAGGAAACACAGAAACCGGCGTGCGGGTGGAATATCAGATCAGCAGGCATTTCTCCCTCGAAACCAGCGCCGGCCCATCGCTTCGTCCGGGTATCATGCTCAACTGGAGACTGGACTACTAAAGTGAGCTTCGCCCATAACCCAATTTCCTGAGAAAACTAGATTGGCATATTTAACTTGGCGCGCTTAGACGCTTTACGTGATCATAAAACACCCACCGCTCGATGCAAATACAGATGAGCAGGCAAGGATGCCCGCGATACGGCAAGGCAGGCGGAGCACATCGCGTTCCATTCCTTGTTTGCAATCCGTTTGTAGTTCACGCTTCAGCGTGGCCCACGTGGTGTACATTTTCCAAACAGCCTGAAAGCTGAACTACATGCTTTCCCATCGCAGGCGGAAGGCCCGCGATAGTGCGCCGTTGAGCAACAGAACCAGCCGGGTTTGGACTTTGGCCGATTTGGGGATTTAGTTTAGTAATTTAGTAAATTATAAACGCAGTAATTTATAAACCAAAGGAGATGAACATGAAGATTCCCGTTACGCTGAAGCACAAGCCGGTCATAGTCTCGGAGGATTACGCGACCATCGATGGAAGAAACGCAAACCAATCCGACGCGCAAGGGCTTTCGTTGGGACTCGCGCAGTGGAACGATCGCGGGCGCATCGATATTTCCGCCAAGGTGTGGCGGCATACCGGGGGAAAATGGTCGAGGCAATCCGAGGAGCTTCCATTGCATCGGGTGCTCGATCTGGCGATCCTCGTCTGCCGGTCTCTGGAATATTTTCGGGAGGCGTACAGAATCCCGGGGCTCTATGATCCACAGCATCCGCAGATCGACCGCATCGGGTTGCAGGGTTCCGCCATGACCGTGTCAGTATGCACCGACAATCCCATGATCGACGAAGACATCCAGCTCTTCCGCGACGCGCTCGGCAAGGATGACGAACTGATCGGCGAGCGACTCGCATCTCTTTCTCGTCTGTTGAAGGAGATGGGATACTGAAAAATTCTGTGTCCATCCGCCTGCCTGCCGAAGCCTCGGCGCAAGACAGGTGGTTCAACTTTGGTTGCGGCTATGCCGCGCTGCGTTCATCCGTGGTTACTACTCCCATCATCCTCAGTTTTATTTTCACCACCCGCTGCGCTCGAGAACACCGAGTCACAGAGATTTTTTGACCGCAAAGGACCACAAGGATCGCAAAGAAAGAGCCTTGTGAATTCCATTTTTGAGTTCTATGCGGTTAATCAATATTGGATACGGCTTCATTGGCTTTCGATTTCAAAAAGATTTCCGCATGACATGAGGGATATTTTCAGATAGGTTCCATCGATTATCAAATAACACTCGGGACCATTATGAAAAGAACTCTGCTCTTTGCTTGTGCTGGACTGGCGACTCTAGCCTTTGGCAATGAAATTGTACTTAAAGGCGGCACACGGATTGAGGCCCCGGTCATAAAACAGACCGACGATGCTGTGATCGTGGATCTGGAGTTTGATGTGCTGAGAATTCCAAAGAGCGAGGTTCTTTCGGTCTTTGAAAAAATGGGCACCGCCGAACTCCCCGTCAAAGAAACCTCAGGAAACTCCCTCTACAGCGTCGCCGCTTCGAAACGGCTCACCACGTCTGAAGCCGCTCGGCTTTATGCGCCGGCCGTTGTGCTAGTCAAAACACCGGGCGGACTCGGCTCCGGATTCTTCATCAACGAAGAGGGATACCTTATCACTAACTTTCACGTCATTGCGGGTGAAACCAAGGTTTCCGTGACGCAGTTTCTACAGGAAGGCAAAGTTCTGCGCCGCGTGGTTCATAACGACGTTGAAATTGTGGCCACCACACCCTTTCATGACCTTGCCATCCTGCGCGTTAAGAATGCGGAAACCCAGATTACGCCGGTCATTTTTGCACCGAAGGAAGAGCTGGGCATCGGCGAAACAGTATTTGCGATCGGCAATCCGCTCGGGCTGGAGCGCACGGTAACGGAAGGGGTACTCAGCCAGACGCATCGAAACTTTGAAGGGATTCTTTATCTCCAGATTGATGCACCGGTAAACCCGGGCAACTCCGGCGGTCCGCTGTTTAATGCGCGCGGGCAGGTGATCGGTATCATTAATATGGGCGTATCCGACATGCAGGGATTAAACTTTGCGATTCCGGCGCGTCACGCCACCTACATGCTGGATCACATCGATGCCTTTGCGTACGACGCGAGCAATTCGGAATCCGGCTATGTTTATCCGGATGCCCCGCGCCGTCCGGGAAAGTTTATGAGCGAACAGGCGGAGGCCGATCATGCTGCGCACCCTTAAAATCGGCGCATGTGTTCTTGCTGCAGGACTTCCCCTTCTTACTCAGGGAGTCGAGCGTAAAGAGCTCTTGCCGGAAAAACAGGTTCCGCAGATTCAGATCGGCAATTTTTCCGACTTCCAGGAAATGCTCGATCAAGCTGCGCTCAACGATCTGCGTGCAGACACCCGCTTCCAGAATTTTTACACCGCATTCTCCAGGAAGATTGAGACCATGCTGGGAGAGGGGAAGATACCGCTGGGCGTCCAACTGCTGTATGAGCAGCTCCCTTTCCTTAAGGGAGAAGTTGCGCTAATGATTGACGATGAGGGACTTCATTTAGCGGCCGCCATGGATGAAGCAGCGTATGAGGAGAGTTTAAAACGCAGCGAGTGGTTTCAGGAAAAATCGGATACTGACATTGTCGTCAAGAAAGTACCCTTCCGAGAGCAGAAGATTACCCAGTATATCTCTGGAGCCAACCCAGAGCACCCCTATTGGAAAGCTCTGATCAACAATACTCTCCTGCTCAGCACGGACCGAGAATGGCTGGAGAGCAGCATCGTTCGCCTCGCTAAAGAAACGGTTGACGCGACAAAACGCAGCGGCGTCCGCGCCGTTATTCCCATGCGGGCAACGATTCAATTAAGTATCGAAAAAGAGACGGACCCTGAAAAACGTGCTGCAAAAGAGAAGCTCTATAGCGCTCTGGGTCTTCTTGGAATCGGCGACTGTTCCATCAGCATCGACGAAACAGCAGAGGGCGTTGCTGTTGATTTTGATCTGGAGGTCAGCGACCTGAAAAGGGGCATCTTCAGCCTGCTGGAAACCTCTCCGCCGAGAGCACTTCCGAAAGGGCTGATTCCCGATGAAGTGACCTCGGTTTCTGTCGGCAAAATGACACTCAACGGATTATGGAAAGAGCTTCCATCGATCCTCTCCAATGCTTCGATGGAAACCGCACTGCAGTTCAGCGCGCTGCTTCAGCAGATTAAGTCGCTGACGGGAGCCGATTTAGGCAATGACATACTCGCTCATCTCGGCAGCACCTATTACACCTATTCGACGATGCAGAACACCAACCAATGCTGGGTCGCGGCACTGGAGCTGAACAACGGTTCGGCGCTTCAGCAGTCACTCGGAACGATTCTTTCCGCTCCGAAAAT
This sequence comes from uncultured Verrucomicrobiota bacterium, assembly GCA_964402125.1. Lineage (GTDB taxonomy): Bacteria > Verrucomicrobiota > Kiritimatiellia > Kiritimatiellales > Pontiellaceae > Pontiella. The sequence continues at coordinate 31,181 of CAYOBH010000003.1, forward strand.
GGAGTCTATTGCTGCAGCCATTTCTGCAACGGACTTCAGAGGTGAGACCATTTATATGCTTTCACAGGACGCCGGAAAAGATCATGCATTGGCGCTGTGCGCTACCGATCAGGTTCTCCTGCTGGGCAATCTCGTCAATGTCCGCGAATCTATCCTGCGCATGAATGGAAGCGGTAATTATCAATCTGCCGACCTAGTGACAGAAAGCCTTAAACTGGCCCCGAAAAACGCCTTTATCTACGGCGCAACCAACCATAAAAAAACGACCACTCTGCTTTCAGCACGCTTGAGCGATCACAGTTTTGGAATCTCCGCCAGCGGTCGTTTAGAAAATAGTTCTCCGATGGAGGAAGAACTGGAAGAAAATGAAATCTCGCTCAACTATATCGGCTCATTTCTGCATACCTCCTATTATTATACGGAGAAAACAGACACCGGGCTGCACCACCACATTTTATTACGAAACAAAAAGGACTAAATCATGAAACTTAAACATATCCTGACCACGCTTTCCGCATTCACCGCACTGCCGCTCTCCTCGTTTGCATTGGAACGGATCGACCTGATTCCTTCGGAATCTCCCGCATATATCCGCATCTCCAACATCGAAGAAGGGGTCAAAATGCTCGAAAAAACCCCGTTTGGAAAACTCTGGGCAGACAAACAGGTTCAGGATTTTCTCGGCAACCCACTTCAAGGAAAGAAATGGGAGGAACTCTTTGCTGGTAACATGTATGACGATGCCGAAATGGCAAAAGCGATGCAGGAAGAGATCGAAATGAACGAGGGTGAGTTCATTGTCAGTTTTGATGCTGCGATGGAAGACTCCTACGTTATTGCCGCCATGAGCAGAGAAGATTTTGTTCGTTCACTGGAACTGGATCAAAAACTTTCCGAGCAAGACCCCGTCATTACCAAAAAATATACGTTCCAAGGTGAAGAAGTGGTTCAGTATATCTATGAAGCCGGGACCGAGTGGGAATATTCTTCGTGGCAGGCTCAGCTCAACGACACCCTGGTGCTCGGCCCAAGCAAAGAGTGGGTGGAACGCTCCATTATTGAACTCAAGAAAGAAAAAATCGAAGAGCCTCAGGGGGCTCCCAGCGTAACCGCTAATTTTGAAATCAAGAAATTTATCAACCAGCTTCTCAGTGAAAGCGACGGCGCGGATCAGGCAGAGATTAAGAGCATCATCAGCGCACTGGGGCTCGCCGATATCGATAAATGCACGATGAATCTCTCCCTCAAGGAGGACGAGGTTGTTCTGGACGGTACCCTCTATGCCCGCCGTATTGATAGAGGACTCTTTGCGCTTTTCGATACCCGCCCGGTCAACCTGCCCACAGCGGGCTTTATCCCTAAAGATTTTTCCTTGTTGGAAGTCGGACGGATGGATCTGCCCGGCTTTTGGAAGGAAGTGAAACGTGTGGTTGCAGAAATTTCTCCGGAAGTCCAACCCCAAATTGATTCGATCATGACGATGGTTCGCCGGGAAACGGGCGTTGATTTTGAAATGGATCTATTAGCTCATCTGGGAACCGAATACATCTATTATTCAATTCCAGAAAGCAATCGGGCTCGCGACCTGATTGCTTTCAATCTGAAAAACAGCGACGCAATTAAACGCACCATCGAAGCCATTCTGGGCGCACCTGCCGTTAAGCCGCAGACGGAAATGATCCTCGAAACCGTCGATTTCCTCGACCACACGCTGTATCTCACCAGCGATTTGATCACGGAGCCGGAAGCCCAACTGGCCTTCTCCGTCATCGACGATTATCTGATTATTGGCAACACAGAGAGTGTTCAACAGGCACTGCGCAGTGTGGGTAAACCCTCCACACTTTCACAAAACCCGATCGTCCGCGATAGTCGCAATATGATTCCTTCGTCTGCGTTTCAATTCTCGCTGTTTGACGCCCCAAAATACATCAAGTTTCTGGCTGATCTGATCCAGACCGAAGAGTTCGCCATGATGCTCGATGATTACTTTTACACGGTTGACATTCCCATCTCGCTTCCGGATCTGAGCAAAATGCCGCCGGCGGAGCATTTGGCATCCTTCTTTAAGGCCGTCTATTCCTACAGCGAAAAAACGCCCGAAGGCATCCATATCCGCGCCGTTATCCAAAACTGATTATTCGAAATGATATAACTCAACAGAGGAACCTGGTGTGAACAAAGCAACCCGTGAACCCCGCTGTCCGTTTTTTCCTGTCAAACCGATCCATTGCGCTGCCGCCCTGATCATGGCTTCCAGCCTGTCGATTGCCGCCGAAGATGCTGCGATGCAACGGACGATCGGTTTCCAGCCGCTGGAAATTTACACCTTCAAACCAGGAGCCTCCCGCCTGACGGTCGACGATCTGAATCAGGATGGTCTCGACGACGTCATCTTCGCCAACAACAACGTCTCGCGCCTTGAAATTCTGATGCGTAAACCCAACCTCGAGAATCTGGGCGACCTGCCTGCTCTCGAGGAATGTTTTGACGACGGCGGCATTATTGTCGACCAAGGCATCGGCGACCTACAGGTGGAAGATCTGAACAACGACGGGCGCAAAGATCTCGTCACCTTCGGCGGCAGTCTCGGGCTACAGATCCGCTATCAACAGGCCGATGGCTCCTTCGCGGAGCCGGACCCGTTTTTCATGAAAGACCTGAGCGAAATTTCCGCGATCCGATTTGAAGATCTGAATGCCGATGAGCGTAAGGATCTCGTCATTTGCCGACGGAATAAGATCGAGATTTTCTGGAACACAAAAAACGCCCCGTTTCAGAAAAAAAAGACACTCAGCTTTTCCGGATCAAACTGCATCAGTGCCGAAGTGGCTGATGTGAATTCCGACGGGATCAAAGACCTCATCTTTTTCTTTTCCTCTTCCACTTCGCCGATAACCATCCGCTACGGACAGGGCCGTGAAGAATTTGGCGTGGAACAGCCCATTAAACTGCCGCCCAGCCAATTTCGAATCCTTCTCGGCAAAGACGGAAACGACCCCAGACTCGGAGTTGTCCTTCAAAGCCGCCTCGGATTCCGTACGTACCGTTTCGAAGAAAGCGATCGTCCGGCGCTGATGGAAACGCAGGAAACCTCACCCCTGCGCATCGGATTTGAAGGAACGGGGGGGCAGAGTGAACCCGCTTGGCTCGTAGGCGATTTTAACGGCGATAAATTTTTCGATCTGCTGGTTGCGGCTCCGGAACTCTCTCGCATCCACCTTTATGCCGGCATCGAAAACGGACTGAATCCTCACCCGACCCCGATCGACTCCCTCTCACAGATTGAGCGCATGTCCAAGCTGTCCAACGGAGATGTGCTGGTGCTGAGTACAAAAGAGAAGATTGCGGCAGTCCACTCCGCCGGAACGCTTGACCAATTTCCTAAGGTGCTCAACACCCCCGGCGAGGTGCTCACAGGCTGCGGAATTGAGTCCGGAAAAACATGCTGGCTGGTTTGTAAAGAGAAGAACGGAAAACTAAAGCTTGCGCACTTTACAGACGTTCAGAGCGAGCCGGAAATGATCGAACTCGACCTGCGCAACGAACCCACCGATATCCTCGCATACAGCCTTCCGAACGACAAAACAGGCATCCTGCTCTTTATTCCCTACGAAACGCCCAAAATGTATATTCACAGCAAAGACGGCCTTAAAGAACTCGGCGCTGAATCCTTCCGAGCCATTGCACAGCAGTTGAATCGCGAAAACTTCCTCCTTGAAAAACCGGGTCGCGGTGAATTCATAACCGTAACACAAGGCGCGGTCGCCCGCCGCTTTGAGTGGAAAGAGGACCACTATGAAGTCATCCGCCAGTTTAACCCGGAAAATCCGCAGGGCGAACTCATTGCGGCCTGCGCCTATTCCCTCTATGACGGCTCCGCCGGAACCCTCTTTTTTGACCGCAGCTCCAGCGATCTCGTCTACTTTTCCGACGAAGAGAGCGACTGGGGGAAAATCCACATTTCAGACGCTGACCAAACCATCTTTAATCTGGTTCAGCTCCAGAACGGACATCACGATGTTATCCTCCTGATCGGTCAGGATGGTGTGGACGAAGTGGTCGGAAACGGCAAACGTCTCGAAGCCGTCATGGTCGCAGAATATACCTCGCCCGCTGATGACCCCGTGCTGGTTTATGCCAGAGACGTTAAGCTGGGCGAACCGCTGCAACCGATGATAGCGCTGCTCGATACCGCCAACCGCTCCATCGAAATTGTTAAAGAAAAAGAGGGCACGCTGATTAGGGAACTCGGTTTCGAAGTGTTCCTCATCACCGATTTTTCCGACAGCAGCAGTTCCCGTGCAGTTGAACCGCACGACCTTGAAAGCGGCGACCTCAACGGCGACGGCATCGGCGATCTCGTTGCGCTGTGTCAGGACAAACTGCTGATCTACCTCGGAGAATAAATAGGAATAAGGGTCATTTCTTTTCGTAGACGCAACGTCCTAGTCGCGTGAAAAAGAGCGCGAGCCAATTCATCATCGCTGGAGCGATAGAGGAAAAGGTTTTTTGAAAATCTGAAGTGCGAAGGGGCAAACGGTAAGATTTACTTGTGTTGTTTTGTATGTTTATAGATCGACAGAGTGTCGGTCTTTTTTTACTCTGATCTCCTTTGTAACATTGCAATCTGTGAGCAGGCTCCGTTACAGAGTTTTTATGGAGTTATAATGGAGCGGGGGGGCCGTCGGAATGTACGTTTTCCGCAATCCAATCAGGGAGAGTAAAGATGGACTCGTATGAAGTGCTGAAAAAATCGATGAGCGATTTGGGGGTTAAGTCGGTGGCCTCCGATTTAGGGCTTTCGACCTCGCTTATCTACAAATGGTGTCAGCCCTCCGGAACGGAAGATTCCAGTGGTGCGGACAATCCGCTGGATCGATTAGTTCGCATCTATGAGCTGACCCGCGATACGGGTCCCATCAAGTGGCTCTGCCAGCAGGCGAACGGTTATTATGTTGAAAATGTTTCGCCGAAGGAGATGGACGCGATTCCGTTGCTGCATATGACACGTCGGATTGTTCGCGAGTTTTCGGAGCTGCTTGATGTGTTGACCGAGAGTATTGAAAACGACGGTGTTATCGATCTGAAAGAAGCAGATCAGATTCGGGTTGAGTGGGAAAATCTCAAGTCATCGGCCGAGAGTTTTGTGGTAGCGTGTGAACAGGGACATTACGACAAATAGGAAGAGGAGGATGGATTATGCAGGAATGGTGGACAGGTTTAGAGGGCGTGACTCGGTTTTTCTATGGAATGGCCGCGTTCTTTAGCGTTTTTTTTCTTTGGCAGATGGTTGCCGCTTTTCTCGGGCTGAGCGGCGATAGCATGGACAATATTGACGTCGACATCTCGGATCTCGACGGGACTGCTAACTTTGACCATCAGGACGTGGTGGAGTCGTCGCAGGCCTTCAAGATTCTCAGTTTACGTTCGATCATTACGTTTTTCACGCTCTTCTCGTGGGGCGGTGCGCTCTATACCGGCAACGGCGTTCCGGTGCCGAAGGCGCTGATCATTTCTTCTATTTGGGGATTGATCGGAATGTTGGCTGTGACGCTGGTTTTCTGGGCCATGAATAAACTGACCGAAACAGGCACGAAAAATATTGCCGCGAGTAAAGGGCAGGCAGGGACCGTTTACCTGAATATTCCAGCTGACGGATTCGGTGAAATCAAGACAACGGTCAATGGGGTGGTTGAGCATATAAAAGCCAAGAGTGTGTCTGGAGAGGCGCTTCCTGCGGGAACCGAGGTTCGCGTGGTTGAGGTGGTTGATCAGATGTTGGTCGGGGTTGAAAAGTTAATAAATAAGGAGGGTTAGGTATATGGAGGGATTAGTTTTAGTCATCATTTTGGCGGTCGGCATTATCGGCACGTTCCTAGCGGTTGTCAGCCGCTATCGGCGTTGCCCGTCGAACAAGATTTTAGTGATCTATGGGAAGACCTCGAGTGGAGCCGCAAAATGTATACACGGCGGAGCTGCTTTTGTGTGGCCGCTGATTCAGGATTTTGCCTATTTGGATCTGGAGCCGTTCGTGGTGCCGATTGATCTGAAAAATGCGCTCTCGCAGGAAAACATCCGCGTCACGGTACCGACGACCGTAACGGCCGCGATTTCCAACACCAAGGGTATCATGCAAAATGCGGCGGTTCGTTTGCTGGGGCTGACGCGCAAGCAGATCGAGGATCAGGCGCAGGACATTATTCTCGGACAGATGCGTGCGGTGATTGCCACCATGCGCATTGAAGAGATTAATCAGGACCGCCAAGCCTTCCTTGCTAAAGTGAATGATTCGGTTTCCGGCGAACTGGAAAAAATCGGCTTGTATCTCATCAACGTCAATATTCGCGACATTGGCGACGAGTCGGGCTATATTGAAGCACTGGGTCGTCGGGCCGCTGCGGAAGCGATCAACCAGGCGTTGATCGATGTGGCCGAGCAGGAAAAACTGGGTCAGACCGGGGTCGCCGAACGTGAACGTGATAAGCGCGTTGCTGTAGCGGCTGCGACTGCTTCTGCGGAAATCGGGGAAGCCTCTGCGGACCGTGACCGCCGCTCGAAACGCGCTGAACTCGATGCTGAAGCGGCTCTGGGCGAAACCGAAGCGCGCTCCAAGAAGGCCGCATACGTGGCCAATCAGGGTGTTGCCGAGCAGGAGGCCCGTCAGCGTTCAGAATCCGCTGCGCGCGAGGCCGATGGTGCCATTCGCGTAGCGCAGGAAAATGCCGAGAAGAAGGCGGAAGAAGCCCGTGCCGAACGTGAGGCTGCTCGTCTGAATGCTTCTGTCGTGGTTCCTGCTGAAGCCAGTAAGAAGCAAACCATTATTGAGGCCGATGCTCAGAAAGAACGGTCGATTCGTATTGCGCAGGGTGAAGCTGAAGCCAAACTGGCCAAGATGAAGGCCGAAGCTGCCGGTGTGCAGGCCATTCTTGACGGTAAAGCCAAGGGGTATCATGCGCTGGTTAATGCCTGTGAGACGGCAAATCAGGCGGCCTCGCTGCTGCTCATTGAAAAGCTGCAGGAAATTGCTTCGGTTCAGGCTCAGGCCATTCAGGATCTTCCGATCGAAAAAGTCATTGTTTGGGATGGCGGCGGGAAAGAGAGTGGACTCAGTGGTCTTGGTGGTCGCCTTATGGGCGCACTGCCTCCCATGCACGAGTTGGCCAAACAGGTCGGACTTGAGCTTCCGGACTTCCTTGGAAAGATGAAAGAAGCGCAGGATACACCTGTTGAGAAGTAATTAAGTATTCTTTGTTTGAGTAGGCCGTCCCGTTTTCGGGGCGGCTTTTTTTGTTTATTGCTCAATCCGCTCAAACCCGATGTCGAGCAGCTTGCGGGCTTCGGCGGTTCGGGTTTTACTGTCGGGGGAACCGACAATCACCGCCAGAATGCGCTGTTCGCCCTTTTTTGCGGTGGCGGCGAGCGAGTATCCGCCCTTGGCATGGTAGCCGGTCTTGAGTCCGTCGCAGCCGGGATAGGGTTCCTGCCTGACGAGAATGTTGCGGTTAGCCAGCATAAACTCTTCGGAGCGGATCGGGGATTGGGGCAGCCAGGCGAGCTTGGTGCTCGAGAGTTCGAGCGTCTTGGGGTGGCGCATGACGGCGAGGCAAAGGAGGGCAATGTCGTGCGGTGTGCTGATATCCGGCTGCGTTCCATCGGAGGGGGGAAGCCCATGCTCTGAATGGTAGGTTGTCGAATTCATGCCGATTTCCCTGGCCCTCTGGTTCATCATCGCCACAAAGGCATCGCGGGATCCGGCGACGTGGAGCGCGAGTGCGCGGGCGGCGTCGTTTGCGGAATGGATCATGAGGGCCTGCAATAGATTATCGACGGTGTAGAAGCCGCTTTCCCGTGGATCAAGAAAAACCTCCGAGCCGCCGATTTCGGAGACTTCCTTCGTAATCGCAACCTTGTCGTCGAGATGAATTTTTCCGGCATCGATCTGTTCCAGCACCAACAGGAGCGTCATCAGCTTGGTGATGCTGGCCGGATAGGCATAGCCTGTGGCTTTGTTTTCGTAGAGAATTTTGCTGGTGCGTACGTCCACCACAATGGCGCTTTGATAGGGATTTCCGATGAGTTCGGAATGGATTTGGGTAGTGCGATTGTCGGGGCGATCGGAACGCAGATAGCCGGACCGGTTTGTAGGAACCGCAATATTTTCCAACAGAGAAGAAGGGGCCGGCGACGGCGAATCAAACTCCTGCGGGTCGATTGTGTTCGATAGCGGATGAACAACAGTACCGTCGCCTTCATCCGATGGTTGCGCGGTGCTCTCTTTCGGGAGGTAGGCGGAATAGGGATTTGATAAATGTGTGGATTCCTCTTCTTTGTTTTTTAATCCGATGATGGCGTATAGAATCAACGCGTGCAGCGCGATGATCAGGATGCCGATAAATAAAATAGTAGATTTCTTCATATGACGTTGTACCCATTCCAAAAGTCGGGTATCTCAGGGGATTCATGAACACCATACAATCTCAATTTGTTAAAAAAGTTCTCTTGGGCGGAAAATCCCTCCAAAAAGCGGAGGGTTCCGCCTTTGCGCCATCCAATATTGCGTTGTGCAAATATTGGGGCAAGCGGGATGCCGGATTAAATCTTCCGATCAATTCCAGTTTATCGATTTCACTGGGCGAGCTTGGAACGCACACGCAAATCAGGCTGCGTGAGCGCGAGGATGTGGTCTGTCTGAACGGCGTACAACAAGCCGCCGAGAGCGAATTTGTTCAGCGCATTGGGGCATTTCTGGATCTTTTTCGCCCGGTTTTGGGTTCGGCATTTTTTGAGGTGCGCACTCAAAACACTATTCCTACCGCCGCCGGGCTGGCTTCTTCGGCGTCCGGGTTTGCGGCGCTCGTGTTGGCGCTGAATGATTTGGCGGGCTGGGGGATTGACCGAAAACAGCTCTCCATGCTGGCGCGGTTGGGCAGCGGCAGTGCTTCGCGCTCCGTGTATGAAGGATTCGTTCAGTGGAATGCTGGGCAGCAGTCCGATGGAACAGATTCCTTTGCAGAACGATTAGAGATCGAGTGGCCGGAGTTGCGTGTCGGCATAGTGGAGGTTTCTGCGGACCGAAAACCAGTGGGTTCACGCGACGGCATGAACCGCACCGTTGCAACATCGGAGCTGTATAAAAGCTGGCCGGATCAGGCTCGTGCGGATTTGTTCTCTATCCGATCCGCTATAGAACAATTTGATTTTGCCCTGCTGGGAAAAACGGCGGAGCGAAACGCGCTGGCCATGCATGCCACCATGCTGTCGGCTTGGCCGCCGCTGCTCTATCTGCAGCCCGACAGCGTGGAGCAGATTCATAAGGTGCAACGCACCCGAGGCGACGGTTTGGAGGTCTATTTAACCATCGATGCGGGTCCGAATATCAAGCTGCTGTTTTTGGGTGAGAGCGAGCGCGACGTCTGTGAAGCCTTTCCAGGGATCCGGGTCATTCGGCCGTTTCCGCAGCTGTAATTCCGTATTCTTTCCACGAAACTCCTTCGGGGAGTTCTTTTGAGAATTCACGCAGGTTATTGCGCAAAAGCGCTTCTTCGGCAGGATCGACGGCAAAAAAGGCGACCGATTCATCGCCGCAGATGACGTTGTTTTGGATCGTATAGGTACCGGCTTTGACCCATTCCTCCGGCAGCGCGGCTTGGTCGTGGAACCAAGAGTCGTAAACGAGGGCAATTTTAACATCGCGCCGCTGTGTTATCTCCCGAATATTTTGAGTGGTCAGTGCCCCCTTCATGTGGAGCAGCATGGTTTCGCGGGAGCCAAGTCCCCATAGGTCAAGACAGCGGGGCGAGGCTAAAAAGTTAATGGCTCCGATGTCGTTGGCGGCAATGGCGGCGGTGTTGTAATACTTTTTCAAAAAGAGACCACTCTGATAATGCTGCTGATAAATATTGTGCGTCGCTTGAGGCGTGTTGAAGTGAGCAATGACCGCACGGTGAGCCAGCGGCCCAATGCATAACACGATGATAAAGCCTTCGGCAACCCGGGCGAGCAGGGTTGATTTTGAGTCTTTTATGCTTTTTGGGAACAGCAGCGCAATGGCGGCCAATGAGAGCGCGATGAGATACGATTCATAGCGGTAAAACCAACCCACCTGTGCAAATTGAAGATGAAGCAGGGTCGCTACAATAACGATTGCAGCCAGAAGGGAGCTTTGAGTCCAGCGGGTATCGCTATTCAGGTTTTTCCAGAGCCCGACGGCCAAAAGGAGAACGAGAATAAAGAGGTGCGGCGTGGTGACCAGCGTATTGAATGCGTCCTTACCTAGTGAGTTGAGGATCTGCACAAATCCGCTCACGTCCGGTACGCTGCCTTTTATCAAGACACTGTTGGGTAAAAAGCTCTGTCCGTTAGCCAGCCAGTAGACGCCGAAGCCCAAAACCGGGAGCGCGGTTCCGAGACCACAGACAAAAGCGGATTTCCATTTTTTAACGAGGGCAAGCGCGAGAAGGATTGCCGCCGTGGTAAAGAGGGTTTCAAATCGAGAAGAGACCGCCACCGCGCTCCAAATTCCCAAGGGTATTGCGGCGCGAAATCCGTCCTTTGCTGTGCGGTCAAGCAGCGGCCAGAGGGTATAGGCCATAGCAATGATCGCGGCGGTGTGAAGCAGATGTTCCATGCCGGTCATCGCAATCGGGATCATGGGAAGAAACGCAATGGCTGCAATCAGCAATACGCTTGTTGATCCCTTGCTGATGCCGATCCGATTTGCAAACTTCCAAAGCGCAATGATGATGCCCATTCCGCAAAGCCAGTTCAGTAGAAGCGGGATCCATTCCAGCGGACCCACTATGAAAAAAATTCCGGCGAGGAGAAACGTCCAAAGCGGAGATGAAGAGGAGGCGCTGAATTCGTAGGGCGTAATGCCGAAAACGCCGTTCTGAGCAACATGTTTCGCCATGGCCATATGGATGTAGGCGTCATCCAGTGTGTATGAAATATGTCCATTATATAAAGTAACGCCGCAAATTATGCACAGTAGAGCCAGTGTATACACCAGTAATGCTGCTGGAAGAATCGGGTTTTTTCTTTTGTGTCTGCTCATCTTTTGTGTGGCGTTTTTGTGTTCATTAGAATGAAAAATGTATCCAAACCGGACACAAAATCAGCGGGACGGTATACATCCGAAACAGGTTGCACAAGGCATTATTGAGTTTTGCCGGTTTAGAATTTTGGGCAACAATAAAAACGCCGAGACCGTTTAGATAGGCCTCGGCGTATTATCTACTCAATAAACCGTTAGGTGGGCGGGCTTATTCGTCAAAAATAAAGTCCCGGTAGAGTTCGTAGCGAGAAGTCATATCGCGGATTTTCATTTCAAGGATGCTTGCACGCTGACCCATCGCCGATTGGTACTGAGAAACCCAAGTGAGCAGAATTTTCTGAATTTCATCAGGAAGGAACTGACCTTTTTCCTTGTACCATACAAGCGTTTCGTAGACAAAAATGCCTTTCAAATAGGCGTCGTTGTAGTAGCTTTCAAGGCTGTATAATGCATCTCCTGTGACATTGTGGGGTTTTGTTTCGTTGGTCGACTGTGTATCCAGGTCTCTCAGCATTTGTTTGCTGACGCTGACGAGAACCTTTTGAACATCGGCAGGTACTGTTTGTCCGCCGACCATGCGCTGTTTGGCAAAGGCTCGGACGACCTGTTCATAGGAGAGATAAACATTGCCGACGTAGGTGCCGCTTTCCTCTTCAAGATTTTCAATCCAAACAAGCTGACCTTTGAGGGTGTCCTGTGCAAGCTCCTGAGCTGATTTTCCGGAAAAAAGAACTTTGTCCCGATTGACCTGAATATCCTCAATGTTTTCTAAGTTTTTAATTCGAATAGAAATTTTGTTTGCTGGGGCATCTGGGCGGATGGCAGTAACCTTGTTATAGCTCGAAACCGATTCGATCTGGAACCATTCCGCATGTGCACCTGTGCAAATGGCCAGCGATGCAAGCAGTATATATGTTCTCTTCATAGTAAACCTCTTTCGTGTTGTTAGCTTTTTGACATGGAGCATCGTTTCTACGTAATAAGAAATCGCAAGTCAAACCTAAGCCACTTGTTAATCTCGATACATCAGTATGATCCGAGATGAATTGAACTGTCCCTCTCCGGAGAAATTGTCGCTTTTTTAGCTGCAAGCTTATGTTGTGCTTAACACGACTTTTTTGCCCATCGGTTTGTAGGGAAACCCCTTAAACAACAACTCAAAACGCGCTTTCCGTGCCATTTCAAGGACGCAGAGTCCGCTTAAAGCAGTCGTCTAAACAACGGGGTTAAGTGTAGTTTCGCATCCTTTTTCCTTTTATGTCATCGGTTCATTTCATACCTTGTGAGCCGTTGTGTTTATTTGGTGAAAATGAAGGGACTCTGAAAACAGGGCGAGCAAATGGAAAAGATAATCAGGAATCCGATCGTTGGAACAGTCATTTCGGTTTTCGCCGGACTCTCCTTCTATGTGTTGTGCATGATGCTGCCTTTAGTGGGGCCTGCGGGGTCGAGGGTGGAGCATGCTGCTGCGAATTGTGCGGCTTTTGTCTGCGTACTGCTTTTGACCTTTCTTTTGGCATCGGCGTCGACATATCTGGTACTGATGCGCCGTAAACTTGAGGATGCTGTGGCATTTCCTTGGTTTTCCTGCGTGCTGGCCGCTTTGTGTCTGATCATGCTCGTACTGCTGCTGGCCGGTTGGTTTGCAGTTTAAGCAAATCCATATCTTTCATAATTGAGAGGGTTAAATGCTTTGTTGTCTGTCGACGAAATGTTTAGCTCTCCCATTATGAATAGAGAACATTTATGGGTGGGTTGGTCTGTTGGAGTCATGCTCCTGAGTGTCGGTCGGTTATCCGCGCAGGTTACTCCTCCGGGGGCAACCCTGACAAAGCTGCCGGGATCATACAGTTTTACAGAAGGGCCGACGGCCGATGTCGCTGGCAATGTCTATTTTACGGATCAGCCGAACAATCGGATCATGAAATGGGATGCGGCCGCCGGAACGGTTACGGAGTGGATGAAGCCGGCGGGGCGCGCCAATGGGCTTATGTTGACCCCGGAGGGCGATCTGCTGGCGGCGGCTGACGAGCACAATCAGTTGTGGTCCATTTCGCCCGATAAAACGGTGACTGTGCTGGTGGAGAATTTCGGGGGCAAGCTGTTGAACGGCCCCAACGATGTATGGAAGACCAAAAAAGGGCATATCTATTTTACCGATCCGCTGTATGCCCGTGACTATTGGGAGCGTAGTTCCTCGATGCAGCAGCCGGGCGAATATGTTTATCTGATTGCGGACGGAACGTCAGCACCGAAGGCCGTTCTGACTGATTTGAATAAGCCCAACGGTCTGATTGAATCTCCCGACGGAAAAACGCTGTATGTGGCCGATATCGGTGCAAACAAAACCTACGCGTATGACATTCAGACCGATGGAACACTGGAGAATAAGCGGCTTTTCTGCAGCAAAGGGTCCGATGGAATGACAATCGACAGTCAGGGAAATGTTTACCTCACGGGGACCGGTGGTGTGACGGTTTTTAATAAGGCCGGGACGCAGATTCAGCGGATCTCTGTTTCTTCGCAGTGGAGTTGGACCTCAAATGTCACGTTCGCCGGTGCGGAGCGCGACCTTCTCTTTATCACCTCGGGTAGTTCCATCTACAGCATTAAGATGAGTGTGACGGGTGTTGTTAGAGAGCCTTCGCCGATTACGGCGGAGGAATATCAGATCATCGGCAATGTTGTTGGCGGAACAAATCTGAGTTTGACTGTTCCTGATTCGGTGTTGGGTCATGAATATCAAATTTGGACCTCGGATAGTTTTGCGGCCCCGGACTGGCAGCAGGCCGGCGAGTCGCTTTCCGGCTCAGGAGCGAATCTGGTGTTTAATCTGCCTATCGCTGCTCAAGCAACGAATCAGTTCTTTAAGGTGGAGATTTCGCAGCAATAGGTGGTACAAAGGATCCGTTTTAGAAGGATAAACCGCAGCGCGGCATAGCCGCAACCAATAAACACCAAGGCACAAAGGGCTCCAAGCTTGGTGTTCTTGGTGCCTTGAGCGCAGCGAGTGTTTGATAAAACGTGCATAGAAAAAAAGAAATGGGCGGATAGTATTGCGGAGAGGAACAACAGACATGAAGAAGAGAATTCTTTTGTTAGCGCTGGCCGTTGCCGGCTTTGTGTATGGAGAACAGACGGATCCGGTTAAGACGAAAGCGGGGACGGTTCAGGGAGTAATTGAGGACGGTTTGTCGGTTTTTCGCGGGATTCCTTTTGCTGCACCACCCGTGGGCGACCTGCGCTGGAAGGCCCCTCAGCCGGTCAAAAAATGGGACGGCGTTCTGCAGACCACCAAGTTTGCTCCCGGTCCGATTCAGGGCGGTAATCCGCCGTCCGGCAAAAGCGAGGATTGTCTTTATCTGAATGTGTGGAGCCCGGCTAAGTCTGCGGACGAAAAGGTCCCGGTGCTGGTTTGGATTTATGGCGGCGGTTTTGGAGCTGGAGCCACTTCGGAGCAAAACTACAGCGGCGAGCAGTTGGCTAAAAAGGGCGTGGTGCTGGTGAGTATCTCTTATCGTGTGGGCACCCTCGGTTTCCTTGTGCACCCCGAACTCAGTGCTGAAAACCCGAACCACGTGTCCGGAAACTATGGGCTGCTGGATATGATTTCCGGTTTGCAGTGGGTGAAGGAAAATATTGCGGCCTTCGGCGGCGATCCGGACAAAGTAACCATTTTCGGAGAATCCGCCGGCGGTATAGCTGTGAGCATGCTCTGCGCATCACCGCAGGCCAAGGGACTTTTCCATGGAGCCATTTCTCAGAGCGGTGGATCGTTTGGTCCGACTCGCCCTAAAACGTATCCCGGCGAAAACATGAAAACGCTGGCGACGGCCGAGAAGGAAGGGTTGGCTTTTGCTGAAAAAGCCGGAGCAAAATCAATTGAGGATCTGCGCAATCTGTCGGCAGATAAACTGCCTTCTGGAAGCGGCTGGCCGATTGTTGATGGCTGGGTGATTCCTGATGACCAGTACAAGCTGTACGAAGCCGGTAAATTTAACGACACGCCGATTCTGGTGGGCTACAACTCGGATGAAGGCATGAGCTTCGGTGGCGCGCGTGATCCGGCGGGGCATATCGCCAGCGTCGAAGAACGCTACGGTCCGTTTGCAGAGCGGCTGCTGGAAGCCTATCCGGTCGGTGAAAATTCCGTTCCGAAAACCGCGCGCGATCTGATGCGCGATGCGGCCTTCGGCTGGCAGACTTGGTCTTGGGCGCGGCTGCAGGCTGAAAAGGGCGAGTCCAAGGCCTATCTCTATTATTTTGACCAGCATCCGGAATATCCGGCGGGTTCGCCTCAGGCTGGGCAGGGCTCACCGCATGGAATGGATGTGGCTTATGTGTTCAAGCATGTGAATGCTGCGGATCCGAGAACGACGGAATCCGATCTTAAAATTTCCGACGCCATGGCGACCTATTGGACGAACTTTGCAAAATATGGTCACCCCAACGGAAACGGCGTTCCTGAGTGGCCGGCCTTCAGCGATGAAAATCCGAAGGTGATGGTGTTTGCTCAGACGCCGCATGTGGGTCCGGTTCCGAGCTTGGAATCGCTCAAGGTGCTGGATGAATATTTTGAATGGCGCCGCACACCGGAGGGTAAAGCCTGGGCAGACGGTGGAGAGCTTGTTGGGGCCAAAACGGTCGTTCCCGATGCAAGCTGGGACTGCGGAATGCCCAAGGGGATTCCTGTCCCGGAGTCCGGAACCCTGCTCTTTACCGCAGAGATTGCGCTGAGGGAGTTGTGCGATGTCGGTAAAACACCCTTTGGGAAACGCGATGTGTTTATTACCGGAGAAGGCAAAATTACCAGCGAACGGGTTAAAGCGTCTGTGCTGCCGGGCAGCCTCGATTATCAGTTGAAGCTCGATAACGGCGTAATAGAGATCGAGGATATTCTGGTGCTGCAGACGAGCGACGGCCAGTTTATCTATTCTCGTAGTCCCGGCGTGGGCATCAACGAAAACGACGTTCGAATCGTTATGGATTTTGAGGCTCCGAACGCAGGAGCCCATGCATGGCTGAACAGCGGTTCCTATGTGGCGCGGCGCACGCTCGATCTCGAAAAGAAAATGCTCACGCTGAAGGTATATGATGTTTCTAAGGTGGAAGTTTCAGATGATGCAGTGACGATTATGAAGCCGAAGGATCAGCCCGCGCAGTCATGGGATTATCGGACAAAAGGTGCGTCGGAAAAACGCGGCGAAATGATTCTGAAAGAGAGCGTTGCGCTGGGTGGAAGCCAATCCGTGGGGGCCGGCAAAAACGGAAGTCGAAACATTATTCCGATCACCGGCGGCGAACTGACCGGCGGGCTGAAGGGCATCGTGGTTTCTGGCGGTGCCGATTATCAGCTCATGCAGAACGGTTTCACAATTGACGCACGTTATCTGTGGAAAATGGATAACGGGGAGTATATTGTGGTTCGTAACGCTGGAGCTTTCGGCAATCTCGTTCCAACCTTTGAGGCCGCAGTGGATGGGGAATATGCATGGTTTAACGAAGGTAAATATTTGAGCTCTGATCCCCAAATGGGCGGCGGAGCGGTGATTCTGGATATGTATAAGAGCGAGTAGTTTTGATTGGTCACTAAACAGGGAAGTTAGAGGGATAGACATGAATAAAAAATGGTTGGGTTATGCATTGTTGGCGTTTGCGCTGACGGGATGTGCAACGGCGTCAGAAAAGACAAAGTGGGTCGGCACCTGGAGTTCGTCCGTTCAGGAAGTGGAAGCGGATCTGGTTCCGGATGGGTTCAGCAAACCGGATGACACCACCATTCGCCAGCTTGTTCATGTCTCCATCGGCGGAGAAAAAATCCGTATCCGGATTTCCAATGCCTTTGCCGGGAGGAATGAAACCCTTCAGATCAGCTCCGTCAATGTTGCGCTCTGTAAGGAGCGGGATCAGATCGTGAAGGAAACGCTGACGCCGGTAACGTTTTTCGGCGAAACGTCCGTAACGGTTCCGAGCGGTCTTATGTTTGTTTCCGATCCGATCGACTTTGAGCTTCCGGACGGAGCCGATGTTGCGGTAACGATGCATGTGGTGAATGCTCCTCGGACCATTTCCGGGCATCGCAGTGCGCGCGGCGAATATGTCTTTCTGAAGAAGGGCAATCATGTCGATGCAGAAGCCATGCCGGAGGCCGCTGTGGGTAAAGAATGGTACTATCTGGGCGGTATGGATGTTCTGGCTACGGAAACCAGCTCGGCCATCATCTGTCTGGGCGATTCGATCACCGATGGTAAAGGGTCGACCGAAGGAAAAAACATTCGCTGGCCGGACTTGTTAGCCGCGCGTCTGCGGGATAATCCGAAGACGGCGGAGGTCGCTATGATGAACCACGGCATTGGTGGAAACTGCTTGTGGCGCGGTGGTATTGGTCAGCCTGCACTGCAGCGTATGGAGCGCGATATTCTCTCTCAGCCCGGAACCAAATGGCTGATAGTTATGGAAGGGATCAATGACCTTGGAAACGGTGGCCGAGCTCCGGATCTGATTAAATCCTACCAGCAGATTATTGCTCGGGCGCATGACTGCGGAATGCGCGTTTACGGGATCACGATCCTGCCGTGCGGAACCTCTTTCTACGACAAAGGTGCAATGGAAGAAGAACGTCAGAAAGTGAACGAATGGATCCGCACCAGCGGCGCATTTGATGAAGTCCTCGATTGGGACGCCATTGTGCGCGATCCCGAAAACCCGAGAAACCTGTTGGCGGCTGCGGACAGCGGGGACCACCTGCACCTGAGCGATAAAGGCTACGAAATGCTGGCCAACTCGGTTGATCTGAAACTGTTTGAAAAATAAGGAGTTGTAATATGAAAAAATTGATTTCACGAACCGGTGGACTATTGCTGGCTGGATTGCTGTTGGCCGGATCAGCTATGGCGGATGATGGATATGAGCTCTGGCTGCGGTATAATCCGCTGCCCAGTGCAAAAGCGACGGCATGGAAGGCGCAGGTAAAGTCGGTCATGGTGCCGGGTTCCTCCGCAACATTGAATGCCGTGCGCAAGGAATTGGTCGACGGATGCTCCGGCCTGCTGGGCGAAAAGGTTACTGAGGCGGAGCGCTTCGGTGATGGCGTCGTGGTGGCGGGAACGCCGGAAAGCGTTCCCATGTTTTCACGCTTCGAAAGCGAACTCGCTGAGTTGGGTCCGGAAGGGTACTTGATTCGCAGCAGAAACAATAACGGCCGCACAACGGTTATGATCGCTTCGCAGACCGAAGTCGGCGCGCTCTACGGCGCGTTCCATTTCCTTCGCCTGATGCAGACGCAGGAGCCCGGAGAACTAAATATTTCCGAAAAGCCGCAGGTGATGCTGCGCCTGCTGAACCATTGGGATAATCTGGACGGCTCAATCGAGCGCGGTTATGCCGGAAAATCGCTCTGGAAATGGGAAGAACTTCCCGAAATCGTGGATCCGCGATTAATCGATTATGCGCGGGCAAACGCGTCGATTGGGATTAATGGTTCCGTGCTGAACAATGTGAATTCAAAGGCGATAAGTCTGACCGCAGATTATTTGCATAAGGCCGCAGCCATTGCCGACACGTTCCGTCCGTATGGAATCAAGGTTTATCTTTCTGCGCGGTTTAATGCACCGATGGAGCTGGGTGGCCTAGATACCGCTGATCCGATGAATCCCGAAGTCCGGGAATGGTGGATCAAAAAGGCGGACGAGATTTATTCGATCATTCCCGATTTCGGTGGTTTCCTGGTGAAAGCCAACAGTGAAGGCCAGCCGGGACCGATTACGTACGGTCGTACGCACGCGGACGGAGCCAATATGCTGGCGAAAGCGCTGGAGCCGCACGGCGGCGTCGTAATTTGGCGCGCATTTGTTTATGATCCCGACAACACCGACCGTATTGGACAGGCCTACACGGCCATGAAGCCCGACGATGGCCGCTTTGCGGATAACGTGCTGCTGCAGGTGAAAAACGGTCCGCTCGACTTCCAGCCGCGCGAACCGTTCAGCCCGCTCTTCGGCACGATGCCCAAGACCCAGCTGATGCCGGAACTCCAGATAACGCAGGAATATTTGGGTCAGTCGCGTCAGCTCGCTTATCTGGCACCGATGTGGCGTGAATTTCTGGATGCAGATACCTACGCAAAAGGAGAGGGTTCCACCGTTTCGAAAGTCATGGACGGTTCGCTCTTCGGCGGCAAGCTGACCGGCGTGGCCGGTGTGGCTAACACCGGCTCCGACCGCAACTGGACCGGACATGATTTGGCGCAGGCCAACTGGTATGCCTTTGGACGTCTGGCTTGGGCTCCCGAGCTGAGCTCGGAGCAGATTGTCGATGAGTGGATCAAGATGTCGCTCTCTCAGACACCGTCGGTCATTCAGTCGATCTCCAAAATTATGCTCGAATCGCGCGAGGCGGTGGTCGACTACATGACCCCGCTTGGTCTGTCGCATATTATGTGGCAGGATCACCATTACGGCCCGCAGCCGTGGTGCGACACGCTCTCACGTCCAGATTGGAACCCGGTTTATTTTCATCGGGCCGACAGCGAAGGCCTTGGGTTTGACCGCACAAAAACCGGCAGCGCAGCGGTCGAACAATACTTGGGAAAAACCCGCGAGACGTATGAGTCGCTCGAAAAATGTCCGGAAAATATGCTGCTCTGGTTCCATCATGTTCCGTGGGATTACAAAATGAAGTCGGGCAAAATTCTTTGGGACGAACTTTGCCTGCATTATCAGCGCGGCGTCGATTGGGTCGAGCAGGCGCGTAAACAGTGGACTGCGCTCGAAGGATCAATTGATTCCGAGCTCTTTTCCCGGGTGAGCGACAAGTTTGCCGTGCAGGAGACCGATGCCGGCCGCTGGCGCGATGCGTGTATCCTCTACTTCCAGACTTTCTCCAAGCGCGAGATCCCCGCCGGTGTCGACAAGCCGACGCTGACGCTCGAGCAGATCAAACAAGATCCGCCGAAATATCCCTGATCCATCCGGATTAATCCGGAACAACAGCCTCGCCCTTGGAG
>CAYOBH010000004.1:0-45791 GCA_964402125.1 uncultured Verrucomicrobiota bacterium
ACTAGCCGAACAGGTTTGTTTCGATGTTCTGTTCTGACGACAAGCATCGACTTATCAAGCGCAGGCATACAATACGGCGCATATGACATATAATTGTAGACAACCAAAACAGCACTTTCCGTTTCGCGCACAGAATCCATTTGATAGCTGCCAGTTATGGAGGAAGTGACAGGTCCCATCATTCCAATCAGAACATCTGTGGAGAAGTCAAACGTAGACCCTGCCAAACCCAGTTCATCTTCCATACTCTCAAACTGAACTTCATTAGTGACGCAGAAATGGCCCACAAATGAAGGCTGTCCGGAATAGACGACACTCGTCTCACCCGTGCTGGAAGAAAAATTTCCGGGGCTTAGAAGTGCGTAGGGGATGTCGCTTTGCAGGACAGGTTCGACGTCTACGTAAAAAAACGCAGAAGGCACGCTTCCCGGACTGATTTTTAAAACGTTGTTTGGCGGTGTCGCGAAATAGTCGTCTTTCAACACGATACCCTGTTCCTGTACAAGATTTGTTTTGAAGAGAACGCTATAGATTGCGTTGCTTTCACTCGGCCAGGACAGCGTCACTAAACCATCGCCACCAAAGGCGAGATCAAGCGCTGGTGCCGTATTCTGTGCAAAAGCAGAAGATCCGGCGAGAAGAATCAAACATAGCCACTTTATGTTCATATCGCACCCTTCGTATCGGACAATACCAGCATGGAGCAAGGAAGAACTGTCGTAATCTTATTCTCGTTTCCCTAGTCAAAGATCAGCTGTCGTAATTTCCGGTTAAATTTCACAAAGACACATTCTGCAAATGGGGAGGGTTTGTTGCAACCCTTTTGAGCCGAAGTTTTTGCTCTGCTTCGGAACGAAGAGCGCTTGATGTGAATAGTACAGCCTGCGCTACGCGCTGGATCACTGCCACCGCATAGCGGCGGAGCTACCGATCCGCAGCGCATTTACGCAATACGCATTACGCAATACGCATTACGTGATACGCATTACGTGATACGCAATCCGCACCCAATGCTTGATCCGGCATCACTCGACGTGGTACTTCTATGGTTTTTAAATCAATACCGGAGGATTTCTTATGCTGCACCATGTCCCGTTCGATGAGATGGAACAATTTATGATCGATGTCTTCAAGGGCATCGGCGTCCCGGAAAGCGACGCACAGACCTGCGCCGACGTGCTGATCACCTCCGACAAACGCGGCATCGACTCCCACGGTATCGGCCGTCTGAAACCCATTTACTATGACCGGATCGTTCATCAGAAAATCCAGCAGCCGGTGACCGAATTTGAGGTCGTGCGCGATCACCTCTCCACGGCCGTCGTCGATGGGCATCACGGCATGGGCATGGTGGTGGCGAAGCGCTCTATGCAGATGGCGATCGATAAGGCGAAGAAATACGGCATGGGCATGGTCGTGGTGCGCAACTCCACCCACTACGGCATTGCGGGCTACTATCCGCTCATGGCCACCGCACAAAACATGATCGGCGTCACCGGCACCAACGCCCGGCCTTCCATTGCACCGACCTTCGGCGTGGAAAACATGCTCGGCACCAATCCGCTGGTCTTTGGTTTCCCGACCGACGAACCGTTCGACTTTGTGAACGACTATGCCACCTCCGTCATTCAGCGCGGCAAGATTGAACAATATGCCCGCGAAGGCCGCGACTGCCCGGAAGGACTTGTTATAGGGCGCGACGGAAAAACAAAGACCGACTCTGTACAGATTCTTGAAGACCTCGTGAACGGCGAGGCCGCACTGACACCCATCGGCGGAATCGGCGAAACAACGGGCGGCTATAAAGGCTATGGCTTTGCCACCGTTGTCGAGGTGCTCTGCTCCGCGTTGCAGCAAGGCGCCTTTCTCCAGCAGCTCGTCAACCGCGATGCCGACGGCAACCTGAAGCCCTACGAGCTCGGTCACTTCTTTATAGCAATCGATGTAAAATGCTTCTGCGAACCGGAACAGTTCCGGACACGCACCGGCGACATTCTCCGTGCGTTACGTGCCTCCGCCAAAGCTCCCGGTGCTGAACGCATCTACACCTGTGGCGAAAAAGAATATCTGGCGGGCCTCGCGCGCGCCGACTCCGGCGTTCCGGTGAACGAAGCGCTCCAGCGCGATATGATTACCATGCGCAACGAACTCGGCCTCGATTACCACTTTGACTTTGAATAGCCCCATGAAAATCGAACTCAAAGAAGAGCAGAAGGCGCAGCTCTGCCGGACCATTACTGAACTCTATTTCAACGACTTTGACGAAGAGATCAGCAACTTCCGCGCAGAGCAGATTCTCGACGCCTTCATCGAAAAAGTGGCCCCCGCCATTTACAACATGGCGCTCGAAGACGTGCAGCAGTTTTTGCTTAAACAGATCGACGACCTCGACGCCATCTACCGCAAAGAGTGAGTCGTCTCCACCGCGAAAACCGCTCATCAACATGAATATATCGTTTGACTCGGACGAATTTTACAGGTTAATCCGAGCATCGGATGACAAAATGCTCACCGAAATAATTATTCAGGTGCCCTCTGGCTGCCTTTAATAAACCTCTCCGCTGATTGCAGCGGGTATCTAATCATTGTAGGGCTGGAGCGGCTGAAAGCCTTCCCGCCACGACTGGAAGGTCTACGACCATTCCAGCCCTACAATTGTTTGGAGCAAGCTGCGGGGTATTACCCCCAACGCTCCGCAATAAACTAAGTCCCCCGAGCTCCTCAGTGTTTGCTCCGCAGATTGCGGCGTACCGGAACACTGCGCCCTATCCGCCGCGCATCATTTTTCCCCTTCATTCTTGACCCGGTATAGGGGCTTGGGCATTCTCACCCGCCTTATGAAAGCGAACGATTATCACGTAACAATGGACGCCCTTGTGAGCCTTTGCAAGCGGCGTGGTTTTATCTTCCAAACTTCGGAAATCTACGGCGGGATCAACGGCTTTTGGGACTACGGCCCGCTCGGCGTCGAGCTGAAGCGCAACATTAAAGCCTGCTGGTGGAAGTCGATGACGCAGCTGCGCGAGGACATTGTCGGCCTCGACAGCGCCATTATCATGCACCCGAGGGTTTGGGAAGCCTCCGGCCACGTCGGCAACTTTAAGGACCCGATGCTCGATTGCCGCGAGACGAAGGGCCGCTACCGCGCTGACCAGATCGTGGTGTTCAAGCACAAGACCGATGCGGACGTCCTCATGTTTGCTTTCCACGAAGGGACCGAGCCCGCCGCGGCTCTGAAAAAGGCGAAGAAGCTGACCAACGGCAGCGCCCTGATGGACGACTACGAGACCGTCGCTCTGCTCGACATTCCGCTTGATCGCTACGGCAAGCTCGTCGGCCCCGACACCAACGAGCCCGGTACGCTCACCGAGCCGCGCGCGTTTAACCTGATGTTTAAAACCTACGTCGGACCAGTTGAAGAGAGCTCGAACGTGGCCTACCTGCGGCCCGAGACGGCGCAGGGCATCTTTGCCCAGTTCAACAACGTCTGCTCCACCGTCCGCAATAAGGTTCCCTTCGGGATCGCGCAGATCGGCAAGGCGTTCCGCAACGAAATCAACCCGCGCAACTATACCTTCCGGTCCCGCGAGTTTGAACAGATGGAGCTGGAATATTTTATCAAGCCCGGCACCGACGCCGAGCAGCACGAATACTGGGTCACCGAACGCTTGAAATGGTATGAAAAGGTCGGGCTGCCCGAAGGCCGCATGCACCGCGACATCCATTCAGCCGAGGCCCTCGCTCACTATGCCTCGGCCTGCACCGACATCCTGTACGACTTCCCCTTCGGCACGCAGGAGCTCGAAGGCATCGCCGCCCGCGGCGCCTTCGACCTCACGCAGCACCAGAACGCCAGCGGAAAGTCGATGGAATATTTCGACGAAGAGACGAAGGAGCACTTTATTCCGCACGTCGTCGAACCCTCCGCCGGGGTCGACCGCATTGCGCTCGCGCTGCTCTGCGAAGCCTATCGCGAAGAGTGGATTCCGAAGGACGGCGGCGAGGTGCTTACCGCTGAAGTCGGTGCAAAACGCGCTCCGGAAGGCTACGAAGTCCGCACCGTCATGCGCTTTGCGCCCTGCATTGCTCCGTACAAATTGGCCGTACTCCCGCTGGTTAAAAACAACGAAGAGCTGGTCGCCAAAGCCCGCGGTCTTTTCGAACGGCTTTCCAAGCGCTGGAAATGCTTCTACGACCAGAACGGAGCCATCGGACGCCGGTACCGTCGTCAGGACGAAATCGGAACGCCGCTGTGCGTGACCGTCGATTTCGAAACGATCGAGAAAGACAACTGCGTCACCGTCCGCGACCGTGACAGCATGGAGCAGGTACGCCTCTCCATCGACGAATTGGACAGCTACATTTCCAACATCGTCGACTTTTAGGCAGGATGCCTGCGCTACGTTCGCCGCCATCTTGGCGGCAACGATAAACAAAAAAAACCGCCATCAATATGGCGGTTTTTTTGTGGTCACGTCAGACGGTTATTCCTTCACGGCCATCACATCGAGTTCACCCATTGAGGCGTAGTATTGATTGTTCCACTCGCTTTTCCCAACGATCCGAACATAGCGGCCGGTGACGATTTTTTCGAAGCGAACTTCCTGAAGGCGGTCGTTATTGCCGAACGATCCGGCAGCAACGGGTTCTCCCCATTCGGTAGTGCTGTTGCTGACATAAAACGCATATTCTCTGATGCGTCCGTTAACGTTGTCCTGCCGCGGAAGCTGGGTGAATCCCGCGAGCTTGAGCGTCTGACCGAGATCAATCTGCAGCTCGTGCGGGAAAGGATCGCGGGACGACGACCAGTTGGTGTGCCAGAAAGTGGACGGGTTTCCGTCGATGGCGTTTACCGCCGGGCCCTCGCCGGGATCTTCAGCGCTGTCGGCATAAACCACTTTCCATCGGTTCTTATCCAGATTAAGCAGCGGAAGAATTTCTGGAAACTCCGCCTGACCGATATCGCTCGTTAGCCCGGCACCGAGATCCACCCGCGCTTCAACGGTTGCTTTCTCCGACACCTCAAACGGGGCCCCATATTTTTTCCATTCGCCTTTATTGACACGAACCATCACGGTGCCCTGCTGGAACGGGTCCACGGAGAGCATCGCCTGACGATCGCGGGTGATAATCGGAGCGCGCGTGTCCGGATACTGGATCCGCGCCATTTCAGCCATACTATCCGCATGGCAGGGGCGGAATGAATAGCTGAACTGCATCACGTCCTGCGCATACAAAATATACTGTTGCAACGGCGCCGGACCGCAGCTGTTTCCGCCTAGACCAGAGTGGCCGGCGTCGAGACAGACATACACCTCGTCGCGGGTCGGCAGTTCAGTCGGATGCCGCGCCTTATCATAGTCAGCGACGGTGTTATGATGCGCGCTCACGGCAAACGTGCCGTCCACGACCATCAACAGCCCTTTTCCTTCGGCGTTCGTGAGCGCCGCCCAGCGAACATCCGACTTACTGCCGTTATCCTGCGGGCGCACATAATCCACGTACTGCTCCGCCACGGAACCGCTGTAGAGACCGACGTTTGCACTGCGCTTGCGGTCATTATAGTTTTCGTGCGGGCCGCGTCCGTACCAAGTAAAGGTATTGAACGCCTTGGGCATTGTGAAGGAAACGCCGAGACGCGGAAGCTGCGAAATTCCTTGGATGTAAACTTCGTTGGAAGCCTGAATGACGCCGTCGGCAAAGATGGAATAAACCGTCTTATACTGAATCGAAGGACCGCTGCTGGCCGAGGCCTCCTGACCCTGCGGATTGCGCCGACGGTTTCCGCCCTGCTGCGCCTGAATAACCGCATCCTTAACGACCGTAACGCGCAACAGCCCCGGAAGCACCTTTTCCGTTTCGATGCTCTTCAGGGTATAGGTCAAGCGATCCAGACCCCCCTGACGAATGGAGTTGCCGAGCCAGTTGTCGTTATCAATGCGTGCCCGATAGAGATTCAGTTCCGGGCCTTCGCCGTTTTCTATCATCTGCGTTCCGTTATACACCAACGAGCTGAGCGCTCCGGATTCCCGGCTAAACTCGACACTGAAATCAGAACCCGACACCACGACGGACCGCGCGTCATCCTTCATCTTGAGCGCATCACTGGAATCAGCAAAACCGGCCAAATCAACCTGCAGCGCCTTTTCCAGACCGGAATGAAGAGCAAACTGTTCTTCTGCGACCACGTGTCCAGCCTTTGCATAAAGCGTATCCTCGGGCTGCTCCAACTGCAGATTTAAAAACATTTCAGCACCGGGTTTCACGACAGCGGCTAGGTTTCCAATCGATTTGATCGAAATGATCGTGCTTTCGTCCGGCTTCAAGCCGGGCAGCGTGGATTGCCCGTTTGAAACAATTTTACCGTCCACCTCCACTTGCCACTTGAGCGTGTATCCTTGGAGATTCGTAAAGAAATACTTGTTGGTCAGAGTAAGGTTATTCTCATCATGCAACCCAAATTTGACGTACTGATACACCTTGCTGACTTCCAGCAGCTTAGGCGAGATTGCGCGATCCGGAGGAACCACGCCGTTGCAGCAAAAGTTATTGTCGTTGGGATTGTCGCCATAGTCGCCGCCATAGGCAAAGAACCATTCCTTCGAACCGTCGGCCAGAACATTGCCCGTGTATTTCCGCAGGCCCTGGTCCACCCAGTCCCAGATACAGGCGCCGATCAGGCGCGGAGAGCCCTCGATCGCGTCCCAGTATTCCTGAAGGTTTCCGCAGGAGTTGCCCATGCCGTGGGCATATTCACACACAAACTGCGGCTTCTCGGAATTACTGCGCCCCTGATTGATCAGCCAGTCCACGGAGGGATACATGACGCTGTCGATATCACACACGGAATTCATCTGCTCATAATGGAGCGGACGCGACAGGTCGATATCGCGAATCGCCTGCGCCGCCGCCGCGAAATTTGGACCGCCGCCCGCTTCGTTGCCGAGCGACCAGATCACCACACACGGGTGGTTCTTGTCGCGCTGCACCATACTCACATTGCGCTCCACATGCGCCTTTTCCCAACTGGGAACGCGCGCCAGGGTTTCGTTGCCGTAGCCCATGCCGTGCGACTCCACGTTGGCTTCGTCGACGATAAAGATGCCGTAGAAGTCGCAGAGGTCATACCAGATGGGCTGGTCGGGATAGTGGCAGGTACGCACGGTGTTAATGTTGTGCTGCTTCATAAGTACCAGATCGAGAATCATGGAATTGATATCGACCGCTTGGCCGAGGTCGGGATCATGCTCATGACGATTCACACCCTTGAGCAGTACCGAAACCCCGTTCACAAAAAACTGCTGGTCTTTAATTTCCACCTCGCGGAAACCGATTTTGCTGGCGCGCACTTCCTGAACGTTTCCCTGTGCGTCGAGCAGCTCCACAACGACCGTGTAGAGATTGGGCGTTTCCGCCGTCCATTTCAGCGGCGATTTCACCGTCTTCTCAATCAAAATTTCGCTCTTGAGGCCCGAAGCAACATCCACTACAGCCGAAGTGCCCAGCTCCGACCTGACTCCCCGCGCATCGACCAGTGTGGCGCGAACGCTGCGTCGTACGGAAGCAGCCTCTCTGTTTTCCAGTGTAACCGTCAATTTGAGATCGGCGTCCTTATAATCGGCATCGAGATCGGTCAAAACAAACAGATCCTGAATGCGGGCTTTCGGCGTGCTGTGCAGATAGACATCGCGGAAAATACCGCTCAAACGCCAGAAGTCCTGGTCTTCCAGATAGGAACCGTCGCACCAGCGATACACCTCAACCGCCAACACATTTTCGCCGGGCTTAAGATATTTACTGATATCAAACTCCGCCGGCGTCCGGCTGTCTTCGCTGTAGCCCACCTTTTCGCCGTTCACCCAGATATAGAATGCGGACGAAACCCCGTCAAAATGGATAAAAACTTCCCGTCCGTCCCAGTTTTTCGGAATGGTAAACGTCCGACGATAACTCCCGACCGGATTCGGCTCCTTCGCTGCCGTATAATGGCTCGGGACCTCCGCCAGGATCTTCGGAGGCTGACGCGGATGGGGATAAGTCACGTTGGAGTAGATCGGAGTGCCGTGGCCCTGCAGCTCCCAGTTGGATGGAACCTTGATGGTTCCCCAGCCCGAAACATCATAATTGACTTTATAAAAATCGACCGGGCGCTCGCTCGGCTGCTTGACCCAACTAAATTTCCATTCGCCGTTGAGCGACTGATAAAACGGCGAGTTCGCCCATTTTTTGAGCGCATCTTCGGGCTTCTTCAGATCATACGCCTGGACTGCGCTGTCGATGGAAGAATACGAAACGCCGGTCGCCCGCGCCGGCTCCTTATTAATCCCGATGACTGTTTCATTTTCCCAATCCGGTTGCTGTGCCCACACGCCAGTCGCGCAGGCTACAGCCACAATCGCCATGCCATATTTTTTCATTTTCATCATCCTTCCATTTTTTACATCATCAACACGTTCCCATTCATCGTTGCAGCGACGCATCAAACGCATAGGTTTTACCCTTTTCCGTTTCCAAATTCACTACCTTCCCGCCATATTCCAACTTCAGATCGTTCCCGGCTCGCGACAAGACAGAGACATCCACGAGCTTTCCATCTTTCCAGTTCATGGATATCTCAAAACCGCCGCGCGCGCAGATCCCTGAAACCGAACCGGTTTCCCACGAATCGGGCAACGCGGGCAGGAGAGAAACCCTTTCATCGTTGGACTGCAAAAGCATTTCCACCACGCCGGCGGCCCCGCCAAAATTGCCGTCGATCTGGAACGGCGGATGCGCATCGAACAGGTTGGGATAGGTTCCGCCACCACCGGTGTAATTAATATTTCTCGCGCCGTCGGGTTCAACATAGGTCAGCAATTGCCGAAGGATTTTGTAGGCCCGCTCGCCATCGTGCAGACGCGCCCAAAGGTTGATGCGCCAGCCGGTGGACCACCCCGTGGATTTATCCCCCTTGATCTCCAGCGTCTTCCGCGCCGCGGTCGCCAGATCCGGCGTCCGATCCGGCGCGATCTGATGGCCGGGATACAATCCGTAAAGATGGGTCTGATGGCGATGCTGCGGATCGGCATCCTTCCAATCGTAATACCATTCCTGCAAATGGCCGCCCGCTCCGATCTGGTAGGGATACAACTGGTCCAACGCCGACTGCAAAGAGCTTCTGAATCCAGCATCCACATCCAGCGCCTTGGAGGCTTCGATCGTTTGCTGGAAGCATTCACGGATCATGGCCAAATCAGCCGTACCTCCATACAGGGTCGCGCCCCTGAATCCATCGGGGGCGATGAAATAGTTTTCCGGCGACGTGGACGGCGATGTCACCAAAAATCCCTGCTTATCCTTCACGAGCCAGCCTAGGCAAAACTCCGCGGCGCCCTTCATCAGCGGATAGGCATACTCTCTCAAAAAATCCAGATCCCCTGAATAGAGATAATGGTCCCAGAGATGGGTCACCACCCAAGTCCCGCTCATGTTCCAGCACGCCCACGCCGGATCGCCCTGCCCGAAATCGCCGACGGGATTGCTCATGGCCCAGATGTCGGAGTTGTGGCAAGCCGCCCAACCCTGACCCACGCCGTAGAAGGTCTTCGCCGTGACCTTGCCAGTTTCCGCAAGGTTCCCGATAAACGTCAGGAATGGTTGGTGCATCTCGGCAAGGTTGGCGCATTCCGCCAGCCAATAGTTTTCCTCCACGTTGATGTTCATCGTGTAGTTGCAGCTCCAAGGCGGGCGCATATACGGGTTCCAGATCCCCTGCAAATTGGCCGGCACCCCATCGGTTCGGGAGCTTGAAATCAACAGATAGCGGCCATACTGGAAATATAGGATTTCCAGATTCTTGTCCTCGGCTCCCTGCGTATACCGCTTCAGCCGCTCATCAGTCGGCACGTCGGGCGCGGCCGTTTCTCCCAGATCCAATTCCACCCGGCTGAAGAAGGCTTGGTAGTCAGCGAGATGCCGCTGCTTGAGTTTTTCATACGTCACGCTGGCCGCATCTTCCAACTGCCTGGAGGCAATGGCCTTGTTGTCCAACCCTTCCTTGGCCGGATCCTTGTCGAACCCGTTGAAGCTGGTTGCCATCGAAACATACAGGATCGCCTCGTCGGCTCCGGTCACGCTCAACGCTCCGTTGGAAACAGCAACCTGCCCGCCGTCGGTCTGGACCGTTGCATACGTGGAAAAGCGGGTTCCCCTGTTCTCATCGAAGCGGACCGCATTGGGCATGTTTCCCCGATAGTCGGGTTCCGCGTGATACGGCGCATAGCCATCGACTCGCAGGATATGATCCTGTCCCGAAGTCGAATACTTGAGTTCGCTCTCGAACCGCACCTTGAAGTTTAGCGAAGCCTTCCTGCTGGCCGAAAGCTTCACCGCCATGATCTGGTCCGGATGCGAAACAAAGTATTCGCGGCTGAACGTCACGCCACCATACTCATAGCCCACTGTGGCAACGGCGCTTGCGATATCGAGTTCCCGGCGATAGTTTTCAAAACCATCCTGATGATCAAACTCGATAAACAGGGTTCCCAAAGGCGCGTAGGATTGGGAAAACTTTCCTTCAACCTTCCTGTTCAGGCGTTCAGCTGTTCGATAATCCTCGTTGCTTAGTGCCTCACGAATTGCAGGTATGTTCGTATAGGCTTCCGGGTTCATATATGGATCGACCGGCTCGCCGCTCCAAAGCGTCGCATCATTCAGGAAGATCTTGTCTGACCCGACGCCGCCAAAAACCGTCGCTCCGGCCTTGCCATTACCCAGTACCAGCGCCTCCTCGAAATATTCGGCGGGACGATTGTACCACAAGGTGTTTTTCGATTGCGCCTGGACAACCCCAGGTAGCATGGAACACATCATCAAGAAGAAAACCACCATAGGGCCGGACATTGGCTTTCCAAACCCCCAATCGAATCCTCTGTTTTTAAAATCTAACAGGATCATGAAAACGATATCTCTTCCGTAGGTTTCAACCCATTCCCGATGGGAAAAGTTGCGGCACCATCTCGAAACAGCACCGCAGCAAATTGCATCAGAACGACAACAGCGACAATCCGGCCACCATTCGACACCTTTTCCATTCAGCTCGCTCTTTTATACAACTAAGCACGTTGTTGAAAGTAAGCGCCGAATGAAGCTCCTTTCGGCCAGGCAAATTGCCCAAAATCGGTCGAGCACGGGATGTCGGCCTATTTTTTCCAACAGCTGGGAAGGAAAAGGATCAGCACGGTGTAGAGTTCAAGGCGACCGAGCAGCATGAAAAGGGTCAACAGCCCCTGCCCCGCCGGCGCAATTGCTCCAAAATTTTGCGTTACACCCACCGCATTCAGCCCCGGACCAACATTGCCAAGCGTGGCAATTACGGAGGTGGCCGCCGTTTCAAGATTGGGCGTAAAGAAGGTCATCACAAATGAACCGAGAGCAAAGATCAGCACAAAGATCCCGAAAAACGCGGAGATGTGCGAAACAATTTCCTGCTCCACCGGCTTGCCGCCCAGCTTGATTTGAATGACCGACGACGGGCGCATGAAGAGCTTCATCTCGCGCACCATTTTTTTGAACATAATAAAGACGCGCATCACTTTCATGCCCCCGCTGGTTGAACCCGCGCATCCGCCAACAAACATCATCAGCACCAACAGCAGCCGCGATGCATTGGGCCATTGATCGAAGTCCGCCGTGCAGAATCCCGTGGTCGTAACAATCGAGGTCGCCGTGAACGAGGCATCGCGCAGGCAGCGCCCCAACGAGGCCCAGTCGTGGCTCCAGATATTGAAGGTGAGAAACAGGGTCGTGCCGATCAGAAAGAAAAAGTAAAAGCGAAACTCGGAATCTTTAAAATAGCGCCCCGGCTTTCCGGTGAGCGCGTGATAGTGCAGCGAAAAGTTGATCCCGGATAGAAACATAAAGACCATAATGATCATTTGCACGGGTGTTCCGAAATGACCAACGCTATCTGAGTACGTTGAAAACCCGCCGGTCGATATCGTGCCAAAGGCGTGACAGAATGCATCGAACCAGTTCATGCCGGCCAATTTGAGCAACACGGCCTCGATCAGCGTCAACAGCGCATAAACCCCCCAGAGCAGCTTGGCCGTGGTGGTGATACGCGGCGTAAGCCGATCCTTTGAGGGACCCGGCATCTCTGCTCGATAAATCTGCATACCGCCCACACCAATGAACGGAAGAATGGCCACGCAAAGCACCAATACGCCCATACCGCCGAACCAGTGCGTCAGCGCACGCCAAAAGTGAATGCTGTGCGGTATTACCTCCAGATTACTCAGCACCGACGCCCCGGTCGTGGTAAACCCGGACATCGTCTCAAACATGGCCGAAACTGGGTGAGAAATGGTGCCGGAAAACATATAGGGCAGCGATCCAAAGAGCGTTGCAAAAATCCACCCAAAGGTCACCACGCCGAAACCGTCCCGACGAGAAAGATTAATATCCCCACGCGAGAACCAACCCATGCCCAGCGCACTGATAACCGCAATCAATCCCGACTGAATCAGACTCCATCGAATATGCGAAGGCTCATCATACAGCCACGAAATTCCGGCACAGCCCATCATCGCCAGACCGATCACCAGCGTCATGTATGCAACCAAATGAAATACGGCTCGTTTGTTCATAATACGTTCAGGGCAATGCGTACGGAGTTAAATATCCATTAAACAGCGATCCATATTCGATCATAAAAGCCGGGCATGAATCTTCTTCACCTCCGTTGGATGGCAGAAAATAAGCACTTGATCGCCCGCCACCAACATCAGATCGCCCGTTGCCGTCAACACCTCACCTTGGCGAAGCACCGTAGCAATGATCGCCTTGGAAGGAAGCTTGATTTCGCAGATTTTTTTATTCGCCAGCTTCCCGCCCTCTTCAATCATCACGTCGAGCAGCTCGCCGGGCAGATTATGCAGCAGCGACGCCGTATGCACCTTCTTCGACCGCAGCCAATGCAGAATCGCATTCGTCGTGGAAACATAAGGACTCACCACACGGTTCACTAGATAAAGCTGTTCGACCACCGGAATAAAATCGGTTCGCGTAATGTGCGTGGCTGTAAACGAGGCCCCTTTCTTCTGCGCCATCAGGCAGTTCATGATATTGCCTTCATCGTCGCCCGTCAGCGCAACAAACGCCGTATTCTCATTCATTCCCGACTCGTCCAACGTGCTCTCCATCAGCGCATCGGCCCGCAGAATCAGCGTCTTATTCAGCGCCGCAGAACAATAGAGCGCGCGCTCTTCGTCCCGTTCCAACAGCACACAATCGACCTCATTTTCAATAAACTGGGCCAGCATCAACCCCAGATCGCCGCCGCCCGCAATAATCACCTTCTCGAAGGGCTTAATTTCCGGGCATACCCAGCTAAAAAAGTTCGTTATATCTTCGCGCTGACCGACCAAATAAACCACATCCTGTTTCTTAAACAGCGTATCGCCGTGCGGAATCACCAATTCATCGCCCCGACGAACAGCAATCACACGAACGCGCTGAATGAGGTCCAGCCGATCGCATTCCGCTGGCGTGCGATCCAGCAGCGGACTCGACAACGTTACACGGAATCCGGCCACCATCACCTTGCCCGCAAACAGATCAAACACTTCCAGTGCTCCGGGAATCTGCAGCATGTTGTACACCTCGCGGGCGCACTCCTGCTTCTGATTGATCACCAGATCAATGCCCATCTTGCGGAGATCGTAGTGTGAAGAAGTGTTCAGAAAATCGGGATTGGTCACACGCGCTATCTTGCCTTTTACCCCGGCCGCATTGGCCAGCAGGCAGGCCAAAACATTGACGTCGTCGTTATCGGTGACCGCAATCAACAGATCCGACTTATGAACCTCCGCCGCCTCCAACACGGTCGGATTCGTTCCCTCACCGCATAACGTCAATACATCGAGCCCCGCCTCCGCCTGAGACAGCGCCTCCGCATCGACATCCACCATCACCACCGAATGCTTCTCCTCACACAACCGCTGTGCAAGCTGACGTCCGGCATTTCCTGCTCCAAGAATTACAATCCGCATGTAGGTTTTCCCCCGCAAAAAGCGTCGTATATGATTAAAGAGGAGAGTTTATCAATAAAAAACCGGAAAACAATCCACTATAGTGCTGTAAGGCAATCGTTCATTCTGACTGAACAATGTGCTGAAAAATCCTTTCCAAAAACTGCCGAAGTCCTATACTCGCGCACATGAAATGCGTTCTGGCATTGGATCAAGGAACAACCAGCTCTCGAGCGATCCTGTTTGATCGTTCGGGCGGATTGCGTGCCGTTGCACAGCAGGAAATTACGCAACACTACCCGCGCCCTGGATGGGTCGAGCACGACCCGGAAGAAATCTGGAAAACACAGGAAAAAACCGCCCATCTGGCGATGCACCAAGCCGGCGTGCACACTGAAGACATTGAGGCGATCGGCATCACCAACCAGCGCGAAACCACCATTCTCTGGAACCGAAAAACCGGTGAACCCATTTATCCCGCCATCGTCTGGCAGGACCGCCGTACGGCCGATCTATGCCGAAAGCTTAAAGATGAAGGGCTGGAACCACGCTTTCACCGCGCCACCGGGCTCTATCTCGACCCCTACTTTTCCGGCACCAAGATTAAATGGATTCTCGACCACGTAAACGGAGCACGCGCACAGGCCGACCGTGGCGAGCTGGCTTTCGGCACCATCGATTCCTGGCTGCTGTGGAAACTCACCAAAGGCAACGTGCATGCTACCGATGTCTCCAACGCATCGCGTACGCTGCTCTTTAACATTCATACGTTGACGTGGGACGACGAGCTGCTACAGCTTCTTGAAATTCCGCACAGTCTGCTGCCCGAAGTCAAACCCTCCAGCACGCTCTATGGATCGGTCGATAAATTTCTCTGCCAGTCCGGTTGCCGCATTGCCGGTGTTGCCGGCGATCAGCATGCCGCGCTCTTTGGGCAGGCCTGTTTTCAACCGAACTCCGCCAAAAACACCTACGGCACGGGATGTTTCATGCTCATGAACACCGGAAACGCGCCGACCGAATCCCAAAATAAACTCCTTACCACCATGGCATGGCAACGCCCGAACGAAACCTGTTACGCCCTTGAGGGCAGCGTATTCACTGCGGGAGCCACCGTCCAGTGGCTGCGCGACAAACTGGGAATCATCCAGAACGCCGCCGAAATTGAACCGCTCGCCCAGACCGTTCCCGATAATGGCGGCGTTTATTGGGTTCCTGCCTTTTCGGGCCTCGGCGCACCCTATTGGGACCCCCGCGCCCGTGGAACCATTATCGGCCTCACCGGCGGAACCGGCAAAGCTCACATCGCCCGCGCCGCGCTGGAATCCATGTGCTTCCAGTCAGCAGAACTGCTTCAGGCGATGGAGCGCGACACCGGAACCCGTGTCAAACAGCTGCGCGTTGACGGCGGAGCCTGCGTCAACAACCTACTGATGCAGACTCAGGCCGACCTGCTGCAGATACCAGTTGAACGCCCGTCCATGATCGAATCCACCGCCTTCGGAGCCGCCGCCCTTGCCGGCCTCACCGTCGGATTCTGGGATTCCCTCGAAGAAATTTCCGCCGTTCGACAAATTGACCGCATCTTTGAGCCGCAGATCAGCTCGGACGAAGCCTCCTCGCGGCTCACCCAATGGCGCCGCGCCGTCGAGCGCGCCCGAGAGTGGGCTTGAAAGAACGTAGATGGAGCATCCCTGCTTCGTTGTGCGCACTGAGTTCGGTTTTCAATGGAGACAAAACGAAGCAAGGATAATTCGTCTACGTTACTGAGCCATATTAGCTAGAGGACGGAACGACCCAAAGAGATCCCCATGATAAAGGGTTCAGGCGGTTCTACGCCCTCGGGACAGACGTCTTTATAGATCACGTCGAGCACCTCCTCCGGAATATCAACCGTGGAAAAGAGCGGAAGGATTGGATTCCCTTTTGAATCCTCAGGGTATTCAACGCCCTTTTCCTCAACAAACAGCACTGTTTCAGAACGCAACTCCCCCGAAGGGGTCATGATGATATCGAGCGAAATATCTTTTCCTTCCCGAACGGTGATCCACTCCCCGCTGAGAGCATACTTTGCATGCGCCGAAAAAGGAAGAACACCGGCCCGAATCACGGCTTCATCAGACATCTCTCCCAAACCTGAATGATTACTGAAAACCAGCTTCCCATCGACGCCGATCACCAGCAAGCCCTCGCTCTGAGCAACAAAGCGGAACGTCGTACTTCGCCCCGATTGCATTTTCTCTTTACACCACGCCACCCATTTGGATTCAGGTAAGACACTGCGGTCCGATTGCGGCGGAAATCCCAAAAAACTCAGAAATGGACGTCTGAAATAAAAATGCTCGCTCACTGAGAGCCTCAACGCACGATCTTTAATTTGTGACTCCGCATGGTCGAGATAAACCTCCTTGAACCCTCCATCAACAACCTCCCGAATGGATTCAACGAGTCCGTACGGAAGCGCCTTTTCCTGCTCATCCGAAAGCGCAATGGCGGAAAACGAAAGAGTAACAGGCCTATCACGCCATGTGCCGGATAAATAATATTTCTGGAGCAAAAAGTACCCCTGCTCTCTAGCAAACAGCTCCTCCAAATTCAGTGTTTTAAGCGCGCTTTTCTGCGTGGCATCGCTCGCAACAATATTTCCCTTTTTATCAACCACTAAGACGAGAGTGAACCCATAGTTGCTAATCTGAAAAATTGCATTGGTAAATGCTCCTACAAAATAGCTGTCTTCATCGGAAAACTGAATATTCTCGATCCGGTCATGTGTCATCAGTCGACGGTCTGGACCGAATACGAGAACGTATACATCCAGCTTTTTCTCAATCGGTTTTATTCCCTTTTTGATCTTAATAAGCGGATAGTATCCCGATACTTGAATTTCATCCCCAACAGTATGGCTATCGCTTATTATCTCGCTCTGTGTTGGCGGATTCTCAATTACATTCGCGCGGATGCTGATCTCGATTTTCAGCTCAATCGGACGCTTGAAACGGACATATTCCTGATCTTCGTCCGATAAACCGGACAACGGAACCTTAATACTGCGATCGTCCAGTCCTTTCAAAACAACATCCGGCCCGCTTTCTCTGACCATTTCCCCTTCAAAGGTATCGCCAGCCTGAGAAGTCCACGTGCGCATTTCGGCCTGCACGCAGACCGCCGCAAAAAACAGAACAAAACAAATATATCTCATACCAACTCCGCAGCTTGGATCAACTATTTCCAAATAAGTCCTATCAAATAAACAAAACCACAAGAGTAGATCAACTCAAACAGACGGCGTTTTGATAAGAACACCTGATTGCAAGGGCCACTGAGGCACGCGCTGGTAACGTAGACGAAGCAAGGATGGATCGTCGATATACAGATCCATCTTGTCCGGAAAACAGAAAAGGGGCCCGTTTAACTCAGCAAATACAGCCGAGAGTGGGCATAAAAACCGCGACCTTCCTGTTGATGGTTGTCTCGGCCTATTCGAATGCGACGAGGCGGTTACTGCATTTTGCAATCCACCCCCCCCCGCAACCTAAAATGCTCTATGCTTCCTCAAAGAGCCAAGTGGAAAGGTAGCGTTCTCCGGTATCGCAAATCACCGTGACAATCAGTTTGCCCTCGTTTTCGGGGCGTTTTGCCAATTCAAGCGCAGCAAAAACATTTGCTCCTGCGGAAATCCCGCACAGAATACCCTCCTCCTTGGCAAGCCGCCGAGCCGTCGCTCCGGCTTCATCGCCATCCAGAAGAATGACTTCGTCAATCAGATCCATCTGAAGGTTGTTGGGAATAAACCCAGCACCGATACCCTGAATCTTATGCTGTCCCGGCTTGCCTCCCGAAATCACGGATGAGGTTTTCGGCTCCACGGCAACCACTTTTATCTGAGCATTTTTTTCTTTGAGCCTCGAACCGACTCCACTGAGTGTTCCGCCCGTTCCTACACCGGCCACAAAAATATCCACCTTACCATCCGTATCATCCCAGATCTCCTCCGCCGTGGTTTCACGATGAATCCTCGGATTGGACGGGTTATCAAATTGCTGAAGCATAATGGCATTCGGATTTTTCCGGATCAGTTCCTCTGCGGCATGGATAGCGCCTGGCATTCCTTCTCCGGCCGGGGTCAGCACCAATTCAGCACCCAGCACCTTCAACAGGCGGCGGCGCTCAATACTCATGCTCTCGGGCATCGTAAGAATCAGTTTATACCCTTTGGCTGCTGCCGTAAACGCGAGCGCAATTCCAGTATTTCCACTGGTAGGCTCAATCAACGTAGACCCGGGATGGATCAGCCCTTTTTTCTCTGCATCCTCAATCATCGCCACACCGATTCGATCTTTCACACTCGAAAGTGGATTGCGCGACTCCAACTTAACAGCAATGGTCGCCGTGAGTCCTTCAGCGATCCGATTGAGTTTTACAAGCGGAGTGTGCCCGACGGTTTCAGTTATATTGTTGTATAAAGGCATCTTGATTCCTCCGTTAAATATTAAACATGATGGGTTCGTTCTTTACACGCTCTTCATAGTCATCCTGTAGTTCCTTGAGCGTGATTTTTGAAAAATAGTCCTTTAATACGCGGCTGGCCCCCTGCCAAACACGCTGAACGACGCATTCATCTGATCGGTTACAGCCTTCAGCCAAACACCCCACCAGATTAACATCTCCCTCCGATGCCGACAGCACATCGTACACCGTGATTTCCGTCGGCTCCTTCGCCAACCGAAATCCGCCGCGCAACCCGCGCACACTGTTCACCAGCCCGGCATTTTTAAGCGGAACAATGATCTGTTCAATATAGTCGGTGGAAATCCCTTCCTGATCCGCAATCTTCTTCTTCGGAACGGGATGATCTCCCTGCATCCGTGAAATACACAGCAGGATACGCATTGCATAGCGCCCCTTCGTAGATAATTTCATACCGAACCTCCTGAAACCAATGATTTGATTATTATCTTTATCACGTATAATTCGGACCCCTATACCCGTCAAGCCCATTTCCTTAAAAATAGAGCTTTTTAACAAGAGGCGTGGCTAACCAATTATTGCTTTGGTGCAGTCTTTCAGCCTGCGGCAGGGTCCGGAGACAAAGTCCTGTAAATACGGCTCTTGACTCCTCTGGCCGATATGCACAGAATAACAAGGCAAAAGGATGCAAAATATGAGCCGAAATAAGTATGTTGATGATTTCATGGAAACCTTCCCTTATGAGGGACTTACCTTCGACGATGTCTCACTGATCACCCAGTATGCGGACTTTCTCCCGGGCGATACCGACATTTCGACCAGGCTGACCCGCAACATCACCATGAACATTCCTTTTCTCAGTGCCGCCATGGACACCGTAACGGAAGCACGAATGGCCATCTCTATGGCCATGCTAGGCGGCATCGGAGTCATTCACAAAAACCTGGACCCGGAAGTTCAGGCCCAACATGTCAGCCGGGTAAAGAATCACCTCAACGGGCTGATCGCTTCACCGATAACCTTTAACGTAAACGACACCCTCGAAACGATTTCCATTCGGCAGGCGGAAAGAGGCTTCGGCTTCAGCGGCTTTCCCATTCTGGACGACGACGGCAAACTGGCCGGCATCCTGACCTCAAAAGACGTACGCTTTTCGCGCGCCAAGCGCGCCAAAGTGACGGACGTAATGACCACCGACATCATCACTGCCGCTCCAAACACCAACCTTCGGCAGGCGTATGACATTATGCAGCAGCACAAGATTGGAAAGCTGCCGCTGGTCGAAAACGGGAAACTCGTTGGGCTCTACAGTTATACAGACGTCCGCCGCCTGATTGAAAATGAAGATCCCCTTTTTAACAGGGATACGCGGTACCGCCTACGCGTGGCCGCTGCCATCGGCCCGGGCGACTATGCACGCGCGGAAGTCCTCAATCAGGCCGAAGTCGATGTTCTCGTGGTAGACACCGCGCACGGCCACTCCAAGGGCGTGATCGATATGGTCGCATGGGTAAAGAATAAATTTCCGCATATCGACGTAATCGGCGGCAACATTGCCACCGGCGAAGGAGCACTTGCCCTGCGCGATGCCGGCGCGGACGCGGTTAAGGTCGGCATCGGCCCCGGCTCCATCTGCACCACCCGCGTAGTGGCCGGTGTGGGTATTCCACAGATTTCAGCCATTTATGCAGCCGCCAGCGCGCTTAAAGGAGAGATTCCGGTCATCGCCGACGGCGGTATCCGCAACTCGGGGGATATCCCGAAAGCGCTCGTAGCCGGAGCAGACTCCGTCATGATGGGCTCTGTTCTTGCCGGAACAGAAGAAAGCCCCGGCGAAAAAATTATCTATGAAGGCCGCCAGTTTGTCATTTACCGCGGAATGGGCAGCCTCGATGCCATGAAATCCCGTGAAGGCAGTCGTCAGCGCTATGGTTTGAGCGACGAAGACGATCTGGTGCCGCAGGGCATTGAAGGCATGGTCCCCTACGCAGGAACCGTGAACAAGGTGCTGAAACAGTTCTGCGGCGGTCTCCGGGCCAGCCTCGGCTACTGCGGCACAGAAAACATTCCGGCCCTGAAAGAAAGCGCTCGCTTCGTTCGGGTATCGCACGCCGGATCGATCGAAGCGCATGCGCACGATATTAAAATTACGAAGGAGGCGCCGAATTATCGGCGCTAAACAGATGACACAACGCTTACTTTTGGTCCTCTTTATCCTGAGTTCAGCAAGTGGATGCGCACTCGTCACCACCCCCGTGAAGGTGGCTGGAACGGCCGCCTCCACCGCGATTAAAACGACGGGAACGGCCGTTTCCACGCCCTTCAAAATGGCGGGTGACTCCGACAAGGAGTAAGCGCTTGTTTAAATCAGTACTAGTTCAGATCAACCCTACCGTCGGCGCCTTACAGGCGAACGCCGACCTCATCGTTGAAAAGGCCCGAACTGCGGCGGATGCCGGTGCGCGGCTGATTGTTTTCCCGGAACTGACGATCTCCGGCTATCCGCCGGAGGATCTTGTTCTGAAGGATCATTTCTGCGCCGACTGTGAATATCAGCTGAAGCGGATTGCGAAGGCGCTTCCTCCGGAACCTTATATCGTTGTGGGGGCCCCCGTTTTTCGCGCTGGAGCCAGATATAATGCCGCCATCGTTTTTCACGACGGAGAAGCGATCGGCGAATACCACAAAATGCTCCTGCCCAACTATGGCGTATTCGACGAAAAGCGGCTGTTTGAACTTGGCACCACACCGCTCATTTTTGAGATTAACGGCAAACGCGCGGCCGTTCACATCTGCGAAGATTCGTGGTTTCCCTCCGGGGTCGCTGTGGAAGGGCTGAAAAACGAACCTATTGATCTGCTGATCAACCTCTCCGCATCGCCCTATCATCGAGGAAAGTTGAACCATCGGATTCAGACACTGTCGGAGACCGCAAAAAAACTGGGGGCGGAGCTGCTTTACGCCAATACCGTCGGCGGACAGGATGGACTGGTTTTTGATGGAGCGAGCATGGTTTTTTCGCCCAACGGAGAGCTGCTGGCCCTGGCAAAGCAGTTTCAGGAAGACCTGCTCTATTTTGACCATGCAGAGCATCTCGAAAACCGCATGGAGCTGCCCCTCCCCGATCTGGAAGAGGTTTATACAGCACTCACGCTCGGCCTCCGCGATTACGTCAACAAAATCGGATTTAAGCGCGTGGTTGTTGCGCTCAGCGGAGGAATTGACTCGGCGCTCGTCCTGGCCATCGCGGTCGATGCGCTGGGAAAGGAGCGCGTCGCTTCGGTCACCATGCCGTCGCAATATTCCTCTTCCGGAACGCTCGGCGATGCTCATGAGATGGCCCGAATTCTCGACATTGAGTTTTATGAGATACCGATCAAACCGCTGTATGAAGAATTTAAAAATTCACTGGCCGAGGTTTGGGGTTCCGATAAAAAGCCGGGACTGGCCGAAGAAAATCTGCAGGCGCGTATCCGCGGAAATCTGATCATGGCGCTCTCCAATGAATATGGCTGGCTCGTGCTCACCACGGGAAACAAAAGCGAAATGGCCATGGGCTACTGCACCATCTACGGCGATATGGCCGGCGGATTTGCCGTCATTAAGGACGTCCCCAAAACGCTGGTCTTCGATCTCAGCCGCTGGCGCAATGAACAGAGCGACACGCCGGTCATCCCGCCCAGCATCATCGAGCGTCCGCCCTCCGCCGAGCTCCGGCCCGATCAAAAAGACACCGATTCGCTTCCGCCCTACGACGTGCTCGACCCCATTCTGATGGACTATGTCGAAAACGACATGGGCATCGACAGCCTTACCGCGAAGGGATACGACGAAGCGCTCGTCCGCCGCGTAGTTCATGCGGTGGAACAGAGCGAATATAAACGCCGCCAGTCACCGCCCGGCGTAAAAATTACACCTCGCTCCTTCGACCGCGACCGCCGCATGCCGATCGTGAATCGGTATAGAAATTGAGTCGTGAAGCGTAGAATGCTACGTCGACCAAGAACCCCGTCAATTACGCAGTACAAATTACGTATTTCGTATTATTACGTATTACGTATTACGTATTACGCGTTACGCATTACGTACTACGCAATACGCAATACGCAATAAGCACTACGTTCGCATCACGTATTACCCGTCACGCATTACGAATCACAAATCCAGAAAATTCTGAAGCAGCTTTTTACCTTCGCGCGTCAGGATCGATTCCGGATGGAACTGGACGCCGTGCACCGGATGCTCTTTGTGCTGAACGCCCATAATCTCACCTTCGGCGGTCCAGGCGGTAATCTCCAGACAGTCCGGCAGCGAATCGCGCTCGATAATGAGCGAGTGATAGCGCGTGGCGTCGAACGGACTCGGAAGCCCTTTAAACACACTCTTCTCTTCGTGGAGGATCGGCGATGTCTTTCCATGCATGAGCCGATCCGCGCGTACGACGTTTCCGCCGTAGACCTCACCGATGGACTGATGTCCCAGACAAACGCCAAGAAGCGGAAGGCGCGGACCGAATTCGCGGATAATATCGCAGGAAACGCCCGCCTCCTTCGGCGTGCAGGGCCCCGGACTGACGAGTACTTTTTCCGGCTTCAGCGCCACGGCCTC
The DNA here is from genome assembly GCA_964402125.1 of uncultured Verrucomicrobiota bacterium. Classification (GTDB taxonomy): domain Bacteria; phylum Verrucomicrobiota; class Kiritimatiellia; order Kiritimatiellales; family Pontiellaceae; genus Pontiella. Next base: position 23,085 of record CAYOBH010000004.1, read on the forward strand.
TTCGACCGTAATTTTATCGTTCCGAAAGACCCGCATTTCAGCGCCGAGTTCACCCAGATACTGCACGAGGTTAAACGTAAACGAATCGTAGTTATCGATCACTAAAATCATAATATCTCTCGCAAAGGCGCCAAGACGCCAAGGTTATAGGCCATTCACGACCCGTGTAATCCCATTTTTTATGAGCGACTCTCCAAAATTAATGAGCAATCCAAGCCTCTTATCTGCCAGCTTCAAATAGGTCAGTAATTGCTTCTTATGAACATCTTTTACCAGCTCAACTGATTTGAGCTCAACAATAACCTTCGTGTTAACGACCAAATCGGCCCTAAACCCCTCATCAAAAACCCGCCCTTTATAGACAACAGGGACTGATATTTGACGTTCAACAAGCAAACCCCGCTGTTCTAACTCATCCGCCAAAATAGCTTCATACACACTCTCAAGCAACCCCGGCCCTGTTTCCTTATGAATATGAAATGCGACATCAACAATGAGTTTTGCTATTTCATTTTCAGTCATGTCTTAGCGCCTTTGCGTCTTGGCGAGAGACCTATTTCTCTGTTCGGGCTTCGTAGTAGTGTTTTGCAAGCGCAAGCGCTTTCATCATACCGCGCGCTTTATTCTGCGTTTCTTCATATTCCAAGAGCGGAACCGAGTCGGCGACAATGCCCGCGCCGGCTTGAATGTAGGCCTTGCCCTTATCCAGAATCACGGTACGGATCGTGATGCAGGAGTCAACGTTTCCGTTATAGTTGAAGTAGCCTACCGCTCCGGCATAGGGACCGCGCTTGCTTTTTTCCAGCTCGGCAATGATCTCCATGGCCCGAATCTTCGGCGCGCCGCTGACGGTACCGGCAGGAAAGGTTACGCGCATCACATCGTATTCATCGTGCTCAGCCGACAGATGGCCGGTCACATCGGAAACAATATGCATCACGTGGCTGTAGCGCTCAATCACCATCAGGTCTTCGACGCACACGCTGTTAAAATCGCACACACGACCGATATCGTTGCGCCCCAGATCCACCAGCATAATATGCTCCGCCCGCTCCTTGGGATCGGCCAGCAGTTCGCGCTCAAACCGCTGATCCTCTTCGGCATTCTTTCCGCGCGGCCGCGTTCCGGCAATCGGACGCACCTCCACCCGCTTATCTTCGCAACGAACATGAATCTCAGGCGAGGTGCCCACCATGGCGCTTTCGCCCATATCCAGACAGAACATATAGGGCGAGGGATTAATCGCGCGCAGCGCCCGGTACACGTCCAGCGAATCGGCCTCGTTATCGACCTCAAACCGCTGCGAGAGCACCACCTGAATCACATCGCCGGAGCGGATATATTCCTTCCCCTTCTCGACCATCGATATAAATTCTTCCTTCGGCGTGTTCGATCGGGGAATCAGCGGCTCCACTTCGTCGTGCGATTCTATGAGCACCCGCTCAACCGGAGCCTTCAGCGCCTCGCACAATTCATCGATCTGTGCCAGCGCCTGATCGTACGCCGCATCCGGGTCGCCGTTAATATGCGCGTTCGCCACGATCTTCAGCCGATGATTCACCCGGTCAAAAATAATCAGGCCGTCAGTCACCATAAAGACCATATCGGGATTGCCGATTTCATCGTTGGGAATCACCGGAACCCGCAGTTCAAACTGAGAAACCATATCATAGCCGATAAAGCCCACCGCCCCGCCGATAAAGCGCGGCAGCGACGGATCGTCAACCACCGGCGAAAACTGCGCCATATGCTGTTTCAGCGCATCCAGCGGATCAACATCGTCGAGCACAACCCGCTCGTTGCCCACGGTGGAAATTTCCACCCGACGCCCATACGCCCGAATAATGGTGCGCGGGGTTCCGCCGATGAAAGAGTAACGCCCGATATTTTCGCCGCCCTCAACACTTTCCAGCAGATAAGTATGCGAAGCCTGGTCGCGTTCACGAAGATAACTCCGCACCCGCTCATACGCCGAAACGGGCGTTTCCTGGTCGGCCAGAATTTCCTTCCATACCGGCACCAGATTCCCCTGTTTCGCCTTCTCTAAAAATGTCTCTCTATTGGGTAAAACGGCCATATTTCAATCTCACGGTTAAAAGGCCCAAAGATTAACCGTTTCGCCATACTTCGCAACCATAATTACTCGTTAACCGCCTTGCAAAATAAGGTTCACCTCATCGGCTTGATCCCGAGGGAATGCCATGCCACTATCTGCGTTTGCAACGACCTTGCTCATCATATGCTCCTTTTTGTGATGAAATCAGAGCATAGGGCAGGTCGTTGCGTTTTGCACCAAATAGGTGCAAAGGCGGCCATCTTTTTAATCAATGATATAGGGGTGTTGAGTGAGGGATTTGCTGGCGTCAACTGCTCTTTCTAGGTTTATTACACACTGATCAGAGATCGGTTTGCATCGAATAAACCTCCCCGCTGCAAGCAGCGGGGCATCTTTTTTGTAGCACAAGCTGCGGGGTATTTAACCCAACGCGTCAGAATAAAAAGCAGCAAATCGAGAATTGCTCTGCCCCTTAATCATTTTGTCTCAACTGGACACTTGGCTTTCTTACGCCGATGCCATTATCTTTATGCCGTTTTTCAGGGAGGAGCAATATGCATGATTTTTTGACTACGAAAGTTTGGTCGGACGTTACCTGGGGACAGGTGATCGTTCTGTTGATTTGGGTGCTGGGCGCTATGTTGGCTGGCAAAGCCGTTCAGTTGGCGTTGGTATCGATCGGGAAACGCAAGCATCTTGAGGAGAAAAAAACACTGCAGGTTATGCTGAAATCGCTGAGTCGCCCCGTTCCGATTCTTAGCTTTACCTTCGGTCTCAACATGGGACTGAAGGTCTTTGAATTTTCAGCGAGCGTTCAGGGGATGGTCGATGATGTCTTCGGCATCTTATTCACCTTCTGCGTGGCGTTCTTCGTTTATTCGGTGATCGATGTGCTCGACTATGCGATTACGCACGTCACCTCCAAGACGCACAGCAAGATGGACGATATGATGGCGCCGATGGTGCGCAAAAGTCTGCGCGTTGTGGTGGTAACGCTCGCTTTGGTGCAGGTGGCGCAGATTCTCAGCGACAAACCGATCACCTCCATTCTCGCCGGTCTCGGCGTCGGTGGTTTGGCGGTGGCTTTGGCCGCGCAGGAAACCATCAAAAACGTTTTCGGCTCGCTGGTCATCTTTGCCGACAAGCCGTTTGAACTGGGCGAGCGTATTGTCGTCGGTGGATACGATGGTGTCGTTGAAGAAGTCGGCTTTCGTTCCACACGCATCCGCACCCTTTCCGGTCATTTGGTCACCATACCCAACGGCGAGCTGGCCAACCGGATGATTGAAAATATTGGCAAGCGCCCATACATCAAACGCGTAATGGATATCGCCATCACCTATAATACTCCGCCGGAAAAGGTTCAGCAGGCCATCGACATCCTCAAAAAGCTGCTCGATAACCACGAATGCATGAATCAAAATTTTCCGCCGCGCGCGTTCTTTGCCGGCTTCGGCGATTTTTCGCTCAATCTACAGGCCACCTATTGGTATCACTCAGCAAAGTATATCGACTACCTTGCCTTCAGCGAAAAGATTAATATGGAGCTGCTCAAGCGCTATAACGAGGCCGGCATCGAATTTGCCTTCCCGACCCAGACGCTCTATGTCAATCAGGAGGACAAATAATCAGCGTGCTCCGACTTCCATGTAGAAGCCGCTAAAATCGAATTGCTGTTCCATTTCGCCGACGGGAATCTGTTGGCGGCCGACCAGCGGATCGCCGGTGATATATCCATCGGCGGTTTTTTCGAGAAGGGCGATAAAGTGGCCGAAGTTTCCGGTGCGCACCCCGGCTATCGCCGGGGTTTTCAGGTCCGGAGGAAGGTTCTGTTCAATGCGATACCGCACGGCAAGCCCCCGATTGCGGAAGGCTCGCGCAAGATACCAGTTTTCCGTACCACCCTGATAGGTGAAACACTCGCGCGCAATCTCCTCTTCCCGCAGGTTGATTCCGAATGCTTTAAACACCGTCGCTGCGGCAGCCGCGCCGCAGGAAGACGGTGTGCTCTGCAGACAAACCTCTTCGCTCCAGCGATCCGAGAACGAATCCGGAGGGAGCGGTTTTAGAATGGGTTTGAGGTAAGGCACAGCAATTCCCAGCGCCAGAAGAATTACAAGGACTGGCGCGGAAAAGAGCTTGGAACCTTTGAGCAGCTCCGCCAGCGCGCCGGCCGATAATCCAGCACCAGCGGCAGAGAGTTCGATGAATGGAATCGCGCGGAATTCGTAGTACCACACTGAATCCTTCATCCAGTGCAGATAGTAAACCGGAAACATGACGCCCGGGATGCTCATCAGAAGAAAGAGCACCACCACCCCTGCCCTGCTGATCGGCGTGCAACAACGCCGCGCCGCGTTTCTCCCCACAAAAAAGAGAACGAAGGCGAGCAGAAGTGTGGGAATGAGTAATCCGTTGAACGGCATTGTATGGATTACTTTTTAGCCCGATTAACGACCTTTGCGGCCCCGGTTCCGACGAGATCGCCAATGACTCCGACGATGAACAGAAGGGCAATCAGAACAGCAATGAGCACGGCAATCTGCCCCCCGATTTCACTGGAGATTAATATGCTCAGGGCAATGAGCAGCGACCCTATAATAATCGAAAAGCTGATTTTCTTTGCTGCGGCAGTTATTTCGTTCTCCATGGAGTTTCCTTTCATTATTTACTTCCGAGTTCAGCGCAACGCACGGGAGAGTGCTTGATGCATCACCTCAACCGGGGCCTCTTCGCTCGTCCAGATCGAAAAACCGATCGCACCCTGATAGACCAGCATGCCGAGGCCGTCGAGTACGGCGGAGCCGCGGGCTTTTGCTTCGGACAAAAACGGCGTGGTCGGCGCGGGAATGACATCGCACACCAGCATACTTGGGCGTATCGAATCCGTTGCAATATTCGGTTTTTCGTCCGCATTCGGAGGCAGTCCGATGGAGGTCGCGTTGATCAAAATATCGGTCTTTGCTGGAACCGAATAGGTTCCCTTCCACGGCTCAAATGTTGCCGAGGCCGAGGTTTTTGAATTCAGCAGTTCCGTTAATATTCGACCGCGCTCCGCGCTGCGATTTACAATCGTGATCTGCTCCGCACCGGCCAGCGCCAGCTCTACGGTAATGGCGCGTGCAGCGCCTCCTGCACCGAGAACGACCACCTTTTTGCCGCGCGGGTCCATTTGAGCGTCCTGCGTCAGCGCGCGCAAAAACCCTTTTCCATCAGTATTTTCTCCGATCAACCGATCGCCCTTACGAACCACCGTATTCACTGCACCCATCAACGCCGCTGCCGGAGAAACTTCATCCAGATACTTCAGCACCTCCACCTTATGCGGAATGGTCAGATTAATCCCACGCATATTGAGCGCGCGCAAACCGTTCATCGCCGCCTTAAGGTCCTCGGGGAACACCTCAATGGTCAGGTAACGCCAGTTCAGGTTTAAGAATTTAAAGGCCGCAGCTTGCATCACCACCGTCGGATTTTCCGCGACCGGATGCCCAAACACTCCGACCAGTTCCTCTTTATAATTTGCACCCATTCAAAACCTCCAGAAAGCGCATTCCCGATTGCCGAAATTGAAGTGAGGTCTCCGCCTTGCCGATGGGCTGGACTTTTAAGAGGGAGACCACATCTCGAATAAGGTATCACTGTTGGAACCGTTCGAACAAGCCGGGGATTCTGAAGTCGGCAACGTTTTTCAGGATGCCGACGGATTTATGGTCTTAAAACGGAGTTAGGCGCTGACCTCAGGGTAAAGGCCCTCATTCATAACAACCGGCGGTTTTGGGTTCCCTTATCGGCGCCGCGTTGTTAGCTTTTCCACCATGAAAATATTTGGGGTTCAACTTACCGTCGTGAGTCTGCTGTTTCTTGCTCATTTAGAGACGCAGGCGCAGGAAACATTTTCGTTCGCTCCCAAAGGCCGCGTACTCAATATGGACTTTGACGCAACAACTAACGGGCTGGTTCCAAACCAAGGCGGCTATCCGCTTTTTGTTCCGCTCAATGGGCTGGAAGTCAAAACACTGATTAACGAACAAATGCTCGACCTTCCTGCGGACGAAGGCCTCACCGTACCCCACAGCTCTATTCTTCAACCCGACGGCAGTATGTGGATTGCCAGCGTCCGCGTAGGCGTCCGCGCCAGCGGAAAAACCGGCATGGTGATGTCGCAGACCAACGATCGTCACGGCTATGCCATCTACCTGCTGGACGGTGCAGTATATGCTGCCGTCAGCACCGCCGATTCCGTGATTATTCTACAAGAAAACTCGGACAGCATCCTTCATGACTGCAGTAAAAGTATGGTTCGCATCGATCTCGAGATCAAAGCGGACGAAGCCATTCTCTTGCTCAATCGCGCTATAGTAGCCTCGGCTCCACTGACTGCTCCGCTCAATGGAGCCGACAACATGCCGTTGCGTATCGGCAACCACGAATCGCTCCCGGAATTTCTAACCGAGAAAGAGATCCCCACCAACGGCATCTTTGGTGCGATCAGTACCCTACAGCTCTGGAGGCAGTAACCTGCGGATTGGGGTTTGAGGTTTGGAGTTTGAGGTTTGGAGTTTGATAAATTCTCGCCCGACCTCAGAGAAGTCAAATACGCATTACGCAATACGCAATACGCAATAAGCATTACGCAATACGCAATACGCAATAAGCATTACGCAATACGCATTACGCCTCACGCCTCAGAACGGCACAAAGTTGGTACGGGACGTTACTTTCTCAATTGTCTTCGCCAGCAGCTTAGCGCATTGCTCGAGGTCTTTGAGGCTGATCAGTTCGCACGGACTGTGCATGTAGCGCAAAGGAATACTCACGAGTCCCGTGACAACGCCCGCCCGATTCAACTGCAGCGCATTCGCATCCGTTCCGGTTCCGCCGGGTTCTGCACTAATCTGCACCGAAATCTTTTCTGCTTTCGCCGTTTTCACGAGCAGATCAAACAGCGTGGGATTAATATTGGGGCCACGCGTTAAGACCGGACCTTTACCCAACTCGATAAAATTTTCACGCTTCATGGCGTCTGCCATGCTTGGATGGTCCGTGGCAAAGGTAACGTCCACCGCAATACCAATATCCGGATCAATTCCATATGCGGCCGTGCGTGCGCCACGCAGTCCGATCTCTTCCTGCACAGTGGCAACCGCATGAATCTCCGCCTTTGGACTTAGCTGCGACAACTGGCGCGCCGCTTCGAGAACAACGAATGCACCGGCGCGATCATCGAACGCACGCCCCGCTGCCAGCCCGTTCGCCATCTCCTCAAAACCGTAGGCCACCACCAGCGGATCGCCGACCTCGACCATTTTCTCGGCATCCTTTTTATTCTTTGCGCCGATGTCGACCCAGATGTCTTTTATTTCTGTCACCTGCTTGCGCTGTTCCGGCGTCTGCATATGAATCGCCATTTTACCGATCACGCCGCGGACGATGCCGTTCTTCGTCATAATCTGAACGCGCTGCCCCTGAGCGATCTGCGGATCCCAGCCGCCCAGCGGCTGAATCCAAAGGAAACCCTTGTCGTCGATGTACGAAATCTGAAATCCGATTTCGTCATAATGGCCGGCCAGCATGACACGGGGCGAGCCGCCCGGATTCACAACGGCAAACGAATTTCCATGTATATCGGTCCACACTTTATCCGCAAATTTTTCGGCCTCGGCTTTCCACACGGCGGCCACAGGCGCTTCATAACCTGACGGGCTGATGCTGTTGATCAGATCAGCCAAAAACTTTTTTGTCTGCGTATTCATAAAATTTCCTTACTAAATCACCAAATACCTGCTCCATATTAATCCTGCGTTGGGTCAGATCCAAAGGCAACGTTCTTCGCTCCAATGGCGGCGCACGCATCCATGACCTGAACGATGCGTCCGTGGATCGCCTCGTTGTCGGGAATAATGGTCACCACAAATTCGCTGCCGGATGATTCTGCCGTAGCTTTCTCAGCCCCCAATGCTTCAACCATCCCGTCCAACTCACCGACCTGACCATAAGGCAGTCCATAAACCATCACTTCGCCGGAATAGGGATCCGGCTGACCCGTTTCCGCATTCTGGATCGGAGGACCGATTTCGACAATAACCTCCCACGGCTCCGCGATAGCAGCCTCCGGCGGTGCAGGAGCGGGAAGCGTGAAGGAGAGATCCGCTTCCTTGTCCTTTAGCGCCGAAGTCACCATGAAATAAATCAGCAGAAGGAATACAACATCGATCAGTGGAGTTATCTGGAGATCCACCTTCTTGCCCAACATATTATCTAATAACTTCATGGCTATTTCCTAAACGCCGTATAAATGAGGTCGACCATTCCGGCTTCCCCGCAGGCGGCCATGACCTTTTTACTGTCTTTATAACGGACCCGCTCATCCGCGCGGATCAGCACCTTTTGGGTCGGATTATTTGGATCCGCCATCCGTTGCTCAATACGTTCCGACAGCTTTTCCAACTCAATCGGCTCCATATCATCATACACATTCCCATCTACATCCAGAGAGAGAATCATGCGTCCTTTGATTTCTTCGGGCACCTTGGCATGACTGGACCTCGGCAACGCTTCTATCTCGTAGCGTTGCTCTGCGGCAACCGATGCCACCATAAAGAAGACCAGCAGCAGAAACACCATATCGATCATGGGAGCCATATCGATTTGGGCTTCTTCCCTTGCGGGCATTTTAACTTTCATTTCACACCTCTCTTACGGAGAAGTTTAACCGTCATCAAAACGGCCGTTCAGTTAATCACGAAAACCCATCGGAGCTTCACCCGTTTCGAGCGTATCGAGCAAGGCACCAATATTACGTCCCACAGAAGCGGTGGATTTAATAAAACTATTGCGATAGTAGTAAAAGAAAAGCATTGAAGGAATTGCGATTACCAGACCGGCAGCCGTTGTCATCAGCGCTTCTCCAATGTACGAAGCCAACTCGGAGGATTTTCCGGAACCGGAAATACCCAGAAAGTTAAACGCACCAATCATCCCCGAAACCGTACCCAGCAGACCCAGCATCGGCGCGGTCGCACCAATAATGGAAAGATAGTCGATCGGCTTCATGTAGGTTGTTACTTCTTCCGTGCTGGCTTCTTCAATGGCTTCCTTCACTTTTTCAAAATTGATTTCACGCTTTTCAGAGCAGCGTTCTAATCCGGCCCCTAAAATATACGTAAAGAGCGTTTTGTTTTGCTGACACAACGCGTGTGCTTCGGAAATTTTCTTTTGCTGCATCAGCTTGATGAATTCAGGGAACAGATCGGGGCGCAACAATACTTTCTCACGAACCGCCAAACCGTTCTGAACGATAAAATAGACCATGGCCAAGGACATAAGCCCAAGGGGAATCATCGCCCATCCGCCTTCCAGAATCATATCCCAGAGGTTCTTTTCTGCGGTCTCTCCTTCGGCAGCGAAGGCGGCAACCGGCGCAATCAATAAACTCAGGCCCAAAGCCAGTTTCTTCATCTTTTTTATCATTTCAGTCTCCTTCTAATTAAGATTATTAATTCCAAGATTCTTTCTCTTTCATCATTATATTCCACGCATCCCGCAACCCGGCCATTTCTACCATTAGTTTATCCGCCTCATCCGCTTCATCGGTATTCGGATACATCAGCAGAATTTGACGGATCACCTCTTCGGATGAGTCAAACAGGCCGAGGTTCGCGTAGAGCCGGGCACAAAGCACTTCCGCAGGACGCAGCCACTGAGGATCATCGGAACGGAATACAACCACCTTGGCGGCCAATTCAATCGCTGCGGCATAGTCCCCTTTCATCGTCAAAAACTTGGCCGTAATGTAAAGGTCTTCCGCCGGGGCATCGTCGCTCATCTCCTTGGTCCAACCGCGCAAAGCAAAGAGGGCCTCAGCCTCCTCCGTCCGCTTGAGTTCCATCAGTGCAAGCCCCTGATACGCATATGCTCCGCGCTCGATCTTTTCATCGCACAGGGCCGGCCATGTAGGATCACGATCGGGGTTCGCCAGCATTCGGGAATAAACCAACGACTTTTCGTAGTGGCCCATTTTATAATAAAGCTCTGCGAGCATATATTGATGGCGACTCAAATTCGAAGGTAGAATATTATATTCCTTGAACGGAGCCATCCCCTCCTCCAAATGCGCAACAAGCTCATTGTACGAACGCTTAACTCTCAGCTCCTCAACCAACTCTTCATCGATATATTCCCGCGTATCAAAGGTAATCTGGGTAATGTCTCGAGGACGGAACCCGAATCGATTGACATCGGAGGGCCCATACCAAACCTGACCGTTGGAATATCCCCGAAGTTCAACCGTTTGCTGACTGGAACTTACTCCACTCCCAAGGACCACGATCGCTTTGATCGGCGCGGCCCCCGCCCATGCAGCACCGGATAATACCAAACTAAGTAGAACTTTTTTCATCCTGCCCTCTTTATTTTTGGAGCCGCTGTTCGGCTTTCTGGATATATTCAGCAATGAATGGCGCACGCTCTTCGCTGTTGAGATATTGATCGGCCATCATTTCCTGAAGAATACTCTGTGCCTGTGCAGATTCTCCCTGCTCTACAAGACAATCCGCCGCGCCGAGATAGGCCATCGCCGCCCAGATGCCGTTATCATACGCCTTGCACTGCATATAGGTGCGCTTGTACCAGCCGAGCGCCTGACCAAATTCTCCTTGCCGAAACAGAGTTCGACCGATTCCACAGTACGCTTCGCCCATATATTCATTACGCCACTGCGGCACACTCGAAATCAACTTAAAGGCCTCTTCTGCCTCTTTACTTCGACCCAACTGATCGAGCGCATTGGCCTTGAAAATCTGTGACCAGCCCACTTCCGGCACCGGACCAAACAGATTCTGAACGGCACCAACAGAAACCAGCACGTCTTCATACTGCTTCAGCTCCATCTGCGCCGTAACCCGTGCCCGATAAGCGTGCCAAACCAGATCCGACTCTTCAAAGTTGGAAATAAAATAATTGGCGTAGTTGGTCATCTTTTCCAAATCATTGGCTTCAACGGCAGCATCACACATCAGATAGAGCGGGCCGGGCGAAGTAACGGTCAGATCGTTAACCGTACTGACCAACAGGTCGGAGTAACTCTTCAGACTCTCCTCCCCCTGCAGGAGCGCACGAGTGAGCTGCCAGCGAAGTGCAAGAACTTCCATATCGGCACTCCGCGCATCATCCAGCTTCAGGCGCACCAGCTGTATCCAAGAATTTCGGGTCGATGCATCCTTCTGGCTCTCCACAAGGCCAACCATCTCCATAATGATTTTATCGACGCCCAGTTGGTCGGGGAAATTGCCGTAGTCCGCAATCGCCCCCATATACGCATTGAATGCTTTTTCAACCTCATCCTGCCGAAGGTAAGCCTGTCCAATCCAGTATTGCGCCTCTGCCAAGTCCGCCTGGACGCCCCACTTGGCTTTATACTGCTCCATGCGTGCGATAATTTCATCCCACTTTGATTCCAACTGATAGGCTTCCGCCGAACGTTTCGCAGGATAGAGCGCCTGCAGCGGCGTGTTAGACGTTTTGATCGCAGCGTCATAATCTTCCTGCGCCAGGTCCAGCGGATGGGGGCCCTTTTCGGTCGGCTCTTTTGCCACACGAATATCGCCGCGCATGCTGTACGCCTCAGACCGAACCGAGCTCTGCTCATAATTATCGATCAAATAGGTAAAGGTTTCTTCGGCGCCCTTGGTATCTTCCACCGTCTCTGAAAGCGCGTACTGACAAACCCCTTTTCGGAAAATGGCTTCATCCACCAAGTCGCCCTCTTCATACTCATAGAGATATTGTTCAAAATCGGAGAGCGCTTCCGCAAATTTACCCTGCAGCATGTAGCCCATACCACGGTAGTACAATGCATACGAACGATTCGAAAAATCAAAATCCTCTACTACATATCCGGACTCATCACAAAGGCCATCCACAAAAACGCCGAATTGTTCACAGGCATCCGCATTTTGCTGCGTCTGTAGGTAAGCCAACCCCAGCATGTAGTAAAGGTTTGCTTTAGCCATGCGTTTGTTTGGATCCGCAGCGTTGATCTCCAGTCCTTCAATATACTTACGCAGGGAGATGACCGCTCCAAAATTATTGCGGGTCAGATTATTTCCAATCATCAACTGCAGATATTCACGTTGAAACATCCCCTCGGTGCCCGCGTCTGTCCATTCATTGAGATAATCCATTATGCGCTGCTCCGCACGGTCAAATTCGTTCAGATTATAAAGTGCTGCGGCGGCATAATAGCCTCCCGCCTCACCAATCTTGATTTTAAGCTCTTTTGCTTTTGCAGCCTCATCCTCCTCATCAAATTCTTCCCGTTGATCTGCAGGTATATAGCATCGGTCAAAAACGCGTTTAAATGCAACATAACCTTCCCAATAGCGCTTAATCTCCTCTGAAGCGTAGATTTCACCGATGGACAGATCAACATGGTCTTCATACGGATCCATGTTGTTCAGCTGTTCAATCGACGCGTCGAGACTCTCCACTTCGCGCTCATACTCCTTTTTCTCAAAGGGCTGAAGCTCTACACCGTTAATCTTCCGTTGTAGCGCCGCCTTTTTCTTCTCGGAAAAAGCAATCAGCTCCTCACGAGGCAGCACCATGCGATAGAGGTAAAGCGCATTCAGCAGATTATCTTTCCCCCCTGAAGCATAGAGGCCTTCAGCACCCAACATCATCGTGATATTCAGTGTAATGTCGTACCGACAATCCGAACTTGCCACCCGACGTACCCACGCAAAAAGATTGGACCAATTCTCTGTTTCGACCAGTGCACGCGCCACCATAATCTGACACTTCTGCCGAACCCGGTCGTCGTCGGTATTCCGCTCAGCGTAAAGGAGCGGATCAATCGATTCCTCCCACATTTCCTTCAAAAAATAGGCCTGTCCGATCAGCAGGTTAATATTATATTCATCATCAGGCGTCATCTCAGGATCCGAACGGATACGAGATGCGTATTCGATGATTTTATCCCAATCCTCCGTCTCAAAAAAGGCCTGAGCCATCATGCGCAACGCCAGACGCTCATTCGGACGCGGGTCGTTTTCCATATATTCTTCAACCAGCGCGACGCCTTCATCCGTCTGGCCCAACTGATAATAAACCCGGGCAAGCTCAAGCCGGCATTCCTGAGTCGTCCGTTTCTCATTATCGCCCGTAACCGTTTTCAGTTCATCGATAACCTCCTGCAGGGGCTCAATCGCGCGCTCATAATCCCCTCTCTCCAGCATTTGTCTGGCATAATCGTAGATCTCCGTAACCTTCATCGTCTTGAAATTAGGAGCCTTTTGCCCGTTCGCAGTGCCGCAGAAAACAAACAGTGCAACCGCAAAAAACGACACGGAGCGTATGCAACCTCGTTTAAAAAATCTCATGAAATTACCCCTCATTACTCAGCAAAAAATCAAGCTGTATTGCCATGACCGGCAACCGGAACTGCGCCGAAGCAAAGCTACACGAGACAAGTTAATGGCTGACACGACAAACGCAAGTCTATTTCATTAGACATTCGGCGCCAAAAATCCCCATTTTCGGCCAGCTTAATAACAAATGAACCCTTATCGCCCTTCATAGAGTATATCTGCGGAAATCTCCGCCTCCGCATCAGACTCCAACACACGCTCTCCAACCAACTTGATGGCCAAATCCCCCAACGGTGCTGTAAAAAAAATGCTCAAAACCGAAACGGCTAAGATAACTTCTCCCGGACGTTGATCCATCCCCAGTGCCGCCATCGCCCCCAGCGGTACAGCACCCATCGCCGCCTGAACCGTTGCCTTGGGCCAATACGCCACCACGGAAAACAACCGCTCTCGAAAATTCAGAGGACTCCGCAGCAGTGCCAGCAGCACACCGGCGCTGCGTGCAACCAATCCACATATAATTAATCCCAAACCGGCAAACCCCGTCTTTAATGCAAACGAAACATCCACTTTTGCCCCAACCAAGGTGAAGAGCATAATCGACGCAAAAACCCACACCTTCGAAAGTTTTGAGGAGATTTCATGCGCCATCTGTTCGCGTCGCTCAAGAATGATAAACCCAATCGCCATTACGGCCAGTAAAGCGGGAAAAGGAATGGCATAAACCTTCAAAATTTCCTGCACCTGAAACAGCAGAATAGAAACACCCAGCACCACCATCGTCCGTTTGGTAGCCCGAGGATTAAAACGCTCAAAAATCTTCAGCAAAACCCAACCCAACCCAAACCCAACCCCAATACCCAAAATGATCGAGACCGGAATCCCGGAAATTTTAAGAAAAAGATGATCGGAAGACCCCGTGTAGAATCCGAGAAATACAGAAAAAACAAAAATCGCAAACACGTTTTCCAGCGAGGACGCCGCCAGAATCATCGTTGGAATCCCTTTCTTTACACCCATTTTCCGCCCCATGAAACCGATCATCATCGGCACCACGACCGCCGGAGAAACCGCCGCAATAATGAATCCCAGCATCGCTGACTCCAAGTGGGTAAGCGGGAGAAAAAGGGGCCCCAAAAGAGCGATCGTTCCGCCCTCAAGAATTCCGGGAATAAACGTCATCAGGAGCGCCTGAACGCCGACGCGATTGAGGGTTTCACGGTTTAACTGAAACCCAGCGCGAAGGAGAATAATAATCAGCGCAATATTCCGCAGATCGGCGGAGGCATCAAGAAATCCCGGTTCCAGCAGATTCAGCACATAGGGTCCGAACAAAACACCCACCAGCAACATACCCAGCAGACCCGGCATCCGCATCCTGCAAAAAACCCAATCTGCCAGCAATCCCAGCAATATCATCTCTGCAATACCCAGTGCCACGCCGATTCTCCTTTAAAACGCGGGACCATACTGTATTCAGCCGAACTTGAAAAGCGGGAAAGAAAAAGGCGCCCTTTTCAGGACGCCTCGGTTTTCCCCCTCAACACGTAGACCCTATTTGATCTTCGTAAAGCAGAGCGTGGCATTATGGCCGCCAAAGCCGAGCGAATTGCTCAATGCCACATCAATGTTCATTTTGCGTGCGACGTTCGGAACATAGTCCAGATCACAGTCTGGATCCGGCGTTGTATAATTGATCGTCGGCGGCGCAATGCCGTCACGAATCGCCAGCGCTATAATGGCCGCTTCCACTCCGCCGGCGGCACCCAGCATATGACCCGTCATCGATTTAGTGGAGCTGACGGCAACCTTATAAGCCAGCTCTTCGCCCAGCGCTTTTTTGATCGCCAGCGTTTCACCCTTATCATTCATCGGTGTGCTGGTTCCATGCGCATTGATGTAGTCCACGTCTTCCGGTTTCAGCCCTGCGTCGGCAATCGCCAACGATATCCCGCGCGCAGCTTCATTCGCTTCCCCATCAGGCGCAGTAATATGATAAGCATCGCCCGTGCGTCCGTAGCCGGAGGCGTTGCAGTAAATCTTTGCCCCGCGCTTCAGTGCATGCTCTTTTTCTTCCAAAACCAGAATTCCGGAACCCTCGGACATCACAAAACCGTCACGATCTTTATCGAACGGGCGGGACGCGCCCTTCGGATCGTCGTTCCGACGACTGGTGGCACGCAGCGCAGCAAAACCCTGAACACCCAGCATCGCAATCGATGCTTCCGCACCACCGGCAACCATCACGTCGGCGTCGCCGTATTGAATAATGCGCATCGCTTCGCCGATCGAATGCGACCCCGAAGCACAGGCGCTGGTTACACAAAAGTTGGGCCCTTTAAATCCGTAGCGGATCGAAATATAGCCCGAAAGAATATTGGTGATCATCTGGGGAATCAGCTGAGGAGAAATCCAACGATGCCCTTTTTCGTAGGCTTTCAGACATTCATTCTGCATAAACTGCATTCCGCCGATACCCGAACTGGCAATCACACCGACGCGCTGTAGGTCGAGCGCATCAAAATCAAAATTGGCATCGTCCACCGCCATGCAGGCAGCGACCATCCCATAGACCGAAAAAGGATCCATTTTGCGGGCATCTTTAAGCGAAATATATTTTTCCACGTCAAGATCTTTGATCTCCCCGCCGATCGTTACCGGATACTGATCAATATCGGGCATGCCTTTAACATGATCGATACCGGACTGGCCGGCTTTGATGCCTTCCCAGAACTTTTCGACCCCGTTCGCGATGGGAGAAACAATTCCCAATCCAGTTACTACCACTTCACGCCCACTCATAATCCGATCCTCTATAAATCAGTGAAATGGCCGGGAACAGCCCTAGAGCAATCCCGGCCATTGAAACAACTCAAGTTAAAGGCTTACTCGAAACCCTTTTCCCTCAAGTAGCTTACAACGCCGCCGACGGAAGTGAGCTTTTCTGCGTCTTCGTCCGGAATTTCAGCACCGAACTCTTCTTCGAAAGCCATTACCAGCTCGACGGTGTCGAGTGAATCCGCGCCGAGATCTTCGATGAAGGAAGCGTCGGAAGTGACTTGATCTGCGTTCACGCCGAGTTGTTCGACGATGATATCTTTTACTTTATCTTCAAGTGACATTATATTCTCCTTATTCCTAGGTTTTCACTTACAAACTACATGACCATTCCGCCGCATGTCGAGAGCACCTGCCCTGTAACATACGCAGATGCGTCACTTGCCAAAAATAGAACGACGTTAGCAACATCTTCCGGCTCGCCGAAACGGCCCAGCGGAATCAATTCCTTCATCTTACCCTGGACCTCTTCGTCCAGCTTGTCGGTCATTGCCGTACGGATAAATCCGGGCGCAACCGCGTTGCAGCGCACATTGCGCGAGGCCAGCTCCTTCGCCACCGTCTTGCTGAAGGAAATGACGCCGCCTTTGGAAGCCGCATAGTTCGCTTGGCCCGCATTGCCCATCAGACCGATCACGGAAGCAATATTCACGATGGTGCCCGAGCGACGCTTCATCATGCCGCGCGTGGCGGCCTTTGTGCAGAGGAAAACCCCTTTGAGGTTCACGTCGAGGACCGCATCCCAATCCTCTTCGCTCATGCGCATCAGCAGGCCGTCTTTTGTGATACCGGCATTGTTCACGAGTACATCAATCTTTTCAAAATCTTTTTCAATGGCCTTAATCCCGGCGGCAACACTTTCGCCGTCCGCCACATTCACGCCATACATTTCAGCGCGGCGACCGAGTGCCCGCACTTTGCCGGCGGTTTCTTCAAGCCACTCTGCCTTGAGATCGCAGAGCGCCACATCGGCACCCGCCTCCGCCAACTTTACGGCAATCGCCTGTCCAAGACCTCGGGCGGCCCCCGTCACTACTGCAACCTTGTCGTTCAAATTAAACATAGACATCCCTTATTGATTTTCAACATCTTCAAGTGTTCCCATGTTACGGACGATTACATCCTTGTCAATCCGCTTTATGAGACCTGCCAAAACCTTATTCGGGCCGCACTCAATGATTTCTTTCACACCGTCAGCAATCAACTTCTGAATGGAAGCCACCCACTGTACAGAAGAGGTGATCTGTTTTACCATATTTTCGGCAATCTGATCTACAGCGTGCACATCGGCAGTGACATTAGAGAGCACCGGTAACGCAGGAACACCCAGCTCAACCTCATTCAAAAATGCCTTCATTTGATCTGCAGCGGACTGCATCAGCGGCGAATGGAATGCACCGGCCACCGGAAGACGTACCGTGCGGCGCGCACCCGCTTCCTTCAGTAAAACTTCGGCACGATCGATCGATTCGGCCGTACCGGAGAGCACCGTCTGTGCCGGCGAATTAAAGTTGGCCACATAACAGCCCGCCTTCTCCGCAACATCGACTAAAACGGCGCCGTCCATATTCATCACTGCCAACATGGCGCCGGGGTTTGCTTGAGCGGCGGCCTGCATAAACTCGCCGCGGGCTTTCAAAATTTTAATCGTCTGCTCAAAACTGACCACGCCGGCGGCATAGAGCGCTGTCCACTCACCGAGACTGTGCCCAGCCACCACGTCAAACGCCAACGATTGCTTCAGCTCCATCGCCTTAAGTGCCGCCGCGCTGGTAACAAAAATACCCAGCTGCGCATGATTCGACTTGTTGAGTTCCTCCTGAGGACCTTCAAAACAGATGGATGCCAGATCGCAGCCGAGAAGTTCGTTGGCCCGATTAAACAGCGCCTTGCACTCAGGAATCGCCTCGGCCAGATCCTTTCCCATACCGACAACCTGCGATCCCTGCCCTGGAAAAACGATTGCTCTTTTCATTATTTCCCCCACTCCAATACGTTGGCACCCCACGTAAATCCGCCGCCAAACACGGCCAGCACAACGAGGTCACCCTTCTGTATGGTTCCGTCCTTCACGGCTTCGTCCAGCGCAATCGCCAACGCGGCGGAAGAGGTGTTTGCATATTTATCGACGTTCACATACATGCGGTCACCCACGCCGAGTTTTTTTGAAATCGCATCGATGATGCGGATATTCGCCTGATGCGGAATAAAACATTTAATCTCGTCGGTCGAGAGACCATTTTTTTCGAGCGCCGAAACCACCGCATCGGTCATGCGCTTTACGGCATGCTTAAAAACTTCGCGCCCCTGCATCTGCAGATACTGCATTCTCTGATCCAGCATTTGATGCGTCATCGGATTGCGGCTCCCGCCGCCGGGCGTTGAAAGCAGATGCGCGAGCGATCCATCGGAGCCCATCACGGACTCCATCACGCCGCGGCCTTCACCGCCGGAACGCAACACCGCCGCCCCTGCACCGTCGCCGAAAAGGATACAGGTCGTTCGATCTTCCCAATCCAAGAACGTACTCATCTTCTCGGAACCGATCACCAGCGCGGTTTCCACCGCACCGCAGGCAATCTGTGCACGAGCGGTTTCCAAGGCATAAAGAAACCCGGAGCATGCAGCACCGAGGTCATAACAGTAGGCATTCTTTGCCCCGATCCTTTCCTGCACAAAACAGGCGGTACTCGGGAAAAACATATCGGGCGAGAGTGTGGCCACAATCAGCAGATCAATCTCTTCCGCGTCGACCCCAGCATCAGCCAGCGCCTTTTTCGCCGCTTCTGTACCCAGATCGGAGGCCGCCTGTTCCGGCGCGGCAATATGGCGTTCGCGCATTCCGGTACGGCTGAAGATCCACTCATCGGAGGTATCTACAATTTTTTCAAGATCATGATTCGTCAGGACCTTTTCGGGAACGTAAGAGCCCGTTCCAATGATTGAAACTATCCGTTTACTATCCATGCAACCGTTCCGGGAAATAAAGACTACACCTTTGAGACTACGCCTTTGTTAATACGCTCTAATTCAACTTCAATCAGATGGTTTACATTATGATTGATCGATTCGGAGGCCACGCGGATGCCGTTAAACGTGGCAAACGCATTGGAGGAACCGTGGCCGATAATGACCACTCCGTTGGCTCCTAACAGCGGCGCACCGCCATAACCAGCCGGATCCGCATGCGACTTGAACTCTTTAAAAACACCCATCGCCAGCAACGCACCCAGCTTACGCAAGAAGTTGGCGCGAAACATCTGCTTCAGCCACGAGGAGATCATACTGGCAAGCGCTTCGCTGGTCTTCAGCACCACGTTACCCACAAATCCATCGCACACCGCCACATTTACCTTGGCACCGAACAGATCGCGACTCTCCACATTTCCAATAAAGTTGAGGTGCGACTTACTTAACAGACTAAACGCCTTTTTCGTACTTTCGTTCCCCTTGCCCTCTTCTTCACCAATACTGAGCAGTCCGACACTCGGATTCTGAATCCCAATAATCTCGTGGGAATAAATACTCCCCATCACCGCAAACTGCATCAGCATTTCCGGCGTACTGTCGGGATTGGCACCGGCATCAAGCAACACAAAGGGATTAGTCGGGGTCGGGAGAACCGTGGCAATTACCGGGCGATCCACACCCTTCAGCGTTCGCAGCTTCAGCGTAGCCGCCGCAACCGCAGCTCCGGTGTTTCCCGCCGAGAAAATCGCTTGCGCTCGACCATCCTTCACCATCTCAACGGCGCGCACGATCGAAGAATCCTTTTTACGGCGAATCGCCGTGGCAGGAGACTCTCCCATACCGACCACTTCGGAAGCATGAACAACCTCAATACAGGAGGGAATTGGACCCTTATGTTTGTCCAATTCCGCCTTAATTGCTGTTTCGTCGCCGACCAGAAAGAGCTTTTCGATCCCTTCCAATCGTTCGGCCGCCTGAAGGGTTCCTGCAACGATTTCCTGCGGGGCATAATCGCCCCCCATCGCATCTATCGAGATACGCATGGTTTTTTACTCTTCGGAGGAAACCGACAAGACCTGCCGTCCGTTGTAATATCCACAACTCGTGCAGACGTGATGCGGCATTGCAGGTGCTCCGCATTGGGAGCAGGAAGAGGCGCGCGCAATCGGCTTCTTCGTGTTCTGAGCCTTACGGCTCGCGGTTTTACTCTTCGAAGTTTTTCTTTTTGGAACTGCCATCGCAATCCTCCTTACATCTATAAACTCATTCCATCCAGCGCCGACCAAGGGCCTGGACTCGTGCTCTTTTTACACGTACAGGGTCCATCGTTCAGATTGACACCGCATTGGGAACAGATTCCCTTACAGTCCTCTCTGCACACGGCAAATCCCGGTACATGCAACAAAATTTCCTCCCGCAAATCCTCAGTAATATCGACCATATCGGTCCCCTCGGGGGCGGGGTAAGCGCGTAGAAAATCGGAAACCTCCACGGTTGTCGAGAAAATTTCAGAACATCTTGCACAACGCAATTCCACTTCTGAGTTTAGCGAGCCGCGCACTACCAGTTCTCCTGAAACTACCTGCGCATAAAGCACATAAAACACATCTCCGAACGATTTAATCACCGGATCGTTCTCCAGCTCTATAATCGATCCCGGCTCGCTCCCTTCATAGTGCGACCCCTCCTCCGGAATTCTGGCCACTAAAATTTTCATCTCAACTCCTGCGTATAAATAAAGGCACCTCTCTCGACTCGCCCATCGTTAATCAGCCCAAAGCGAAGCGCAGATAATTTCCTGCAAGGAAATAGCGACATCGTCGCGGTTCATCGCCAATCAGCAATCGTCACTCAACAATCGGCACTCGGCACTCGGCACTCTTCAATCAGCCATCCCCAATCGTCCCTCGCCCCCCTCTATCCCGCAACTCGGTCCTCGTTTCAAGTTTCAACTGCTCAATTCGCCACTGCGCCCGTCATTGACTCATCCGGAAAAACCCGATAGCGTCATGAGCATGGAAACCTTCAGCACATATAATCCCGTCCTGCAGGCGCTGCTGGCCACACTCTTTACATGGGGAGTAACCGCGCTCGGCGCCGCGCCCGTCTTCTTCGCAAAAACCATCAATCAAAAACTGATGGACGGCATGCTGGGCCTCGCCGCCGGTGTGATGATCGCGGCCAGCTACTGGTCGCTGCTCGCCCCGGCCATTGAAATGTCAAACGGAAGCTGGGCTCCCGCCACCATCGGCTTTCTCAGCGGCGGGCTGTTTCTTTACCTGCTCGACAAAATCCTCCCTCACCTTCATCCCGGCCTGCCGATGAAAGATGCAGAGGGAATCCAAACCGGCTGGCAGCGCAGCATACTGCTCGTCCTCGCCATCACCCTCCACAACATACCCGAAGGCCTCGCCGTCGGCGTTGCCTTCGGTGCCGTGGCCGCCGACATCGACGGCGCCTCTCTCGGAGCCGCCATTGCGCTGGCGCTGGGGATCGGTATTCAAAACTTCCCCGAGGGCACCGCCGTTTCCATGCCGCTGCGCCGAGAGGGCATGTCCCGCCGTAAAAGCTTTTGGTACGGTCAGCTCTCCGGAATCGTCGAACCGATTGCCGGCGTCATCGGCGCTTGGGCCGTCTTATCGATGCGCCCCATCCTCCCCTATGCGCTGGCCTTCGCCGCCGGAGCCATGATCTTTGTCTGCGTCGAAGAACTCATTCCCGAGGCCCAGCGCAAAGGCAATACCGACTTCGCCACCCTCGGCGCCATCTTCGGCTTCGCTCTCATGATGCTCCTCGACGTTGCTCTGGGGTGATCACTTCTCCACAGGTTTTGCAAAGATCAAATTCTCAACTCCAGCTTCGGCACAAGCGTCCATCACCTCAATTATCCGCCGATACTTCGTTTGCGCCGTCGGAGCCAACGTCACAAAACAAGGATAACCCGCCGCTTTCGCCACTTCTTGAACACGTTATTTTTTAGGAAAATTCCCCGCACAAAGACATGTTGACACTCATTGAAAGGAAATGCATCATTCGAAACACAATTTAATATGATTTGCGTTTAGCGCAGTTTGTTTCTTACGAAAACCGCCAAATTTTAACACCGAAACAACTGGCATATGGGCGCGCCCGCTCGGGCGCGGCCTCTGCTGGTTTCGGTGTGGGGCTTGGCGGTCCCTCGTAAGAAGCTTGTTTGGGGTCGCGCCTCTTTTTTGGAGGTGCATAACACAGGGGACGAAATGAAATTAGGAATCATTGTATGCACAGCATTCCTGCTGGCAGGGACGGCGTTTTCGGAAACCGTATTAACGGATTCTGGAAACACTATCGAAACGATCACATCGCTGGATCAAATTGAATTGATCGTCAGAAATACTCAGTGGGATTTTTGGCAACTGGTTCCGCCAGCAACCGATGACCCATTTTATCTCCACTCGGAACGCATTATTCGAGTTGTAGACTGGAACAGTAAAG
>CAYOBH010000004.1:45801-46319 GCA_964402125.1 uncultured Verrucomicrobiota bacterium
AAGACTGGCCCAAACCGCTGTTGAAACAAATGTACGGCGAAATGATCTCTGTCGGAGAATATGGTTTAGAATACCCATTTTATCGACTGACTGTGATAGAAGATCGTTCAGGGGATATAGTCTACTTTAATACATACGATGAGGAAGTCTGGAGAACTCCCGCCCCCAAGGATTATAATCCCTATCTTTTTGGATTGTATCAATATGGAGCAGAATCAGTAGATGAACTGACCGACCAGCAACAACTTTTTGGGCGAAGCTCAAACGTCGGAACAGAACTGATTCTTATACCACTGAAAATCGCCAGCCTTTATGAAGAAGAAACCTTCATTGACTCACGTGTTGCACCGTTAGCTATAGACACTCCATCATTGCTGACGAGCAGTTCTCTATCCATGACAACCATGTCGCTACCACCTCCCCCTGGCGGAGGCGGTTCTGGGACAAGTACCAACAGAACCTCTCACACGAACTTTCCAGCTACACTCACCTTTAGTGTTCCCCAAAATTTCGGGTCA
>CAYOBH010000005.1:0-31128 GCA_964402125.1 uncultured Verrucomicrobiota bacterium
CTCCTCTCGTTAAAGATCAATTAAACGTTCAATGTGCAGACCTGACCCCGCTCCCCTTAGACGATGTTCATCTGTGATTCTCCGAGACCAAAATCCAGCAAGGTCATGTTTCAAAGGCTCGGGTTTTCCAATGCCTTCAAAAGGATCTCTCTGAATTTCTTTTATTAGTTGGATGATTCGTTTAGCAATTTTTTTGTCGTGGACAACCCAATACGAAAAATCTTCCCACCCTTGATCTGCAAAAACGATCTTCATTACAGCTCTGGAAGTTCATATTCTTTCCCGTCTCCGGAACGCAACTGGTCTACGGCATCGCGTAAACGACGTGCATTCTTCGGACTGCGCAAAAGATATGCGGTTTCTTCGAGAGCAGTATAATCATCAATTGACATCATTACCACGGCCTGATCTCTTCTACGGGTAACGATAACAGGATCGTGGTCATCACAAACCTGCTGCATAGTTGAGGCTAAGTTTTCCCGGGCAGCTGTATAAGTTATTGTTTTCATGCTGGACAGTATCGTGTACGTGTCGGGGTTTGGCAAGGATAAATATTTCATAGATGTCGGAGTCAAAGAGGATTGGGGTCAGGTCTGCACTTTGAACTTTTCATCCAATTCATCCTTTTTTGGACAACCTCATCCACAATATCAACTCGTAAAGGCCTCGCCAACTGCCTCTCCTCTCGTTAAAGATCAATTAAACGTTCAATGTGCAGACCTGACCCCGCTCCCTTGACCCCGCTCCCCCTTTCTACAAGTCGAACGTCGCAAATCTGCCTGAGTCTCGCTAGCGGCGATAGGCAGCATTTGCTTGTTGGACTCCGATCATTTCTTTGTTGTTTTGATCCGTTTTAAGAAGTTCAGTTCTTTGAGAACAGTTCTGCATCCATCGATTGACGGATGTGCCTCCGATGCAAACGGGGTCACGGAATGACCTAATTGATTTGCCATCAGTTGGGCAATCCCGGGAATTGCCATAGTCCTACCCGTTGCATGTATGGTTGTTCGACTTAACTGGTATTGCTTGTCGCTCGGCAAACGCCTAATTGCATCCTTAATTTTCTCGGTCAGTCGCACAAGAGAAGGCATCATCCCAACCGTAATCTCATCGCGAGATACGTTTTGAGTTGTAAGTCTGCCTTGTTCACTTCTTCCGGTCCAAGTTTCCCATCCCGGCAGATCGATCACAGCATGAGCGTTGACTCCCCCCGTGTGCAGGCTGGAATCCAGAGCCGTGAATTCAGGTCGAAACTGACGAGTTAAAGCAATATGATTCCGGATATCCTCAACAAATGCACAGCGTCCAATTGCACCATTGGTTCCCGAGAGAACACCGGCAAGGGAAATGACGGAGAACTCAAACCAATCATCCGAAACAGATAGTACAGCTTTGATTTCCGGTTTCTGCACATCGAGTTGCATGCCGATGGCTGTAGCCATCCCCATTTCGATCAAGTAAACCTCGCGTGCTCCGCCTGCTGTCGCCATTTGTTTCACCGCCCACTTGCCAGGATCATATGACCGTAAAGCAATAATAACACGTGGACGGATGAGGACGGATCCGAGATGTTTGCGCAGTCCAAAGCGAAACAGAGATTCAGCAGATTGCTGATCGGCTATGACGCCATCCTCCAAAACCCTGACAACAGAGATGTTATTGGGCTCACGTCCGAGCATGGCCTTTGCTTCTTCGCCGCAAGCCAGAACAGAGGTGGTACCCGGTTGGATTGCCACGTAGGCTGGCAAGATAAGAGGGAGAGGCTGATTCTGTGTGGCAAAGATGAACGAGTCATCAACCAGCGATACCGCAACATTTTTTCCGAATATATTCATCTTATTTCATGGTCCAACGTCACGACTCACTTTCGGTGGTGGAGCGTCAGCGGAACCACCGTAAAGTGCAGGCGATTGTTGGCATTACATTTCTATTAAGTGCCAGGCCTCTTTGTATTTGTTTTCAATATCCATGAAGTTGCGTATGGCTGAATCTTTGTGCATGGATCCATCTCTCTTTCTTCCCTGAAGCCACTGCGAATGGCTTGTTCTTACATGTTTAGCCACCACAGTGCTCGGAACAATGTAGTAGTCTGGTCTTTCTCCCAACACCTTTAATGAAACGAACACGTAGTAATGATTATCCGAGAAATACTGTTCTGCCTTTTTGTTGAGAATCCACTTGTTTCGTCCGAAACTATTTGTCTTTACCTGAATACTGATTGAACGAGTTGCTTCTGCGTTGCTCGCTATAATATCAATACCCCTGCTGTTGCGTAGGGATATCGAAGCTATGAATCCGCGCAGGCTAAGTTCTCCTGCTACAAGATATTCGCCTGCAACTCCTACCAAGGTTGATTCGAGTTTGTTTCTCATTGCCCTTATGCCAACGATTCGAGTTTTATCCCTCCTGCTTCTCACAAATATCCTCATGACCGAAGCAGGTTAAAAGCAGGAAGATATGAGGGTGCCCGCAAGGCACCATCTTCCTGTTGGACTGAGCCGCAGACCGAGGGGGGAACACAGGCACACCCAACCTATCTGTGGAGATCGTATGCTCCCCGCGCCGATGGTTCAATTCTTTTTATCGGCATCTTGTCAAGGAGTTGAGGATTCTGGTCGTGGAATTTCAAAATCGGGATGTATTTCAGCGAGCAGATAGATGAGTAGCGAGCATTTGCTTCAGGTAGAGCGAGCCGGTGATGCAGATGAGGCGGTCGGGTGATGCGGAGGCCCAGCTGCGGGCGGCGTTCCAAGCATCAGCGACAGAGAGCGGTTCTGCGGAAATACCGGCAACGCGAGCCTGTGCGGCGGAGTGCTCTGCGGTGGTGCCGCGAGCTGCGACGATGGGAATGGTCCACGCTGCGGTAACACGCGGCTTGAGGATCCGCAGAAATTCGACGGCGTCTTTGTCGACGAGGAAACCGAAGAGGAAACCGATCTGGTGTTTGGGATAGTTTTCCTTGAATGTTTTGATCAGTGCCCGGGCGCCGGAAGGATTGTGTGCGCCATCGAGAATGATCAGCGGATCGGTGCAGAGGGTTTGAAACCGCGCACTCCATTCGACCGTTTCGAGCCCTTTTTTATACGCCGGCTCTATGTCGAGCAGGTCGGCCAGCAGCTCGAGCGCGGTAACAGCGACCGCGCAGTTTTCGCGCTGGAATTCACCAAGGAGCGGCAGATTGATCGGCGGAAGACTCCGCGAAGGGGTCTCGATTTTGAGGCGTTGATGAGCAACGTAGACGGAGCTTCCAGCTCCGTTGTGCACCTTCGGCTGTTGCTGCACAACGGAGCAAGATGCACCGTCGACGAATTGGACCGGTCCTTCTTTCTCAAGCACGCGCATTACTTCCGCAGACTGCGGAGCGGAGACGGTCGGGCGACCGGGCTTAATGATACCCGCCTTTTCAGCGGCAATTTTTTCGATGGTGTCGCCTAAAAAGTTGGTGTGGTCGATATCGATACAGGTAATGACAGAGAGGAGCGGAATCACGACGTTCGTGGCGTCCCATCGTCCGCCCATACCCGTTTCGACGATGGCGATATCGACCTGTTCATCCGCAAAATATTGAAATGCGATGGCGGTGGATATTTCAAAAAAAGTAGCGCCGCGCAGTCCGGTTGCTGCTTCGACCGCATCGGCGGCCTGTTCCATTTGATCGATATAGCGATCCAATTGCGGCTCAGTGATCTGTTCGCCGTTGATGCGAAAACGCTCGGAAAAATCGATGAGATGGGGCGAAGTGTAGAGCCCGGTTTTGAACCCGGTGGCGCGCAGTACCGATTCGAGCATCGCGCAGACGGAGCCTTTTCCGTTGGTGCCGGCCACATGAATCACCGCCAGTCTTTGGTGCGGATTTCCGAGCTCTTCGAGCAGGGCAGAGATTACCTCCAACCCCGGCTTAATGCCTGCCGTAGTCCGTTTGAACAGTCTGTCGTATGAAGGGCTCATTTTTCGACCGGATGAGCAGGATTGGCAAGATCTCTAACCATCCGGAGCATCCTGATATCCTGTCAAAATTAGTTATCGCAAAGATAATCGAGCAGGAGAATCATGCGTTCACGCAGTTCATGACGATGGATCACCATATCGATCAGACCGTGGTTCTGTAAAAATTCAGATCGCTGGAAGCCTTCGGGAAGATCCTGCTGAATCGTCTCCTTAATCACGCGCGGTCCGGCAAATCCAATCAAGGCATTGGGTTCGGCAACGATCAGGTCACCCAGCGTGGCAAAACTGGCCATTACGCCCGCCATGGTGGGATTGGTTAAGATCGGAATGTACGGCAAGCCGGCTTCTGCGTGACGCGCCACCGCTGCGCTGGTTTTCGCCATCTGCATCAGGCTCAGCAATCCTTCATACATGCGCGCTCCGCCGGAGGCGCAGGAGATGAGCACTGGACGCTTTTCAGCGGTGCAGCGTTCAATCAGATAGGTGACGCGCTCGCCGACCACGCTGCCCATACTGGCACCGAGGAATGAAAAGTCCATTACACCCAAACCAATTTCGTGGCCGCCGAGGGTGCAGCCTCCGACCGTGATGGCTTCGTCCCATCCGGTTCCTTTTTGGTTAAATTCCAGTTTATCGATATAGGACTGCTGGCCGGTAAAGCCCAAGCTGTCCATAGATCGAATTGCACCTACCCATTCTTTAAAGGTTCCTTCATCGGAAAGCAGATCAATACGCGCCTGACGGGGAAGACCAAAGTGGTGATTGCATTTGGTGCAGATTTCCAGATTGGCGGCCACCTCATCTTTGTAAACAATCTCATTACACGACGGGCACTTCATCCACAGGCCGTCCGGCACTTCACGTTTTTTCACCGTAATGCTGGAGTACGTTTTTCTGTTTCCAAATAAAGCCATGTTTAAATCCCTATATTATCCCCGCGCCACGGTCAACACATGGACGGAGGCTGCTCCGCCTTTCTTTAGTGCTTTGGCACAGGCATTGACGGTTGCTCCCGTCGTCATTACATCATCGACCAGCAGCACGCGCTGCCCGGCCAGTCGTTTCTCCCGCTTAGATTCAAAAGCGTCGTGCACGTTACTAAGCCGCTGAGGGGCTGTCAAATGTGTTTGCGTGGCGGTCGGACGAATTCGTTTTATGAAACGGTCGGTGTTTTTGCACGAAATTCGCCGGGCCAGCGCATGCGCCAACAGTGTCGACTGGTTAAATCCACGCTCCCTCCGACGCACATGATAGAGCGGCACCGGCAGGACCCAGTCAAACTCCAACTCTGCATATTCCGCCTTTAAACAGCCGTGCATCAGTTGAGCCAAATCGGGGGCCAGCCACAGCGCGCGATGGTATTTCAGGCGTTTGAGCGCCTCGCCGACCACGCCGTCGTAACGCACCACCGAACGCGCGAGATCAAAGGCGGGCGTGGAATCGGCGCAGGAAAAGCAGACAAAGTCGTGCGAAACGGCACCAGCGACCGGATCGCCGCAAATCCGGCAAAACGGGGGTTCAATCTTCAGTGTATCGCTCCAGCAATCCCAGCAAATATGGCGAAAGGTGGTCGGGGCCGGAGCACCGCACCCCAGACAGTTCCGAGGATAGAGAAAGTCCAGAATTGCGCTCATGGCTCGACGCAGTTAATCCAGAATCAGCGAATCCGGATCGATAAACTCGGGCTGAATCAGCGGAAGATAAGTGCTTTTCAGCCAGTAACGTCGTCCTTTAATGCGCAGCGAACGGTTCAGCAAATTTTCCAGCTCCTGCTTCTGAGCTTCGTTGCCTCGGATCAGACAGACGGGCTCTTCCCATTCACCTTCGATGAGTACAAGCTGATACAGCCCCGGATTTGCCCGGCGTAACACGCCGTAAACCGTAACCATGGTCTGCTGCACACGACTTCCATCAATTTCCAACAGTAATGCCGGCAGCTCCTCTTTTATCGGGGTTTCTTTAACAACCGTTTCAGGCGTTTCTTCTTTCGGATCGGGCTTCTCTTCAGCAACATTTTCCGGCTTCGGCTCTTCGATCGGCAAATCAATTCGTTTGATATAGTCGGCACTGATCCATACCACGCACGATTCCGGCGGAACAATTTTGACCCATCCGTTAAATTCGTCCCGGACTTCCACTTTCTCGCCCTTCTTCACCGCCGCAACCACGGGATAATTCAGGTTGGGTCCGGAGCGTACATTCAGCTTTTCAGGCAACACCACATCGTCCTGAATAAATTCGCCCAGCACCCAGACATCCAGCGTCTTCGGGGCCGTAACGCCGACCCAGCCGTTTGTTTCTGAGCAATAAACCAGTTCATCCCCGCGCATCGCCCGATCGAGCAAATCGCCGTTCAGCGAAGGTTCAGCACGCAGGCTGACGCGGTCGCCGGTCACGACGACTTTCTGTACATTGTTGGTTTGAACGACGGTGGTTTCATTCGTCTGTGCAACGGCGGCAGACACAACGGAGGCCGTTGCGAGCATCAAGATAAAGCGTTTCATAGCAATCTCCTCAATTACAGCGCGAACAGTGTGTGCGCATTTTTTGCTGTTAAACTTGCAAGCGACTCTAGCGAACAGTCCCTCAGCTCTGCAAGCCGTTTAGCGGTATGAACCACAAAGGCCGGCTCGCAGTGGTTTCCGCGAATCGGCACCGGTGCAAGATAGGGCGAGTCGGTCTCAATCAGCAGACGATCGTCCGGAACATACTGCGCCACTTCGCGCAACGGGGCCGCGTTGGCAAACGTCACAATCCCGCTGAAGCTGATCATCAGTCCCAGATCGAGCACCTTTCCAGCAAAAGCTCGGTCACGCGTAAAACAATGGAGCACGCCTAAGCGCCCCGGATCACCGGGCCATGCGGAAGCAAACTCTTTCAATAGCGCAATCGTATCATCGTCGGCATCGCGGCTGTGCACCACTACCGGCTTTTTAAACTCAACCGCCAGCGCCAGATTTTCGGAAAACAGCGTTTTCTGCTGAGCGGCGGTTTCGGCACTATAATAATAGTCCAGTCCGGTTTCCCCAATGGCTTTGGCCAGCGGATCGGCGACATATTCGCGCAGCGCGGCGAGGTCGTACGCCTTATCGGCCTCATCGCGATCGAGGCCGGCGCAACCATAAATGCGGCCCGGATGATCTTTCGCCAGCTGGAGCGAAAGCGCATTGGCTTCGGACGATCCGCCGATGGCCACCATCTCCAACACCTTGGCTTCGCGGGCATTTTTCAGCCGCTCCGACAAAGAGCCGTCCTTTGCAAAACGATCAAAATGTACATGGGTATCAACAAACATACGGCGGGAGGTTAAGCGTAGAGCGTCAGCGGATCGAGCGTTTTCCGTGGAAGAATCGGATTCTGTACCCGGGGCGGAGAAGTGAATCAAGGAGAGCAGGAAACATCGCATCCAACGGGATCGGCGGATCGGTAATCAACGCAACTTTTTTGCCCGCCTATTTTCCGAAGATCCTAAAACCCAAATAGATTGATCAAAATCCGCCCTCAAAAAGGGCGCAAAATTTTAACGAAATAACCCTTGAAGAAGGCGGACTCACTCGGCATATTTGCGCGCCTTTATCAGGTTAAAGGATAATATTTAACGAGGAAAACCTATGGCTAGACAAATCCCTTTGAGCAAAGTCCGAAACATCGGCATCATGGCGCATATTGACGCTGGTAAAACCACAGTATCCGAACGTATTCTGTTTTTCACCGGCCGTTCCCATAAACTCGGCGAAGTACACGACGGTGCTGCCACCATGGACTGGATGGTCCAAGAACAGGAACGCGGTATTACCATTACCTCGGCGGCAACGACCTGCATGTGGAAGGACCACCTGATCTCCCTCATCGACACCCCTGGCCACGTTGACTTTACCATGGAAGTGGAGCGTTCCCTGCGCATTCTCGATGGCGCGATCGCCCTCTACTGCGCCGTCGGCGGCGTTCAGCCCCAGTCGGAAACCGTTTGGCACCAGTCCGAGCGCTACGAAGTTCCGAAAATCGCGTTCGTCAACAAGATGGATCGGATCGGTGCTGACTTCTTTGGCGTAGTGAAAGGCATCCAGACCATGCTCGGCGCTAACGCCGTACCGGTCGTGATCCCGATCGGCGCATCCGACACATTCAAAGGGATCATTGATCTCGTCACGATGAAGGCTCTTATCTTTAAAGAGGAGACGCAGTGCGTGGAGTGGGACGAGACCGAAATTCCGGAAGACATGAAGGAAATCGCTGTAAAATGGCGCAACAACTTGGTTGAAAAATGCGCCGAGCAGGACGAAGCGCTGCTTGAAAAATATTTTGAGGAAGGCGATCTTTCCGAAAAGGAAATCTGGGGTATTCTCCGCAAAGCAACCTGTTCCCGCCAAGTTGTTCCGGTTTTCTGCGGTTCCGCTTTCAAAAACAAGGGCGTTCAGCAACTCCTCGACGGCGTCATCAAAATTCTCCCCGCCCCATATGAAATTCCCCCGATCGTATGCACGCGCAACCCGGCCAACCAGCGCAAGGTTGACGACGACGAAGTCTTGGCCGCACTGGCATTCAAGATTATGTCCGACAAGCATATGGGCAAGCTGACCTATATCCGGATCTATTCCGGAACGCTTGAGGCGGGAACCACGGTCTGGAACAGCACCCAGCAGAAGAAGCAGCGCATCGGACGCATCCTTCGCATGCATGCCAACCGCCAAGAACCCATCAATGCGGCCGTTGCCGGTGATATTGTGGCTGTAGTCGGCCTTCAAGACACCAAGACGGGTGATACCTTGTGCATGCAGGACAATGAAATCTATCTCGAAGCCATGGAGTTTCCGGCACCGGTGATTTCGATTTCAATTAAACCCGCATCGAACGCCGACAACGAAAAGTTGGGCGAGGCACTTCATCGCTTGGCCGATGAAGATCCGACCTTCACCGTCGGCTTCGATAAAGAAACCTCCGAAACCATCATTTCGGGGATGGGCGAGCTTCACCTCGAAATTATCGTCGACCGTCTGAAGCGCGAATTCGGCGTGATTGCGGAAGTCGGTCGTCCCGAAGTGGCCTACCGCGAAACCGCCACCATCGCATCGGAAGGTTCCTACAAGCATGCGAAGCAGTCAGGCGGACGCGGCCAGTATGGCCATGTCGTCTTGAAGCTGGAGCCGCGCGATCCCGGCCAAGGATTCGAGTTCATCAACGCGGTCGTTGGTGGTCGCATTCCGCAGGAATATATCCCCTCCTGCGAAAAGGGTGTTATTCAGGCACTGGAACACGGACCCTATGCTGGCTATCCGGTGGTTGATATGAAGGTCACGCTGATGGACGGCTCGTACCACGATGTCGACTCCTCCGACTTTGCCTTCCAAATTGCTGCTCGTCAGGGCTTTAAGGAACTCTTTATGAAGGGGAGTCCTCAGCTGCTCGAACCCATCATGAGCATTGAAGTTACCACCCCGGATGAATTCATGGGCTCGGTTAACGGCACCATCGCACAGCGTCGCGGACGTATTGAGTCGATGGATGAACGCGGCGGAATGAAGATTGTCAGGGGCATGGTTCCGCTCAGCGAAATGTTCGGCTATTCCAACACGCTGCGCTCGCTGACGCAGGGCCGCGCTTCGTTCTCGATGCACTTCGAGCACTACGAAGCCGTTCCTTACTCGATTACTGAAGAAGTGGTCGAAAAGCGCCGTAAAAGCGGTAAGGTCAGATAAATTATTCTGCATCGAACCAAAGATAAAGGCCGCCTCAATGGGCGGCCTTTTTTCTGCGTCAGACATGACATGCAAAAGGGACGAGAGTTCCAGCTCGATTGAATTTCTTTGCACCAAAGGAGATGGTGCGCCCAACAGGAGTCGAACCTGTATCTACGGCTTCGGAGGCCGCCATTCTATCCATTGAACTATGGGCGCACGAAAGGCCGGGTTTATAGGTGTATTGCGGCGGAGCCGCAATACTTATTTTTCCACAGATTTAACGGATTACGGGATTGTCTGAATAAACCCGTGAAAATCTGAGAAATCTGTGGATTGAAATCAGCCGTTTTTCGCTTCAAATTCTTTCATGAACGAAATCAGCGCGTCGACGCCCTCCATCGGGAAAGCGTTATAAATGGAGGCGCGGATTCCGCCGACGGAGCGATGACCCTTCAGCGTTTTAAGGTTTTTCTTCGACGCTTCGGTCACGAACTGCGCTTCCAGCTCTTCGGTCGGTAGGCGGAAGGTGACGTTCATGTCGGAACGGAATTCCTTCACGGCGGTGCCCTTGTAGAAGTCGGAGGCATCGATCGCGGCATAAAGCTTGCCGGCCTTTTCCTCATTGATTTTCTTCATGCCTTCCAGACCGCCGTTGGCTTTCAACCAGCGGGTGACGAGGCAGAGGATGTAGACCGGGAAGGTCGGCACGGTGTTGTAGAGCGAATTTTCCTCGATGTGCGTCTTGTAGCGGAACATGGTCGGAACCGTTGCAGGGCAGCGTTCGGCCAGTTCGTCCTTCATGATGACCAGCGTGACGCCGGCCGGACCGAGGTTTTTCTGCGCGCCTGCATAGATCAGACCGAACTTGGAGACGTCGACCGGCTTGGAGAGCATGTCGGACGACATGTCGGCGATCAGGCAGTCGTGCTTCGGGAAAACTTTCCACTGCGCGCCGGAGATGGTTTCGTTGGAGGTGACATGCAGATAGACCGCGCCGGGGGTTGTCTTGAGTTCGTCGATGCGCGGAACGCGGGTGGGGATTTCCTTTCCGCAGTCGGCGACAACGTTGACGTTGCCGAGCGCCTTGGCTTCCTGAATGGCTTTCTTGGCCCATGCGCCGGAGTTGGTGTAGTCCGCTGTCTGTCCCGCGCCGAGCAGGTTCATCGGAACCATGGCAAACTGCGTGGACGCGCCGCCGGTCAGGAAGAGAACACTGTAGCCCGCAGGAATGTTGAGCAGTTCCTTGATGTTCGCGATGGTTTCATCATGGATCGCGGAATATTCTTTACCGCGGTGACTCATTTCCATGATCGACATGCCGGTACCCTGGTAATCGACCAGCTCAGCCTGTGCTTGTTTCAGTACTTCTTCCGGCAAAACGGCCGGCCCAGCAGAGAAGTTATATGCTCTCATGAATATTTTTCCTTGGGTTTAAAATTTGAAACTTTCAGAGGGCGGCACGATATCAGTTCGCCAAATCCGCTCCAATAGAAAATAGATGGAAAAAGTACGAAAGGTGCAATTAGGGGGTACTTTTGGGCGTCCGACGGGATTTCTTGACGGCCCATCTTTATTCGCACCGTCGTAAACGCGACGTCCCCGTCTCGTGAAAAAGAGCAAACGAAGCCATGCTTGTCGTAGACGCGACGTCCTCGTCGCGTGGAAACAGAGAACCGCATGGATTGACCGAGAAACACGCGAAATTGCGCGAAAAGGTTCTATAAAAATCCGAGGTACGGAAGGTGGTACAGCCTGCACTACGTGCTGGCTCATACACCCTCGAATGGCGTCAGAGCAGCAGAGTGTGTGCAAGCGATTTTAAAAAAGTTTTGGACATGGGAGTAGACGGCAAGATTCAAGATTATGCAACATTTGCGGCAATAGGATTTGACTCTTCTCGCTCTTTGCGTTCTTATGTCTCCTAAAGGGCGCTCGATGGATCGTCCGCCGGAGCGAGCTGGAAAAAGGGAGCATTTGAGTGAAATTACTCGATTCCGGGAACGACCTTTTTTGCGCTATAGTTCGAGAAGTGGACCAATCGAAAGGGGGAGCATTATGCAATCTGAAAAGCAAAATGACGAATTAGGCGGCCTGGCACCTTTTCCTAATGGGTGACCCCTTTTCCTCGACTGCTACACCAACGACGTATTATGCCGTAAAGGATCATCAAAACTCGGTTATCGCCATGGTTAATGCCTCTGGCTCCGTTGTTGAATTTTACGAATATGATGCGTATGGCAATACAAAAATATTTAATGCCTCTGGCACCGAACTTACGACTTCTGCCATTGGAAATCGATATATGTTCCAAGGCCGGGAATATGATTTCGCCACTGGGCTCTATTATTTCCGTGCTCGTTGGTATGATCCCGATACAGGACGCTGGCTGTCAAAAGATCCGATTGGTATCGAAGGCGGCTTGAATCAGTATGTATTCTGCGATAACAATCCGGTTAATTTAGTTGATCCTAGTGGTAAATTCGGATGGGCTGGAGCTATTGTTGGAGGTCTTGTTGGAGGCCTTATTGGCGGGCTAAGTACTGGCTCTTGGAAGGGAGCTGTGGCTGGAGCGATTGGAGGGGCGATCACTGGCGCAACCCTTAACCCGGCTTTGGGAGCCGCCGCTAAGCTTGGGCTTAGCGGTGCGTTAGCGGTGGCCGCCGGGGGAGCGGCTTCCGGGGGCCTCGGGGGGCTTGCCTCCGGTTTAATTGACGAAACTTGGGAAGCATTAGATTGTGATCCTAATACTGACTTTGATGTTGGAGAGGTGCTTGAGTCTGCGCTCTGGGGAGTGGGTACTGGAGCCCTTACAGCAGGGCTTGGAGCTGATGGAATAAGTGCTTTTGCTGACCCATTTACAGAAGGGGCCGCGTCTGCGGCTATTACAGTTTGGGCTAATAATTTTGACAATCTCTTTGATCTGGCTCAAAAAGGAGGAGGAGAATGAGTTCTGTAAAGTGTTATCTAATTGTTGTATGGACAATAATTCGGTTTTTGGTGTGTATAATTGGTTATTTTGTGTCTCTTGGGTATATCAACAAATACTATCTTAAAAATATTACATCTGTTAATATTTTAATTCCATATGTTTCGGTATTTTTGTCTGCTTTATCGGTCGGTACGTGCAAATTGTTTTCTGACGTTAAAGAAGAAGTTAAAAAACATCAGAGAAGAAAAAATAATCTAGTTTGACGGTGTGGTAATCGTGTATAATAAGATAAAAATCGGCGGGTGTAGAATGATCCTCGCACAAAAGAGCGAAGAGATTTAGTGCACTAGTGTATGGCCGTAAGAGCTTTTGGGAAATATAGAATGAAGCTTTAGTGAGATTTGGTGTGTTAATGAAAAGATTATGTTCGGGTGTTTGTTTAAAGTGTTATTTCGCTATCTTTAGCCTGTTTTGGGCGGCTTCGATTTATGCTGCTGAGCAGGAGAGTGTCGATTGGTCTGCGATTATTGAGCAGCAGAAGGAAGCACAGTCCGTTCTTCGAGAAAAAGCCACGACTCTGGTTGAACAGATGACACAGAAAGAAAAGATTAATCTCTATTCCATGTCATCAAAAGAGATAACTCGTCTTGATATTCCTGCACACGATTGGTGGAATGAGGCGATTCACGGTGTCGCGCGGAATGGGATCGCGACACAGTTTCCGGTCTCTATTTCGATGGCTTCTACTTGGGATACGGAATTAATCCTGCAAATGGCAGATGCAATTGGTCGGGAAGCGCGTGGAATACATAATTCTAGAGAAAATCCAACTGCTCGATATGAGGGACTTACGTTTTGGAGTCCCACGATGAATCTTGCTCGTGATCCTCGCTGGGGGCGAAACGAAGAAACTTATGGCGAAGATCCATTTCTAACTTCACAAATGGCAGTTGCCTACATTTTGGGACTTCAAGGCTCTGATCCTAAATATTATCAGGCCGTTGCTTGTGCAAAGCATTTTATCGCTAACAATTCAGAGGAGGACCGCTATACCTCGGCTCCGATGATTAGTGAGCGGGACCTGCGCGAATGTTACATGCCTGCATTTAGGGCCGCAGTAGTGGATGCCAATGTTCAGCAGGTTATGACGGCCTACAACGGAATAAACGGAATTCCCTGTACAGTTAATCGTTGGTTGCTCACGGATGTCCTTCGCAACGAATGGGGTTTTTCTGGTACGGTGGTGACGGATGCAGGGGCTCCCACCAGGTTGTTTGCGGATCACCACTATGTTGAAAACAATGCCGAGGGAATGACAGCAATGCTGAATGCTGGAGTGGACGTGGTTGCAGATTTTAATGAAAATTATATAAGATATAGCATTCCTTCCGTTATCGCGGATGGGCGGGTTTCCGAAAAAATGTTTAATCGAGCCATTGTTCAAAATCTGACAACTCGAACGTCAGGTGTCGGTCCTAACATTTAAACATTTTCTGGAAAAGGTCTCGGTTGCACGGGGAGCCCGGGGCCAGTCCCGCAATCTCGAAAAAATGAGATAAAAAGCTTCGGGTATAGGATGATTAGCGCAGAAACGAACGGCTACATTTTGACCGCAGGGAATAGTCCACGCACGAAGAACACAAAGTATAGTAAATGAATTCTTGGCAACGTTGCGGCTTTGCAGAAGATGATACCACGGAGCACGGGAGAAAACAGGGGGCTCTATTTGCAACGAATGGATGAAAAGCAGCGAATGGGGATTATTGCCGCTTCGCTGCCGTCGCTGTGCTCCAGCCTTACTTCGTATGTGCCACTGAATCATTCTGCCAAATCTCGCTTCGTGAACTTCGTGCCTTCAGCGTAGCGGGTGGTGAAAATAAAACTGAGGGTGAATGGATTTTAGGCAGAATGATGAACCGAGCCTTCAGCTCTATTTGCATTCGCAAATTATTTACCACTACGTTTTCAGCCATTGGAAATTATCTGCGCTTCGCTTCGGGGGATGAGGCAGGCTGGCGCGAATCCATTTTGGAGTTTGCGACAGAGAACCCTGCGGAATAATTTTGAGCACGAGGACGATTACGAGAACGAGCACCATTACGAGGACGAGTAAGGCTAGGCGTTGGGCGTTGTGTCGAGAAATTCGTTCAACAGGGTGTTCAGCGTTTGGCGTGCAGTTTCGATTTCAGTTTCAAAGTCGGGGTGAGCGACGAGGCGGATTTCGACTTTGCCCATACCAGGGTAAAAGCCGAGGTCGATGTTGGTAGGTTGAAAATCGGCGGCTTCGAGAAGGGTGACAATATCGGATTCCCCAACGCCTTTAGTCTGTACGATACGCACGAGTTTGGGGCGCGCGTCGGCGTGTCGTATTTTGAGCCACGGAAGAATGGTTTCTTTTAGGATGGCGTTAAACTCCAAGGGCGGTCCGGGAAGAATGAACAGGGCTTTGTTTTCGGGCAGGTCAATGCGTTGGCCGGGGGCGGCACCGACAGGGTTGGGCAAAACCGAGGCTCCTTCCAGAACGAGCGCCTGGCGCTCGGCGGCGGGCGTCATGGTGCGTCCGCGTGCGGCATAGCGCTTGGCCATGGCAAGGACGCTGGTGGGGTCGAGGATAATTTTCCGGTCGAGCAGCAGGGCGAGGGCATCGCGGGTGATGTCGTCGACGGTGGGGCCGAGTCCGCCGCTGACAAAGACGAGATCGGTGCGGGCGAGCGCTTCGCGGACGGCGGATTGAATAATGGCGGAATCATCGGGGATCGTAGTGTCGCGCATCAGCTGGAGGCCGATGGCGTAGAGTTCGCCGCCGAGATCCTTCGCGTGCGTGTTAAGTGTACGTCCGCTGAGCAATTCATTGCCAATTGAAATGAGTTCTGCATATATATTCATGAACCACAACTCTCCACTAATTTGCACTAATGATTGGTTTGCTATATGAGTGTCAATTAGTGTGGATCAGTGGTTGGGTAAAATATGCAAAAAAATGAAACAATTGTGGTGGAAAGTAGAAAACTCGGACGATTAGACGCATTTTTGGCGGAGCAGGAGCCGGAAGTTTCGCGCTCGCAGTGGAAAACGCTGATTCAGGCGGGCTCGGTTACGGTGAACGGGGGCGTCTGTAAACCGAATCAGAAGCTGAAAACGGGGGATGAGATTGCGTGGTCGCTTCCGGAAGATACGTCGGCGGAGCCGCAGCCGGAGGAGATTGCGATCGACATTTTTTATGAGGATGACGTCGTGCTGGTGCTGAATAAACCGCCGGGGATGGTGGTTCATCCGGCGGCGGGGAATGAGACCGGTACGCTGGTGAACGGCCTGCTTTTTCATGACCCGGCGTTTGCGTCGGTGGACCGCGCCGGGGTTGTGCATCGGCTCGATAAGGATACGAGCGGGGTGATGGTGGTTGCGAAAACGAAGTCGGCGCAAACAGAACTGCTTCGTCAGTTTAAGGCCCGCGAGACAGAGAAGGAATATGTGGCGCTCGTGTGGGGCAAGCCACCGCCCGCCGGGCGGCTGGAAACGTTGATTGGACGGCATCCGGTGCATCGCCAGAAAATGGCGGTGCTTGAAGAGGGGGGACGAATGGCGGTTTCAAGCTATGAAACCGTGGAGCGTTTCGCAGAGGTTTCGTTGGTGCGCGTAAAGATTGAGACGGGGCGGACGCATCAGATTCGGGTGCATATGGCGCATTTGGGATACCCGGTGGTCGGAGATACGGTGTATGGCCGTGCGCGAAGGCATCATTTGCCGGTGCAGCCCGAGCGTCAGATGCTTCATGCCGCGCGTCTTGCTTTTACTCATCCTGTTTCGGGGAAAAGGCTTTCTTTCGAGGCGCCGTTGCTGGATGATATGCGCCATCTTTTAGAGGGACTAAGGGCGAAATGATGGCGGAACCCACATTATATGGATTGATCGACGATCTGGGAAAATATCTCGAATACCAGCGCGATGAAGGTGTTGTGCAAATGGAAGTGGATCGTGCTGTGCTCGAAGAGCTTGCGCGGAAGCCGGAAGAAGACAAGGTGGAAGAGGTGACGGAGGAGGCCGCACCGATTCCGGCTGATTTTGAATCGCTGGAGCAGATTGCCAAACACGTGCTGCGGTGTAGGAACTGTCCGCTCTGTCAGGAACGCACGCAC
Source organism: uncultured Verrucomicrobiota bacterium (assembly GCA_964402125.1). Lineage (GTDB taxonomy): Bacteria > Verrucomicrobiota > Kiritimatiellia > Kiritimatiellales > Pontiellaceae > Pontiella. The sequence goes on from CAYOBH010000005.1 coordinate 16,692, forward strand.
GCGGTTCCGGGTGAAGGGAACGGCGACGCACCGGATATTCTGTTTGTGGGCGAAGGTCCCGGCGCGGACGAGGATGAGCAGGGGCGTCCGTTTGTCGGGAAGGCCGGTCAGCTGCTGGATAAAATGATTGAGGCGGTGGGATACAGGCGAGAAAAGGTTTTTATTGCCAATATCGTGAAGTGCCGCCCGCCGAACAACCGAAAGCCGTTGCCTGAGGAGATGGAAATCTGCTTGCCGTATCTGCGCCAGCAGATTCGGTTGATTCGCCCAAAGGTGATTGTCGGACTCGGCGGGACAGCGATGGAGGGGTTGCTAGGCGAAAAGGTGAGCATCACGCGAATGCGCGGGATCTGGCAGGAATATCAGGGCATTCGACTCATGCCGACGTTCCACCCCTCGTATCTTTTGCGCGATCCCTCACAAAAGAAAGAGGCGTGGCTCGATTTGAAGATGGTGCTGGCGGAATTGGGGAAGGAACCTCCGCCGAGAAAATAATTCAACGATTTGATGGGGAACGGGTCTTCAAACTTTTTTCCATCCGGGGGAGGGTGAATGCCGAAAATGGCACTCAATCATGGAAGATAATGTACAGAACGATATAGACGAAAGCGGGGAGATCGTTAATGCGGAATTCACGCCAGAAGCTATGCCTGATCCGGACGAAGATGCGTTGGTGCTCAAAGCGCAGCAGGGCGACGTGCATGCCTTTGACCAGTTGGTCGAGCGCTACCAAAGCAAGATTTACGGCCTCGTCTACAATATGACCTCCAACCGCGAAGATGCCGAAGATCTGGTTCAGGAAGTTTTTGTAAAGGCCTATCGAGCGCTGCCCCATTTTAAAGGGAAATCTTCCTTCTACACGTGGCTCTACCGCATCGCGGTCAATAAGACCATTAACTACCGGAAAAAGCGCAATCGCAAGCGTGCCATGAGTCTCGACGAGTTTGACAGCGAGATCAAACTCGACGATGTCTATCACGACCTCACTTCCAAAGGATCGCCGCTTCGTAACCTTAGCTTGACGGAGCTTCAGAAAAAAATGAACGAGGCGTTACAAAACCTGTCTGAGAAGCACAGAACGGTGGTGATCCTGCACGATATGCAGGGTGTTCCTCACGAAGATATCGCTAAAATGACGGGCGCTTCGGTGGGAACCATTCGATCGCGGTTGTTCTATGCCAGAAGGCAGCTTCAGGCTGAACTGACGGAGTTCATAAAATGACGGAAAACAATAGTGTGGAAAAATGCAGTGTTGAGTGTGACGATGAGCTTCTGGACAAGCTCCTTCATCTCAAGTGCTACGAAACTCCTGAGATGGCGCGGATGACGCGTTGCCGACAAAACATTATGCGGGAGATTCGACAGCAGGGCCAGCGACGACGTCTTGTCGATCTTATGGAAGTTCGATTTCCTTGGTTTTTTGCCGAACCCAAATATGGCATTGCGCTACTCTTCGTTGGATTTTTTGGACTACAGTATCTGGCCGTGAATGCCCGTTATGCCGCACAGGCCGATCCCGGTATTTATATTCAGCCGACTACTGTGGTTCAGGACGAGGGAATCCCGTCGGTTGAAAACAGGATCGCTTTGGCTCCCGAAGAGGAGAACTATTCCCGGTTCCCGGAAAATCCGGAAGATTTTACGCTCCTTAGAACACCGCAAAACGGAAATCCCTACATCAAGCCTGTTATGGTTGAGTTTCTGCGGGAAGAATAAAATTTCCTCCTCCAATTAGAAAGCGCCCAGGCATTTCTGCCGGGCGCTTTCGCCTTTTGGATTCATTTTTTTTTACCAGCTGATTGACCCGCATTGTGCATTGTGAAATAAACCGCGCTTTCGATGAACGTCGAGAAGCTGAAATGGTCTCTTGAAAAACTGCGAGCTACGCTTTAGTGCCGAAGTCTTGTCGGTGGTCTCCTTTCGGAACATCTTTTCTGTGAGTGAGATTTAGAGTTTTTTGGCTCGAAATATGCGGTTCTCTGGCGGAAGTCAGAAAAAAACTGCTTAAATGGTGTGCAATAAATGAGTGTGCGCGTCTGTTCTAGCTCATTCACGATTAATTGAACGTAGAAGGAAGTAAAAAATGAAAAGAGTAGCCCTGTTGATTCTTTGTGCGGTATCGACCGTCACTTTCGGACAGCAACCTAATATGAGAGCCCAGCAGCGCCCGGCAGGAGGCGCGGGAGGTGCCATGGGCGGCGGCATGGGTGGAGCCATGGGCGGCGGCGGCATGGGTGGAGCCATGGGCGGCGGCGGCATGGGCGGCGGCATGGGCGGCGGCATGGGTGGAGCCATGGGCGGCGGATACGATGCGGCCCAATTCCAAGGTGGAGCTGGTATCGATATGAGCCAGCTTCCGCGTACCCAAAATGGTTCAACGCAAGCCCTGGCGGCGGCTCAAAAGCCGGAGACAGCGGGCTATGATGAACTGATCGGCACTTTTTCAGAATTGGCTCAACAATTTACTCAGGAAGATACTCGGGATCTCGATGTTTTAGTTTATGAATGTAAATACATCGGTGCAGAAACCTTCCGTCAGGCTCTCGAACCGTTTCTTTCTGTTAACGGTGAGATTTCCAATACCGAAGACGCGGACTTGGTTATCATTCAGGATGAAACCGAGAATCTTGAGCTGCTGAAAAAAATTGCGGAGTCGGTCGACCGACCGATTCGGCAGGTGTTGGTCAGTGCCAGTGTGGTTGAATTCCAAATCAGCGACGGTTTTGAAAAAGATCTCAGTCTACAGTACTCGCAGTTTGTGAACATGGAACAGGTAAACCCCCTCAGTGGAGCGAATACGGCCGATTTTGCTAAACGCATTATGAATGCGATTGTTCCGGCAAACCCGGCTACCCTGAGCGGCTCTTCCTCCTATCTCTATTATAATCCTGAAGAGCAGTATATCTTTTCATCGTTTCTGAAATTTTTGGATACCAAAGGAACCGCTCGAATTCTTTCCTCGCCCTCATTAATCATGCGGCGTGGACACACGGGGAACATTATTTCCGGTGAGGATATTCCGATCACCACTTCCAACGTAGGGTCGCAGGGCATTACCTATTCGGTGCAATACAAGTCCGTCGGGATTAAGTTGCGTGTTACCCCTGAATCTATCTTTGATAATCGTGTTGTGCTGGAAGTCAGCCCCGAGGTTTCCAATATTATCCGATACGACAATCAGGGTAATCCGGTGATTGCCACTCGTAATGCCAGTACCATGTTGGAAATGAATGATGCTGAGATGGTCTCCATCGGCGGCCTTCTTCGGGAGGAAAAAACGGAGACGATCAAGCGCGTTCCCATTCTGAGCAGAATTCCGATTATTGGTGGACTCTTCCGTTCCTCCGGCAGTGAGGAGATTCGCTCTCAGCTGGTTATTTTCCTTACGGTCAATGTGATTGATCCGGATGTAATGAATTCGAATTCCATTACGCCCAGCAAGGTATCGGATGAGCTGAAGGAAAAAATTGATGCTTCCAATGAGGCCATCAATCAGGATGAGAAACCTTCCCTTATCGAAGATATCCAGCTTCTGATCAAATAAGGCGGCCGTTTATGAAATTGTATAATATACCACATAAATCGAATCTTTTGATCGCTGCTGCAGTATCTCTGCTGGCGGTCACAGGATGCGGTGAGAAAAAGAGTGAAAAAAAACAGCCGGATCAGGTCTATGAAGTGGTTCGCGGTGACTTTAATGTTGTCGTCAGCATTCAGGGTTCTCTGGATGCCGTGAAACGGTATCTGATTGAAGCGCCTTCCATTGCTCGGCAGGGTCTCGATATCATTGAGGCCGTGCCGGACCAGACGGTGCTGAAAAAGGGCGATCAAATCGTTGCGTTCTCTGATGAGGTCTATCTCCAGGAACTGGATAGCGAGAAGGTTGAGGTGGAAGAGGCCAAAAAGGACCTGATGGTTCTCGAACAGGATTATCAGATCGCGGTGGCGGATATTGTCAGTGCGATTAAGTCTTCGACCGACAGTCTTCGTCAGGCGAATGAGGCGTACGAGAAGTATGTCTATGAAGATGCTCCGCTGGAAAAAGAAAATCTGATGCAGAGTGTGAAAACCGCCCGTAAAAATGTGGATGACGAAAGAGCGAATCTAGCATCACTCAAAACCCAGCTGCTTTCGGCCTCTTCGGGAGATGAAACGGGGAGGGCGCGGCTGGAGGGGCAGATTACAACCTCTGAGGAGCGCATTAAAGATCTTAAGCGTTCTGAGGAAAGGGCTTCATATAATCTGAGTATCTTCAAGCAGTACACCTTTCCTCAGCAGCAGCGGAGGTTGTCTCAAAACAAGACCAAGGCGGAGATGGATCTTCAGAAACAGCTCGTCAATTCGGCTGCAAAGCAGGTTCAGCTGGACACTAGGATCGCTACGCAGAAGAGCCGTGTGAGTAACTTGGAATACCAAATGACGCTGTTGATTCAAAATATCGGGATGCTGAAGATAACGGCACCGGTGGATGGAACGATTTCGTACGGGGATCCCGATCCGCGTCGCCGTTACGGCGAACAGAAGGAAATTGTTGTGGGAACGACGATGAACCGTCGTGAAATCATCGGCAGTATTCCCGACCTTAGTCAGCTGATTGTAAACGTTGATGTTCCGGAAGCTTCGCGTTCCAAGGTTAAAATTGGTATGCGTGCTGAAATGCGAATTAAGGCGCTTCCCAATCTTAAGTTGTCCGGTGTGGTTCAAAAGGTATCTGATATGGCGACCAATCTGGTTCAATATGATGCGAGTACGCCAAAAATTTACCCCACGGTCATACAGGTGGATCAGACCGACCCCAATCTTCGTCCTGGTATGACGGTTGAAGTGGATATGATTTCAGAAGTCATTTCGGACGTGATTTTTTTGCCCGTTGAAGCGCTCTATCCTAAAGAGGGCAAGGTATATTGTAACATCGTGAAGGGGGGCGGAACCGAAGAGCGCGAGGTTACCACTGGCAGAAGCTCCAACAGTTATGTTGAAATCACAAAAGGGCTTGAAGAAGGAGACCGCGTGATGCTGTCTCGGGAGGAGTCGTAAGTTGAGCTTGATCGAGTTACACGGGATCAGCCGGGTTTACGGCGACGGCCCCACCGCTGTCCATGCATTGCGCCCTGCCAACCTAACCATAGAAGCGGGAACGCTGGTTGCAATTTTCGGAACATCGGGGTCGGGAAAATCTACGATGCTCAATATGTTGGGATTGCTGGATGAACCCACTTCGGGCGACTATCTGCTCGAAGGGCGAAATGTGGCCAACTTGACCGATGCGGTACGTTCAGAAATCCGGTGTAAGCAAATCGGTATTATCTTTCAGTCGTTTAACCTGTTTCCTCATTTTTCGATTTTGGAAAATGTCTGTATGCCGATGCGTTTTGCAGGAGCAGAACGTCATGAGATGAAGGAGCGTGCTTCGATGCTGCTGGATCGTGTGGGGTTGGGAGGCCGCCTTGAACATAGTCCCTCGCAGCTTTCGGGTGGGCAATGCCAGCGAGTTGCCATTGCCCGAGCTCTGGCCAATAATCCTTCTGTCATTTTGGCGGATGAGCCGACGGGTAATCTTGACGAAAAAACAGGGAATGAAATTATCGAAATTTTTCATGAGCTGGTCGCTGAGGGCAACACGGTAATTATGGTTACACATAATGCAGAATACGAAAAAAAGGTGCAGCGGGTCATTGAGCTTCATGACGGGAATGTGGTGCGGAAATGAGTCTTAAATACAACATAGAATCGACTTGGTTGAGTTTAAAGCATCATGCTTTCCGTTCCTTGCTTGCGATGCTTGGTGTTGTTCTCGGGGTTGCAGCGGTAGTCGGTATGCTGGCGGTCAGTGAAGGTGCACGCGTTGAGTCCGTCGAACGGATTCAGCAGCAGGGCGTCGACAACATTATTCTGCACACGGAAGAGCCCGATGCTGCCGCAATTGGAACGGAGGAGCTCTTTTTTTACGGCATTACCCTCGAGGACATTGAGCATTTCAGGACGGTTTTTGATAATGTGAAAAAGGTCGTTCCGGTGGTGCAGTTGCGTGAGACGGTTTATTCCCTAGGGAAACCGACGGATATTGTTCTAATGGGCGTTCATCCTGCGTTTTTGAAAATATCGCGTTCGGTAAACGCCGATTCGCGTGGCCGATGGATTTCTGAAATGGACAGCGAGACGGGCTCTATGGTCTGTTCGATCGGGGTTGATGCTGCTCGCCAGCTTTTCGGGTTGGATGATCCATTAGGGAAAACGATTTCCGTATACGGGGCCTCGTTCACGGTTATCGGGCTCGTTGAAAATCCGCTGCGCTCTAAACTTGCCGGGAAGCACGATATCAATAACGTGATCTTTGTTGATTACGATAGTCTGCTCTCTATTTTTAAAAAGGACAGTATGGTCGTGGTGGCTGACTACACCTACGTTCAGGTGGAAGATGTGGCCTATCTCAAAAACACGGCGGATCGAATTCGGACCTATCTGGCGGAGACGCACGAACTTCCTGATTATACCCTCAGTGTGCCTTATGAACTGCTTCTTGCGGAGCAGGCCACTCAGCGCGTGTTTGCCGTTGTTATGGGCTCCATTGCTGCCATATCGCTCATTGTAGGCGGGATCGGCATTATGAATATTATGCTGGCAAATATTTATGAACGAACGAAGGAGATCGGAACCCTGCGGGCCTTGGGTGCACAAAGGAAGACGATTCTTACTCAGTTCCTCTTTGAAGCGGTCACGCTGACGGGGTTGGGCGGACTTCTCGGAGTCGGTATCGGCTTCCTCATTGCCGTGATCATTAAATTGTCGGCGGGTATGCCCACCGTTGTTACCGCTCTCAGTGTTATGGTTTCGCTTTCGGTATCGGTATTCACCGGGATTCTCTTCGGGACATACCCAGCGTGGAAAGCCTCCAACCTCAGTCCCATCGAGGCCCTTCGCCGTTAGAATCGGCAGCAGAAATGCGGACTGTTTCTAGGAGCACCCTCACAAAAATTTGTGAGGGTGTTTTTGTTTGTGTGCAGTTCTCTGAAGCCGATCAGCCCTGCGCAAACGGGGAGAGTTCGCGTAGGCGCTTAATGATCGGCGGGAGCTTTTCGAGAATATAGTCGACGTCCTTTTCCGTATTGTAGCGACCGAAGCTGAAACGGATGGAGCCGTGAACCATTGAGCGCGGAACATCCATGGCGCGCAGCACGTGTGACGGCTCAAGCGATCCGGATGCACAAGCGGAGCCGGTGGACGCACAGATGCCGACGTCGTCGAGCATCAGCAGGATCGACTCGCCCTCTACATATTCAAAACTGATGTTAGTGGTGCCGGGCAGGCGGTTAGAAACGTCGCCGTTAATCTGCGAACCTTTGCAGGTGGCAAGAATGCCCGCTTCCAGCCGATCGCGCAGACGGCGTTCGTGCTCGGCGTCGGCGGCCATAGTCGCCATCGCCATTTCGCAGGCGGTTCCAAGCCCCACAATGTAGGGCACATTTTCGGTTCCTGCGCGGCGGCCTCGCTCCTGATGACCGCCCATAATATGCGGCGTAATCTTGGTTCCGCGGCGGACATAAAGTGCGCCTATTCCTTTTGGGGCATAGAGTTTGTGGCCGGAAATAGAGAGCAGATCGATCGGTTTTTCTTTGACAGAAATCGGCAGTTTGCCGGCAATTTGAACGGCGTCGGTGTGAAATATGCCGCCAAACTCTTTGATGATAGCGCCTATTTCGGGAACAGGAAAGAGCACGCCGGTTTCGTTATTGGCCCACATAATCGAGGCCGCAGTTTTTTTGCTGCTCATGGCGGCTTCGCGGATCTTGGCCATATCGAGGTTACCCTTGGCATCAACCTCCAGCGTGGTAAGGCGATAACCGCGATCTTCGAGATAATGGCACGGCCCGAGGACCGCCGCGTGCTCCACTCGGGTAGTGATCACATGCGGATGTCCGTCCATCGCATCCACGGTTCCGCGAATCGCCATGTTGTCGGATTCCGAACCACAGCTGGTGAAAATGATTTCGCTCGGGTGCTCTGCGCCGATCAATGCCGCCACCTTTTCGCGGGCCGCATCCACATGTCTTTTCACTTTGCCGCCGAACGTGTGCATGCTGGAGGGATTTCCCCACTGCTCATGAAAGAAGGGCAGCATGGATTCCGTAACTTCCGGGGCCACCGCAGTGGTGGCGTTGTTATCGACGTAGACTGATTTGTTCATGAGAAATCCAAATTTCCGGGTTCAAGTTTCAGGTTTCCAGTTTCAAGATCACACGGCTTCAACGACAATATCGTCGGAGACGGCTTCGCGCAGCTGAGTTTCGACCACATCTTTGAGTGTGACCGAAGAGACCGGACAGCTTACGCACGCACCGACAAATTTAACCAGAACGCGGTCGCCATCGACATCGTGCAGCTCCAGATCGCCGCCGTCGCGCCGCAGAATCGGTCGGACCTGACGATCGATCGTCTCTTCAATCAGCTTTATCTTCTGCAGCTGCGTCAGCTTTGCGGGCTGCTCGGTCTTTGTTTTTTCCTCGCCCATGACGCGATGGATGATGGCTTCAATTTCGGGAATACACTGGCCGCATCCGCCGCCGGCTTTGCAGGCGTTGGTAATATCCTCGACCGTTGTCAGATTCTGCTCGCGCGCCAGCTTTTCAATCTCTTTATCGGTTGCGCCGAAGCAGTGACAAACCACCTCGCCTTCGAGTTTTTTGTCGAACTTTTTGCCGGTTCGGTAATTATAAATCGCGGCCTCAAGCGCCTCGCGTCCCATCACCGAACAATGCACCTTTTGTTTCGGCAGTGACCCGAGATAGTCGATAATATCCTTGTTCGTAATCAGCTCCGCTTCTTCGATGGTCTTGCCGATCAGCATCTCAGTCAGCGCCGAGGAGGAGGCAATGGCGCTGGCGCAGCCAAAGGTTTGGAACTTGGCCTCGCAAATCTTCTTTTCTGCATCCAGCTTAAACGTCAGCCGCAGCGCATCGCCGCACGCAAGCGAACCGACGATTCCTTCCCCGTCCGGATGTTCAACCGCTCCGACGTTGCGCGGGTTTTTAAAATGATCTGTTACCTTGTCTGTATATTCCCACATAGCTTTAATCCGTAATTATTAATTCGTAATGCGTAATTTGTGAATCGTGAGCAGAACAAAACGCACTCCGATTTCAAGTTTCAAGTTTCACATTTCCAATTTCATGTTTCAAGTTTTACACTTCCTCAACTCAGCTCCAGCATCCTTTCAATCGAACGCCGGGCCTTATCGGCCGTCTCCTGCGGTACCGTCACTCGATACTGCATATCTTCCAGCGCCCAAAGCACCTTTTCCACATTAATCTTTTTCATATTCGGGCAGAGTGCGCGATCGCTGACCGCATAAAACCGCTTACTCGGATTTTCGTTACGCAAGCGATAGAGCAGCCCCATCTCCGTTGCAACGATAAATTCGGTTTCATCCGACTCCTTCGCGTGTTGACACATTTGCCCTGTGGAGAGCAGATAATCGGCCAAGTCGCGAATCTGCTTCGGACATTCCGGGTGCGCCATCACCTTCGCGTTGGTGTGTTTCGCCCGCTCACGCAGGATATCGACATCGCGAATCCGCGAGTGCGTCGGGCAGTAGCCGTTCCAGATAATCATCTCCCGCCCGAGCTCCTTTTGGACATAATGACCGAGGTGGGTGTCCGGCACAAAAATGATCTCTTTATCCGCCGGGACCGAGGCGACAATTTTCCTCGCATTGGAGGAGGTGCAGCACAGATCGCACTCCGCTTTAACGGCGGCAGAGCTGTTTACATAACAGATCACCACCGCGTCCGGATGCTCAGATTTCTTTTCCCGAAGCTGTTCGGCGGTAATCATATCGGCCATAGGGCAGCCCGCAAAACGATCCGGAATCAGAATGGTTTTTTCGGGGCTGAGGATCGCGGCGGTTTCCGCCATAAAATGAACCCCGCAGAAGACAATCACACGCTCCTCCAACTGCGCCGCCTTACGACTCAGCTCCAGCGAGTCGCCGGTGAAATCAGCAATCGCCTGCACCTCGTCGGGCTGATAGTTATGGGCAATAATAATCGCCCCGCGCTCGCGTTTCAGTTTCTGAATTTTTTCTTCTATCGTAGCCATGATCCTCCCTCGAAAGGAGAGTATATAAAACAATGGGTTGCCGTATAACAAAACAAAAATGATAACGAATTGGTACCATTGCGGGATTCCGAATGCGACAACCTAGTAACAAACCCGCCCCATACGACCGTTCTCGTCGAAAAAATCAACGCAGTATGAAGCTCCTCCAGCCGACGGAACGATTGCTTCCACTCAACCGACCAAACAACTCGGCCTCACACAACTCTTTCCTCTCACGGACAAACATGCATAATATTTCTTCAGCTTAAATTTAAACAGGTGTGGACTACACGAAAAGGAGCAAGAAATGACCAAACAGATATCCGAGGAACGAAAAGCTGCCTTCTATATCGGCGCAGGATTAATGATTATCGGAGTGCTGTTGTTCGTATCCGTTTTTGTCACCGGAGCGATGAACTTCGGCAACTTTGATAATTTTGAGGAAAACGCGAAATCATCGATGTTTCGCGCCTTGGGAGGAATGGCGCTAATGATTATCGGCGGCATTGTCCGGGGCATCGGTGCTTTGGGCGTAGCGGGCTCCGGGGTCAAACTGGACCCGCAACAGGCAAAAGAAGAGCTTGAGCCCTACAGCCGCATGGCCGGCGGAATGATTAAAGATGTCCTGAATGAGGCAGACATCCACCTCGGCGGGAAATCCGAAAAAGTCATCATGATCAGGTGCAGATCCTGCTGCAAACTGAACGAGGAAAATTCCAAATTCTGTCAGGAGTGCGGAGAAAAAATATAGTCGGGCCACCGCCCCGGACTCTCTCTCGATCAAATAATATTCACCCGCAGTTTAAGGAGCCAATTTATGCAGACCCAAAAGAGCCCATACGAATGCCACGTTTTCATCTGCGGGAATACCCGCGACGGCCTCTGCAAGTCGTGCGGCGACGGCGATCCCGTTCAACTCAAGGCGCTGCTCAAAACGGCGGTGACGGAACGGGGCTGGAAAGGTCGCGTACGTATTTCCGATTCCGGCTGTCTGGGCCTCTGCGAAAACGGCCCCAATGTGATCATCTATCCGCAGAAGATCTGGTTTTCCGGCGTGGCTCCGTCGGACGCGCCCACCATTCTTGAGCGACTGGAAGCAGTCGTTCAGCCGCCGGAGAAAACGGAATGAGTACCGAACGGGAAAAACGGTACGCCGGTTATCGCGAAGGCGACAATCAATACCGCATCGCTGGCGGCGAAGAAGGCTGCCTCAAGCCGGCCAACGATTTTTATGACCTGATGGAAACATAGCCGGAGATGGCGCATATGCACTCGCTGCACAGGGGAAACATGCATGAAACCCGCCGGAAACTGGGTCTTTTTCTCTGCGGAAATTTCAGCGGCCCCAATCGCTAAAAAGAAGAATACGGCCCCATCAAACGGGGCCCACCCGCTCCGCTGGAAACACGGAGGCGCAGAGGTTGTGACAAAATGATATCGGACAAAATAATGGTTTTCCTCTCTTGCCGATCCCCGAAATCATTCTGTCCATAATTATTTTGTCAATCTACAGAAACCGCTCAACGGTCCGGTCGATGCGGGCGAGGACTTTTTCGCGGCCCAGCACGGCGAGGATCGGGAAGAGATCGGGGCCGGATTGCGTTCCGGAAACGGCAATACGCACGGGCGGCATAACGGCACCAAAACCGAGGCCGGACTGCTCAACAAAGTCGTGAAGTGCTTTACTGGTGGAAGCTTCATCGAACACCGACAGCTCAGCCAATAACGCACGGACCTGTTTAAGAATATCGGCCACGCCCTCTTTCTGAAGCTTTTTACTCACGGCCTTTTCGTCGTATTCATAGTCGTCGGAGAAGAAATAGGAGATCATCGGCGCAATATCGGCCACAATTTTCACGCGTTCGCGCACAAGGGCAAAGACCTTTTCGGCATATTCCGGCTCTGCATTGATCCCCGCCTTATGGAGCTCGGCAAAGCAGAGGGCGGAAAATTCTTCGACGGGCAGCTTGAGCATATATTCGCCGTTCATCCACGTCAGCTTTTTCAAATCCACCTGCGCGGGCGACGACTGACAGCGGTCGAGGTCAAACGCTTCGACCATTTCCTGGACGCTCATCACCTCGCGGTCGTCGCCGGGCGACCAGCCGAGCAGCGCGAGATAGTTAAAGAGCGCCTCGGGCAAAAAACCCTTTTCGCGGAAGTCGCCCACAAAGGCATCGCCGTCGCGCTTGGAATAGGGTTTGCCCTGATGGTTCACAATCATCGGCAGATGGGAAAATTGGGGCACGGGGGCGCCGAGTGCTTCGTAGAGCGCAATGTGTCGGAAGGTGTTTTCTACATGATCGTCGCCGCGGATGACGTGCGTTACGCGCTGCTCAATATCGTCGAGCACGTTGGCCAGATGGAACACGGGCGTACCGTTGGAGCGGACGATCACGAAATCCTGCATATTTTCCGCCGCCTTGGTGAGTGTTCCCTTAATGCCGTCGTCGAACGAAATATCGTTGCCCGGCATTTTAAAAATGATGCATTCGCCTTGTCCCAGCCCCCCTTTGTCTTCTTTATAGGCATGTCCTTTTTCGAGCAGCATTTCTGCTGCGGCCAGATGGGCATCCATTCGGGTGCTCTGATAGAGGTGCTCGCCGTCCACATCCAGTTTCAGCCAGTCCATGGCTTCGAGCAGCGTCTGAATCGCCTCCGGCGTTGAGCGCTCGCGGTCGGTATCCTCGACGCGCAGCAAAAATTCGCCGCCGTGATGGCGGGCATAGAGCCAGTTATAAATGGCTGCGCGCATATTACCGATATGAACGTTTCCGGTCGGGCTCGGTGCAAAACGTGTACGTACTTTCATTAAAAATCTCCGGTTTTAAGTGACTCGTAACGACTAATGCGTAATTCTCCCTCGACAATGCCGTATTCTCTCGCAAACTATCTACGCATTACGCATTACGCATTACTCGTCACAAAGTAAAGATTCAGAGGTTACCCCATGAACGCATATGATGTAAAAGAAATCCTAATCGATAAAAATGCGATCGCTCTCCGAGTTGATGAGTTGGTCGATTTAATGGCCGAAAGAGCCGAGCTGGATAATCTGGTGGTGATCGGTATTCTCAGGGGAAGTTTTATGTTTCTGGCCGATCTCATGCGCAGTTTCCATCGCCACGACATTCGCCCGCGCATCGACTTTTTAACGCTCTCCAGCTACGGCAACGACACGGTATCATCCGGCACCGTATCTATTATTCACGACATTCGCGAAGCGATTGAAGGCAGCAACATTCTGCTGGTGGACGACATTCTGGACACGGGCCGTACGCTCGCCTTCACCAAAAAGCTTTTTTTGCAGCGCGGCGCTTGTTCGGTTCAAACCTGCGTGCTGCTTGATAAAAAGGTGCCCCGCGCCGTCGAATTCGAGGCCGATTATGTCGGGTTTGCCATCGACGATCATTTTGTGGTCGGCTACGGCCTCGATTATAACAACTACTATCGCGAGCTGCCGCACATTGCCAAACTCCACCCGGTCGACGAGGAGCCGCAGCGCTGCCTGCCCATTGACCGTGAGCAGCCCGAGATTGCCCCGCTGGAAAAAGCGCATGCTGTACTTAACGAAGGCGGACTGGTGATTATTCCCACCGAAACCGTCTACGGTATCGCCTGCAATCCGAAGGTTCCGGGCGCTATGGAAAAACTGATTGCCGCCAAAGGGCGTGATGGCGATAAGCCGATTGCCCGGCTGGCCGCCGATCCCCAACAGGTCGAGGACGTGGCGATTCGCTGGAACAGCGGACTACAGGCGCTCGCAGAAAAATATTGGCCCGGCGCACTGACGATTGTTCTGGAAACCGCCGAAGGCTGGACTGGTTTTCGTATCCCCGATCACGCCGTGGCATTGCAACTGGCCCGCATCTGCCGCGTACCGCTCGCGCTCACCAGCGCAAACCTCAGCGGCGAACCCGACACCTGCACCGCGCAGGAGGCGATGGCGTCGGTTGAGGCCGACCTTGTGCTCGACAGCGGCCCATCCGCCGAACAGGCGATACCGAGCACCGTAGTCAAAGTTGACGGCGACCGGATTGAATGCCTGCGGGAAGGCAAAATTCCATTTGAGGAAATTGAACGAATTTTTAAACACCAAGACACCAAGGACTCAAAGGATTTACCTTCGTGAGCTTCGAGCCTTTGTCTTTAATACTCAGTCAGGAGTCATATGAAGAGAATTTTATTTGTCTGCACAGGAAACACCTGCCGAAGCCCGATGGCGGCGGCGTTGTTTCGGTATCGTGCCGGCGATATCGGCTGGGAAGCGCTTTCGGCGGGCACCTATGCCATCCTCGGCAGTCCCGCCAGCGAAAACTCCGTTACCGCCATGAAGGAGCTG
>CAYOBH010000005.1:31228-32954 GCA_964402125.1 uncultured Verrucomicrobiota bacterium
TGCCATCCTCGGCAGTCCCGCCAGCGAAAACTCCGTTACCGCCATGAAGGAGCTGGGGATCGATATTTCAAACCACCGCAGTCAACCGCTTACTGCCGAGCTGGCCAGGCGCGTCGACCTAATCATTCCGATGACCGCCGCCCACCGCGCACAAATCGTCGGAGCATTCCCTGATGTTGAAGAGAGAGTTTTCTTGATTAACGCCTTCGGAACCTCAAGAGTAGCCGCCGATGTATCTGATCCATTCGGGGGATCATTACGCGAATATATTTTGATTCGCGATGAAATTGATCGGGCCCTTTCGGACCTGATTCTTTTTGTTCGAACCGGTAAAAAATAGAAAAGGATCCATATAAATGAAGATTGCGATTGCTTCTGACCACGGTGGTTTTTTGCTGAAGAACGGCCTCGTGAGCATTCTGAAAGAAAAAGGCGTGACCGTGGAGGACCTCGGCTGCGAGAGCACTGAATCCGTCGACTATTCTGACTACGCTGCGGCCGTGGCCGATAAGGTTTCCAACGGCACCGTTGACCAAGGCATAATTATATGCACCACGGGCATTGGCGTCAGCATTACCGCCAACAAATTTCCGCATGTGCGCGCGGCACTTTGCATGAACCCTGAAATGGCCTCCATGACCCGCCAGCATAACAACGCCAACGTGCTCTGCCTTTCAGGAAAATTCACTACGGCTGCTGATGCTCAGAAAATTCTCGAATCCTGGCTGAGCGCTCAATTTGAAGGCGGACGCCACGAGCGCCGCGTAAATAAGATCAAGGATTATGCGTCCGATGCCGCTGGTACCATTGCTGTCCACGATGTAGACCCTGAAATCTATTCTGTGCTTAAATCCGAAGACAAACGTCAGCGGGAAAATCTAGAGCTGATCGCCTCAGAAAATATTGTCAGCAGAGCTGTACGCGAAGCACAGGGATCGCGCCTGACCAACAAATATGCTGAAGGCTATCCGTCCAAGCGCTGGTACAACGGCTGCGAATGGGTCGATGAAGCCGAGCGCCTCGCCATCGATCGCGCCAAAGAGCTCTTCGGTGCAGAGCATGTGAATGTGCAGCCGCACTGCGGAAGCAGTGCCAATATGGCCGTTTACTTTGCCGTGCTCAACCCCGGCGACACCATTCTCGCCATGAGCCTCGCCGAAGGCGGCCACCTGACGCATGGGCACCCGATGAACTTTTCCGGACGTTTCTTCAAGATCATCCCTTACGGTGTGAATCAGGAAACGGAGCAGATCGACTACGAAAACCTCCAGCGGCTCGCTGATGAAAATAAGCCGAAAATGATCGTGGCCGGGGCCAGCGCCTATTCGCGGATCATCGACTTCAAGAAGCTGCGAAAGATTGCCGACAGCGTCGGCGCTTATCTGATGGTGGATATGGCACACATCGCGGGTCTCGTTGCCGCTGGTTGCCATCCCAACCCGGTGCCGCATTCCGACTTTGTGACCACCACAACGCACAAAACCCTGCGCGGACCGCGCGGCGGCATGATCCTCTGTAAAGAAAAGTTTGCTGCCGACATTGACCGACAGGTGTTCCCCGGCATTCAGGGCGGACCGCTGATGCATATCATTGCAGCGAAAGCCGTCTGCTTCCACGAAGCGCTGCAGCCCGCGTTTAAGCAGTATCAACAGCAGGTGGTTAAAAATGCGCAGGCACTTGCCGCCGCATTGGAAGACGACGCCATCCGCATCGTTTCCGGCGGCAC
>CAYOBH010000005.1:33054-40023 GCA_964402125.1 uncultured Verrucomicrobiota bacterium
AGGCACTTGCCGCCGCATTGGAAGACGACGCCATCCGCATCGTTTCCGGCGGCACAGACAACCATCTGATGCTGGTGGATCTGACCAACGCCGACATTTCCGGAAAAGACGCGGCTACGGCGCTCGACAAAGCCGCGATCACCGTCAACAAAAACGGTATTCCGTTCGATAAGAAGAGCCCGTTCGTCACCTCCGGTATCCGTGTCGGTACGCCGGCGGTAACTACCCGCGGGATGAAAGAAGCCGAAATGGAAAAGATTGCGGGCTTCATTAAGCGCGTTGTTCACAACCCCAACAACGACGCCGTACTGGCGCAGGTCCGCGAAGAGGTTCTCGCCCTGACTGCACAGTTCCCGATTCCGTAATGGAAACGTGATACGTAATCGTAATGCGTAATGCGTAATACGTAATGCGTAATGCGTGAAGTCTGAAACGTGAAGCGCCCGGCGGGAAACCGCGCGGGCGCTGGGTGTTGGGTGACTGTTAAGACGTGACCCTGTCGCTTGCTGGCTTGTGCCACGTGGCCCATCAATGATACGTTCCCCTGCATGTGATCTCCATCCATGTGGTGCAAAACAGTCCGGCCCATCGGCCAGGTGTGGAGGTCGCTCCCCAGCATCTTAACCATCGGGAACAGGCTTCAGGTCCTGGATCATGAATACGACGTTTGAACAGTGGTACGAGGATAACTACCATCGGCTTACCGGATCGGGCATCTGGCTTCGCGGGGGCGAGATCAACACGATTCCGCCAGCCCTCTGGGAGGGCGCGGAGCTCCGGGTCCTGATCGCCCGGCTGTCGACGTCGTGGGATGTTGCGCACTCCTACACGCATAAAATGCTGTATGAAATCATCCGCTCGGTCGACCATACCTATGTCGACATGTCGTTTCTTCCGCCGCCACGGGATGGGAAGATCCTCGGCGCCGAAGGCGTGCCGTGGCTGCTGGGCACATCGTCGAAACGAGGGGGAGGCGGCTTCGATGTTGTTGCGTTCTCGAACTCCATCGTACAGGAGATCGTCAACCTGCCCATCGTGCTGGAAAGGAGCGGTATTCCCCTGGGCAAGGCCGAGCGGTGCGGGCGCGAAGAGGTACCGCTCGTCATCCTGGGCGGGGCGAACGCGCTTTTTTGCGGCGCGCTGGCCGGCGACGATCCACTGGTCGACGGGATCTTCGTGGGGGAATCGGCGGGAACCATCCGGGAGCTGTTTTCCACGATCCGCGAGGGCAAGAAGCGCGGGCTGAAGAAGCGAGAAATCCTTGGGCTGCTCGAAGGGATCGACGGCTTCTACCAGCCCGACGGGAAAAGGCGCACCACGAAGCATGTGGAACGGATCCTTTCAAGCGGCAATCTTCCGGCCAACCCGCCCATGATGCATGAAGGCGACCAGGTGGGAAGGGTGCAGATTCCGATCAGCGAAGGGTGCCCCTGTTTTTGCAGCTTCTGCGCCGAAGGGTGGAGCCGCAAGCCGTATCGCGAGTATGATCCCGATGCCGTCGAGCAGGCGGCGCTGGCGATGAAGGTATCGCAGGGGGCATCGGAAGCGGAGCTGTACAGCTTCAACTATTCGATGCATTCCCGGTTCTACGAGATCCTCCAGCGGCTTTCCCGCGATTTTTCAACCGTGAAGGTGACCAGCCAGCGCTTCGACCAGATTGCAGACGACCCGAGCTTGCTGCAATTCCTCCATGCCATCGGCAAGACCAGCATCACCTGCGGGCTCGAAGGGATTTCCGCGCGGATGAGACGCTACCTGCACAAGAGCATCGACGAGCACCAGCTGCGCGCCAGCCTTTCCATCCTGATACGCTCCCCGATCCGCGAGCTGAAGATATTCCTGATCGCAACCGGGCTTGAAAACGGGGAGGACTATGCCGAGTTCCGGGAGCTGCTGGCATGGATCAACCAGACGATGCAATCGGCGGGAAGGACGCCGCGCATCATTTTTTCGCTGACGCCGCTCGTCCGCTTCCCGTTCACGCCGCTCGAACGCGAGGATGCTCCCGAACCCAGGGTCCTCCATGGAATCATCCACCAGATCGGACGGCTGGTACGGAGCCACGAACTCGAGTTCCGCACGTCGGCGGAGCTTAACGAGTATTACCTGTCGCAGATTCTCGTGCGTGCCCGGAACCCGGAGCTGCTGGATATCGTCCACCAGGTGTGTGCCGCAACCCGGTATGTGTATTACCGCGATGTCCCCGATGAATTCATTGCCGCGCTGAAAACGGCCCTCGACCAGGCGGGGATCCCGCAGGCCGCCCTGTTGAAGGGCATCGACCGGCGCGACGGAAACCACCCGTCCATCCATATCGGCGTGGACGATGCGTTCCTTGAATATTCCTCGAAAAAGGCGGGGCGGTTCATCGACGAAGGGTATTGCCTCGGCAGCTATGAAAGGGAGGGAAAATGCCTGGCCTGCGGCGCCTGCAAGGATGGGCCGACGCGCCAGCGCGTGGTTGCGCAGCGGGAGAAGCCGCTCCTTTCCGCCAGCCTTTTCAAACAACAACTGAAGGAACGCAGGGCCTCGGTTTGCAGGATCGGTTTTCTCGTCTCCATCGAGGAGGGTCGCAGGGGAATCCCCCGCCAGGTCGTTGGCGCCGCGATTGCGCGGGCGGCCATGAAGAGCCAACCGTCGCTGGTTCCCCTCTACCAAGGCTTTGCCGAGGCCCGGCTTGAAGCCATGTACGGAACCTCCTGGATTTCCGGATCCGAGGTCGTCACGTTGCAGTTTGCGGCGGAAGCCCGGCAAATGATCGACGGCCATGGACCGCTGGTTGATTCGATGAATGAAGAGCTGAAGGGGTGGTGCAGGGTTGAAGCCATCATCGATTCCGGGCAGGTTGCGGGTTGTTCATTGACCTTCGCATCGCCGTTCAGGCCCGATCCCGGCGAAGCCTGCAGGCAGCTCCAGTTGAAATATACCCTGCTCAAGAAATCCCCCGGCCATTACGAGTTTTCCTTCGCCCCCCAGTCGATCCGGAAAAACATCGTGTCAGCGCTCGGCATCCGCGAGGTTGACGGGCAAACCATCCTCTGGCTCGACCCCGGTTCCAAATTCGATCTCAAGCAGTTCATGGCGCTGGCGTTCAAGGACGTGGAGCCGGAAAAACGGGTTCGGATCGGGATTGGCGCCGCGATCCGTTTGAACGGGTAGAAGACGCCGGGTCCGAAGGAATTGCACTTACCATTTGAATTGACGCAGGGGCGATGCGGATAGAGACAAGCTGGAAGCATGTCCTACTTTCCGATGGTGCTCTATTTTGTGCAGCGGGAAGGGGTTTTGAATTCTTCGCCATACGATTTCAACATTGCCATTGAATCCAATGCGACAATGCATTAGGAATTGATACCGACATGCAAAAGATCGAAACATTTATGCGGACCCGGGTCGTTACCGTCGAACTGGACGATACCTTGCGGGTGGTGAAGGAAATCTTCGACCACACGCGTTTTCACCACGTACTCGTGGTGGAACACGAACGGTTGAAAGGCGTGGTTTCGGACCGCGATCTCCTGCGGGCGCTGAGCCCCTACATTGGAACGGCGGCGGAAACGGCCCGCGACACCGCCACGCTCAACAAGAAGGTGCACCAGATCATGTCGCGCAACCTCGTCACCCTACAGCCGGATGCCACTCTGGCCGATGCGGTGGATGCCTTCTTGAAACACCACATTTCATGCATTCCGATCGTCGACGCGTTGAACTATATCCAGGGCATTGTTTCCTGGCGCGACCTGCTCCCGCTCCTCAAGGAAAGGGAGTAACCGCCATGAAGGAAACCATCGAGCTGGGTCCCCGTCAAAAAGCCACCACCGCAGCCGCCATTACGCTGGGCGCATCCTTCGTCGTGATCGTGGTTGTCCTTGCGTTCGTCTGGGTTCTCTCCCGTTTTGTCGGGGCGTTCAAGGATGTTCTTCTTCCCCCGGTCATCGCCGGAATCCTGGCCATGCTGGTCCGTCCCTACTACAACTGGCTGCTGCACATTTGCCGTGAAAAGGCGGCGTTGGCCCTGCTGCTCTTCTTCCTTTCGGCCTTGGTCCCGCTCGGTCTACTGATCTGGTTCGTCGCGGTATTCATCTCCAACCAGCTGTTGCTGCTGTTCGACCAGTTGCCGGCCATGGTCGACGCCATGCTGGAAGCCGCCCGCCGCCACTGGCCGCAGGTCGCAGCGCTGCTGGAACAGCATGGCATGAATGCAAGCCCCGAGGCGTTGATCAACAATCCCGGAGAACTCGTATCCAAAGCCTTGGAATCGGTCGTGCAGCGCTTTTCCCAATCCGTTTCAGCGATTATGCAATCCGTGTCGGCCCTGCTGGCCTGGGCGGTATTGCCGGTCTATCTGGCCTTTTTCCTCATGGCAAAGCCGTTCAATCCAAGGCAGATCGATGGCTTTCTCCCATTCTTAAACCCCGAAACGCGCAAGGATGTGGTCTATCTTTTCGATCAGTTTGTCGCCATCCTGCTGACCTTCTTCCGAGGGCAAATCATCATTGCGCTCGCGCAGGGCGCCCTTTTCGCGGTCGGCTTTGCCTTGGTCGGACTGCCCTCCGGCCTGATGATCGGCCTGCTGCTGGGAATCCTGAACATTATTCCCTATCTGGGCAGCATCGCAGGGCTCTCCGTGGCGCTGCCGCTGGCCTACTTTGGCGGCGGCGGCGTGGTGCAAGTCATCCTTGTCCTTCTGGTTTTTGGCGCGGTCCAGACGATCGAAGGCTATGTATTGACGCCGCGCATCATGGGCAAGCGGACCGGACTGCATCCGGCGCTGATCATTTTTGCCGTGTTTTTCTGGGGCACCGCCCTCGGCGGTATTCTCGGCATGATGCTGGCCGTTCCCCTGACGGCCTTTGCCGTCGTTTTTTGGCGGCTGCTAAAGAAAAAATATATCGTTGAAAAGGTGTTGGTCCCGTAATCTACTAATAATGCGTCAATTACCTTGTTACGGGGCGGACCGCTCTGACGCTGGGCGGTGTTTATGATCACGCGAAGGCGCAGAGGGCGCTTGGCGGCTCAGCCGCCTAAGCGAGAGGGCAGAAAAACGGGAGCATTTGGGTGAAATAATTAGAGAAATTAACGGTTGAAATGCCGCCGAAAATTGTAGGGCGGGAACGGTTAAAAACGTTGGCTTCCAAGTTTTCAGCCTCGCTACGCGTCCCGCCACGGCTGGAAGGGCAATGCCCGTTCCAGCCCTACAAAAGTATGATGCGGCATATCATTCGTGAATTGCTCTAGTTTACGGGACCGAGCCCTTGTTCGGTCTTCTTGATTCCGTACTCCGACACCATCTTTTCAATGATATCGGGCTCCTTTGCCAGAGGCTGAAGCATCTGCGCGTCAGGAAATCTTTCAGGCCTATCCTTGAGCACTGTTATTGCCTCCTCGTATCTTCCAAGAAGGCCCAGCAGCAGAGCATAATCGCAAAAACGTTCGGGATCGTCCATTGCCTGCTTCGCAAGAATCTGTGCAGCCGTATCGTAATGACTTTCTGCAACATCCATCCTGCCGAGTTTGACGGCAGCCATTCCGGCTCCCGTCTGGTATTCCGCAACGGAGGGGCGGCGGTACGCCGTACCGTTCAGTGGTTTGTTAGCTCAATTCCCTTTTTCAATTCAAAGTGGTTGTCGACTACTTTTAGGATGCCCTCTCTATACCATTGCAGTAGCTGAGGAACATCGAAATGAGAATACCCATGGTTTCTCCCGCCAAGGAGTCCGTAATGTACCAACGTCTCTTCAGACCATGGTTCTTTCCCCCTCTTCTCCCAAATCGCGCTGTAGCGTCGGTTATTGGCCAAGGCTCCTGAGGCTTCTATAAGCCCGTTAAGTAAACCTGCATGAATCTCCTCGCGTGTTGCTGGACGAAGACTCCATTTTGCCCAAGAAATGCGCCCAGGGATTAAAGGGATGGCATAGTAGGACAGCCTTACGCGCCCTGCGAAAGAACGATCGTCGAAAGGCTTAGCCGTTCCGGTAAGGTTCAATGCAACTTCTGAGGATCCCATGTTGCTCTTCGTTATTTTGAGTTTGCCGGTCCAACTTCGTTTGAAATCAATATAGCCCCTTCCGTAATTCTCTATGGGTACCATCCTATATTGACCGTTGGTTGAAGTAATGTCACACAGCCCTGAGTAGAGTTTGGAACATGTGAATACATATCGCCCATTGGAAATTGTATTAGCATCAGCAGATCGAATGCTCATCAAAAGAGGCGTAGTCAAAAGGAGAGTAGTCAAAAGGAGCGTAGCTATAATTTTTATTTTCATATTTTTATCTGAAGCTAACGTCTCGCGTCACTCTGGACCGTTGGACGCGGTGATAGAGTGTGTGCTTTGGTTAGCGTTTATTTTATTGTGAATCGCATCACTGAAACGGTTTTTATTTCCTTTGTTTCGCCGCTCCCATCTTTAGTGGTTTGAGTTTTAGCACCGCCACCTATAGGGATTGTTTCACCTCGACGAACAGATATTTCGGTGCGTGAGCCTCGCTTGTTTTTCCCCGCTGAGAGGGAACAGTCCAGTGAGACATTGATAAGGTCGTCGTCCCGGGCTTCTGTGGATGCTTTCAGTTTAAACTCAAAATCTTGAAGCTTTGTGACCAGATCAATCTCCTCTCCAATAGTAATTTCCTGAGAGTGGTTAAGAAAGAGAGTTTTCTCCGCCACCAGTTCAATTTCGTTCAACACCGCTTCCTCAGCTGTGAGGGTGTCGGCAACATTTAACTCGCCGGCTTTGGAGTCAGTTTTTGGCATCATGGCATTGATGTATTTCTCATAGAGCTCAGGATATTCGGTGCAGTCAAACTCCATGATTTCAATGACCAGTTGTTCTCCGAAACAGGGAGCTCCCAGCAACATCGCCATGAGTAGCGATATGGATGTCTTTTTCATAGTGTATTCCTTCTTTCGCTAACCGTTCTGTAAAACGAACGTCCTTTATTTTGTCTCAATTACACTGTGTTTATTGGG
>CAYOBH010000006.1:0-34081 GCA_964402125.1 uncultured Verrucomicrobiota bacterium
CGTCTCCTGTTCCAAAAAGCCGGAAAGCTTCGGCCTGACGCTGGTCGAGGCGCTAGCCATGACCACGCCGGTGATCGCCACGCGGCACGGCGGGCCGCTGGACATCATCGTCGAAGGGGTAAACGGCAGCTTTTTCGAACCGGGCGACGCGAACGCCCTCGCGGAGCTGATTGTGCGGGACCATCCCGCCGAGACGGATCTGCGGGCCGATGCAATCGCCCGCTTCTCGCTGGAAAAAATGATCGATTCCACCGAGTCGGTCTATTCGGACCTGATTGAACCGATCCAGCTGGAGCCGTCCCTGTTCATTGCCGAAGGGTCGCACCGGGCGATCTACCACCATCCCGAACAGGCGGACAAATGCCTCAAGATCGTGAAGGCGGGCAGCTTGGAAAGGCGGCGCCAACGAAACAAGAAGTGGTACAAGCGGCTGCGCAAACTCTCCTCGTTCGACGAAACTAGGAAGGATCTCCAGGCCTATCGCCAATTCAGAAAGCAGAACACCGATCTGTCGCACATACCGCGCTTCCACGGCATGGTGAAGACATCACTCGGTTCCGCCATGCTGCTCGATCTCGTAACCAACGAGGATGGAACGCCGGCACGAACGCTGGCCAGCCACTTGGAATCGACGGACAAGACCAGGATCGCGGCGGCCCTGGCCGATCTCGCATCCTACTTGGTGGAATCCGCCATCGCCGTGCGCGACTTTTCCATGCACGACGTCATGGTCCGCGAAGGGCGCGATGGCCACCTCAAGCTGTTCATCATCGACGGACTCGGAGGAAAGGAACTCATCCCGCTCTCTTCTATCCGATACTTCGCCCGCTTAAAGGCCGAGCGGCGGGTGCGGCGGTTCTACAGTAAAATCCTGGCGCACCACCCCGATCTCTCGCTGGAGTTGAATTGAGCATCTGCCCAAGGAACCTATGATCCACCTCGACCACAGCATGATTATCAACGAAGGCGCCACGCGCCGCTGCTACCGACACCCGGACGATCCCGGAAAATGCCTCAAGATCGAAAAGAGGCCGGGAGCGGCGAATGCCAACGAGTTGCAGGCGTATCGGGCCGTGCAGAACCTGCTGGGCGACTATCTCGCCCAATGCGATCCTGAACTGGCCGTCACGAATGAAGGAGAGGCGCTGGTCTGCGAACTGGTTCGGGATGAGAATGGAACGATTTCCCTGTCGTTCGGCGATTTCCTACGAATGGGAAAGAAGGATGCAACCCTGCGGCGGCAATTCCTGGAGTTCTTCGATCTCATCGTCCGCCACAAGCTGTGCTTCTACGACTTCAATCCGAAAAACTTTGTTATCCAGCGCACCGAGGACGGCTTGCGGCTGAAGTACACCGACCTGAAAAGCTTCCACAAAACCAAAACAGCTTTCGCCCTTGAAAAAATCCCCTTTTTCGCCACCCTCAAATTGAAACGGCGCTCGGCGAGATTTATAGAAAGATACCTGACCCAAACCGCACAATGAATACATCAAAACTACTACCCGAAAAAACCGGAACGATTCTCGCTCTGTGGGCACTGGCGCATCTGACGCTCTGGACGCTGATCCCCGCGCTGTGCAACACCTGCCTGCCGCTCGACAGCATCGAGGCCAGCATGTGGGGCTCGCAGTGGGCTTGGGGTTACGACAAGCATCCGCCGTTGAGCGGATGGCTCGCCTATATCGCCTCGTCGACCGCCGGCGATGCCGGGGTCTATTTCCTGGCCCAGCTCTGCGTAGTCACCGCCGGTCTCGGGATCTATCGTCTGGCCCGACTGCTTTCGTGTTCGCCAAGCCAAGCCGTGCTGGCCGTGCTGTCGATCGACCTGGTTTTCTTCTACACGCTGGGTGCCGTGGAATTGAATGTCAACGTCGTGCAAATGCCGCTCTGGGCATGGGGTTGGTATTTTGGAATGAGTGGCCTGCGTCGAAAGCGTTTGGCTTCTTGGTGCGGCCTTGGCGTTTGCGTCGCGCTTGGAGCGCTGACCAAATATATCGCCGTTTTCATGCTCGTTCCGCTCTTTGCGGTCTGGTGGTTTCGCGGAGAACTGAAGCAGGCGCTGCGGAGCCCGGGTCTCTATCTGGCTGGATTCATTGCGATCCTGCTCTTCATCCCGCATCTGCTCTGGATGATGGACCACGACTGGATCACCATCCGCTATGGCCTCGGCCGGGGCGGCGGCGAGCATCCGTGGTGGCACCACCTCTGGCACCCGGTCGAGTTTATCCTTGGGCAAACCGGCATCCTGTTGCCGGCGCTGGGACTGGCCGTGTTCTACGGTCGCAAAAAAGCGGCACGCGCTGACCAGACGAGGGACACCGCCGCCCTCGCCTTTGGAGCCTATCTCTTCCTGGCCCTCATCGCCCTTGCAACCGGCATGGCGCCGGTCACCATGTGGGCCGCCCCGTTCCCGCTGGCGATCGGACTCTGGCTGGTTCGCCGTTATCCGGTTGCAGAGCATCCGCGCCCGTTTTTATGGACCGTGGCCGGCGCTTCGATCCTCTACGCCGCCGCCTACGTCGTTGTCTATGGATTCAGCCCCGTGTTGCGCGACAAGCCGCACCGCGTCAACTATCCCGGCCCGGAGCTGGCGGAAGCGGTGGAAAAGGTCTGGGCGGAGATCAGCGACGAACCCTTCCGCTACATCATCGCCGATGAATGGTACGGCGGCATTGTCAACACGTACGGAGAGTCGGAACCCGCCGTAGTCATTGAAGGCGACTTCAAACTCGCCACCTTCCTTTCGGAAGAAGAGGTCCGCAAGCATGGCGCATTGGTATTCTGGCAGCGCAACCGCGACCACGAACACGCCAATCAAAAAAGCATCGAACAGCAGTTTCCGCAAATCGTCGCCGCCTTTGAAACCATCGAACCGCTTCCCGACCTGATCATCTCCTGGCCGCGGCGGACCGATGGAAAAGCCGGCCGCTACGGCCTTGCCTATATTCCGCCCTCCCCGGAAACATGACCCACATCTACGGGCTTGAACAATATTGCAATATAGGCCAACTTGATTCCATGAAAACGACCATTGAAATATCAGACCCATTGTTAAGACAGGCCAAACGGGTGGCCCATGAACAGCACCAGACACTTCGCAGCCTTGTCGAAGAAGGTTTGGCCAAGGTGCTTGATGAGCGGGAAAACCAAAAAAGAAAACCCGTAAAACCAGTGGTCTTTGGCGGCAACGGTCTTTCTCCAGCATTCAGGGAAAGTTCGTGGGAGACGATTCGAAACAGTGCGTATGAAGGTCATGGTCTATGATTGCCGTAGACACCAACCTGCTGGTTTATGCCCATAGAAGTGATTCGGATTTTCACGAACGTGCATTGCAGGCGGTTTGCATCCAGTACAGCGTCTCGGAATTATGGACAGCCGACCGTGATTTTTCGCGGTTCGCCGGGCTCAAAACACGCAATCCGTTAATAGGACAACAGCCATGAAACCTACGATCAGCATTGTTGCGCCGGTCTATAATGAAGAGCAGGGCATTGAGGTGTTTATCCAAGCCGTCCTCAAAGAGATGTCCGAACAGCAACTTTCGTGGGAACTGGTCTTGGTGAACGACGGGTCGAGCGACGCCACGCTGGAGATGATCCGCGACGAACGGACCCGCCACCCAGAAATTGAATGGGTCGATCTTTCCCGCAACTTTGGCCATCAGGCGGCCGTCACCGCCGCCATCGCCCATGCGCGCGGCGACGCCGTGGTGGTGATGGACGCCGACATGCAGGACCCGCCCGCGCTGATTCCGCAACTCATCGCGTCGTGGCAGGCGGGCAACCAGGTCGTATTCGCGCGCCGCATCGACCGCGCGGAAAAGGGGCTGCGCCGCTGTGGATTCGAGCTGTTCCACAAGCTCTTCCGCTACACCATCGACTTCCCCATTCCACCCGACATCGGCGTCTTTTGCCTGCTCGACCGCGCGGCGGTGGATGAACTCATGAAGCTGCCGGAGCGCAACCGCTTCCTGCCCGGCCTCTACAGCTGGATCGGATTCCAGCGTGCCTTTGTCGATTATTCCCGCGACGACCGCGCGGCGGGCACGCCCAAACAAACCTTCAAGCGGCTGCTGAAATATGCGATCGACGGCGTCCTCAGCTTTTCCTACAAGCCGATCCGCCTGCTCGGCGGGATTGGCCTGTGCACCGCCCTCGCCTCGTTCGCCCTCGCGCTCTACTTTTTTTGCAAACGACTGCTCGGCTACGAAAGCGCCTTCACCGGCTTCACCACCCTCGTCATCCTCGTCAGCGGACTCGGCGGCCTGATCCTCTGCGCGATCGCCCTCGTCGGCGAATATGTCGCCCGCATCTACGACGAGGTGAAGATGCGCCCGGGCTTCATCGTGCGATCAACTTCCATAGGAAAAAACGATGCCTAACTCATCCGCAATTCCGCTGACCTGCTACATCCGCACCTTCAACGAGGCGTCGCGCATCCGGCCCGTGGTGGAATCGGTGAAAAATATCGGAGCGGAAGTGGTCGTGGTCGATTCCTGATCGACCGACAAAACCCGGGAAATCGCCATTGCTGCCGGGGCAAGAGTCATTGGAAAAAATGGGAAGGCAACGGATACCAGAAACGCAACGGCGAGGACGCTGCAAGCAACGACTGGCTGCTCGATCTCGATGCCCGCGAAGTACTCAGTGCGGAACTGCAAAACGAAATCCAGTCCCTGTTTGCAAACGGCGAACCGGCACCCGGAATCTACAGCCTCAAACTGGTTACTGTCCCGCCCGTTTCGAAGGGTGCGATCTGGCACAAGGTTTCCGTCATGTGGCGCAACAAGCTGTAACACAAATCCGTAGTCCGGATGCCGGCCCACGCCGCGTGGGACCAGTTCAAGATTCCCGAAGGCATCAAGCCCGTCCGGTTGAACGGCGAATTGCTGCACTATTCCTTCCACGACATCGAACAGCAAGTGGCCAAGATGAACCGCGTCAGTACGGTTCGCTCCACCGAAACAAAACTGAAGCCCAAGGGCGTGCTCGCCCTGCGCATCCTCTTTGGATTCCCGTTCTATTTCTTCAAGAAATACATTTCCCAGCAAATGTTCCGCGCCGGAATCTACGGCTTCGCGTGCGCTGCGGTCATCGCATCCAACCGCTGGCTCAAGGATGTGAAGATGTACAAACACCACCTCGCCAAGAAAGGGCGGAATAAAAATTGGTGCCGACGATTGACATTTTAAGATATACTGCAATCATATCGCGTAATTTCTTAACGGAGCCCCTGCGTGTGGATTGAACGAACAGCAAGAAACCAAATCGAGGCCGCTTGCGCCAGCCGCCCGGCGGTCTGGCTTACCGGGGCAAGGCAAACCGGTAAAAGTTCCCTGCTCCAACGCATGCTGCCCAACGCCGAATATGCCACCCTCGACAAGGTAGCCATGGCCGCCGAAGCCGAGGAAAACCCTTCCCGTTTCCTGGGCCGCTTCCCGCGGCAAGTCATCCTTGACGAAATCCAGTACGCACCATCCCTCTTGCGCGAACTGAAGGTATTGATCGATGCCAACCGCACCGACTACGGACGTTGGATCCTAACCGGCAGCCAGCGCATGAGCCTCATGCAGGGGATCAGCGAAAGCCTGGCGGGGCGCATCGGAATCCTGCAGCTGGAGACGCTCAGCGCAAAGGAATTGCGCGGGTCGGGCCGGTTTTCGATCGATGAAGTGGACGCAAGCCTCTGGAAGGGAGGATTTCCCGAATGCTGGGCGAATCCCGCCATGGATATCGGCATGTACTTCGACGACTACATCCAGACCTATCTTGAACGCGACTTGAAGACGTTGGTCAACGTATCCAATCTGCGCGATTTCCAGCGCTTCATCCAAATCTGCGCCACCCGGGCCGGACAGTTGCTCAACATGGCCGACATGGCGAAGCAAGTCGGCGTGGCGGCCGGTACGATCAAGAGCTGGCTCGGAGCATTGGAAGCCAGCGGCATCATCCACCTGCTACCGCCCTATTTCGCCAACATCGGGAAGCGGCTGGCCAAATCGCCTAAACTCTATTTTGCCGACAACGGCCTCCTGTGCCGCCTGCTGCATGTCGGTGATGGCAAAGCTCTTGAGTCGAGCCTGCACGTCGGCAACATCTGGGAAAACATGGTGCTGACGGAACTCATCAAGACCACCAACGCCAAACCCGGTCGAAACCTCTTCTACTATCGCGATCAAAACACCGTTGAAATCGACTTCGTGGTCGAGTCGGCGGCTTCCCTTTTCCTCATCGAAGCCAAATCGTCCGAGCAGGTGGACTCGCGCAAGCTCAACTTCAGGAAGGTGGCACCCCTGTTCGCGAACCAGGATGTGCGTTGCATCCTGCTTTGCGCCAACCAGGACAAGGATCCGATCCGGCTGAAAGACCATGACATCGCAAACCCGTTGCGCCACGACCTCTGCGGAATCCTGGAAACATGAGGCCATGGTGGAACATTCTCGCGAAAACCCAATCACACCGCTGCGCATCGTCTACGACATCGGGCGGCAGATGAGCTGGACCAAGGAGCAAGCGCTTCGGCGCGAAGAAGGCGAACGCCTCGCTCATCGAAACCTATGGAAAGGTCTGGCCCGACATCCTGCTGCTCGGCCACACCCAGTCGATCCCCCGCGAAACGCTCGAAACCATCCGCGTCCACCAGCCGCAAATCAGGATCGCCCAATGGTTCTGCGACTGGTTCTATAGCGAACGCGCCTTCACCGGCTTCACCACCCTCGTCATCCTCGTCAGCGGGCTCGGCGGCCTGATCCTCTGCGCGATCGCCCTCGTCGGCGAATATGTCGCCCGCATCTACGACGAGGTGAAGATGCGCCCGGGCTTCATCGGCAAGGACCGTTCAAAACAGCATTGAGTCACCTCTCGGTCCAATGGAAGGCAACTACCCTTGCGAACCGCAATTTTTCACATACGCAGCCACATTCTCAACCCAGTCGACCTCTTCCTTGACCACCTTCGCCGGATTGCCCGCCACGACACAATATCCGGCATCGAACCGCTTTGTGACCACGCTACAGCTCCCGACGATCGTGTTGTCCGCCAACCCGGCGTTTTTCATGATGAAGCAGTTGGTCCCGATCCAGCAGTGGTCCCCGATGGAGACCGCGTACTTTCCCTTCAGGACTTCGCCCGTCTTCCGATCAATCAGGCCATGGGGCTTTTCGCCGCACCGGATGGTGATGAGATTTGAAAACATGCAGTTCTTGCCTATCCGCAGGGAACACTCATTTTCGTAGAGATAAAAATAATTTTTATCAACGAATGAAGTAGCTTCGCCGACAGAAAAGACAACATGATCGGCCGTGGATCGTTTTGTCCCAATCGAAAGGCTTGCGCCCTTGATCTGGACATTTTTCCCGATACACACCGTATTATTATCGCCGACAACCAAAATCCTGAGTTTGAAGGGGCGTTTTGTCTCCCCTATGATGATTTTATTATTGTTCCCGAAAATCCGAACTTTTCCGTAGAATTCAGAACAAAGTTTCACCGAATTCCCTATTCCTTTATCCTTCGTGCAAAGCCGGGACTTTGCCTTCGCTCTCAATGAAGCAGAAGGAAACAGTTTGCAGAGAAGATAGATCAGACATTCCTTCATGAGTACTTTATCCTGTTTAACTAAATCGCTCCTTGCCAGAGACGCCCATTCGTGACAATTTTTTATCCAACTTTACCTTCAGGAGCAAGCAACGACATGCACAATATATTTTTCCCGATCGAAACGACGGCCCGTGAATTGGACTTTCGCCTATTGTTGGCCGCAAGAGTCATCAAGGACGACCGCCGGGTTTACATTTGCAGTCACCGGCATCTAGAAAAGATTATGCACCGCTTTCGCGGCGGGATCTATGTCGGAAAACATATCTTTCAGTGTCTTATGACGACCGAAACCTGGAGTCAGTACAAAAAAGCAAAGCAGTTAGGCATTGATGTGCTCTATCTGCCGGAAGAGGGGGCTGTCTATAGTGGAGCACAGGAAGAGTGGAAAAAGGCTTTAGCATTGCAGTATGACCCTAAACGCTTTGATCGAAATGATCGATTGTGCGTGTGGGGAGATTGGCAGAAATCTGCTCATGATGGGCTAAATTTAGAAGTACCCATCGTCGTTACCGGACATCCCCGGTTTGATCTGTGCAAGGAAGCTTATCGCGGGTTATACAAGGATAAGGCAGATCAGTTGCGGATGACACATGGGAACTTCATCCTCATCAATGGCAATTACGGCGAGGCCAATCACGGAATGGGGCCAGGAATGATTTTTTCTCCTAAGATGGGCTACGATCCTAGTGATGCTGAAAGTCGTCACACATTTGTTGACTATTATGTCCATTCAACAAAAAGCATGGTTGATATGATCAGTCTAGTCCATCGGCTATCGACGGCGTTTCCCGAGAAAACCATCGTATACAGAAACCATCCTTCAGAAGGGGATCAACTTTACCGTTGCGTTTTCACTGGCCTTCGCAACGTCAAGGTCATTCATGAAGGAGCAATCGGACCATGGTTGCTGGCGGCGGAGACGGTGATTCATGATGGTTGCACCACAGCGATCGAGGCCTCCTTCGCCAATACACAGATCATCAACTATAAATTAAACAAGAATGAACGTTGCGATATCAAGCTGCCGAATCTGATCGGAACGAAGGCAACGAGTCCGGAAGCTGTTATCGCGACCATCAAAAACAAAGTTCCACAGCCCATTGATCCCGAAGCATTCAAGGAATTGGATTCGCTGATTGCAAATTTTCATGTGGATGCCTTCGACTCGCTTGCACAAGTTATCGATGAAAAAATCGCAACGATGGATTCCGGGACATCCGCAGCACCCAGCTTGTTGACGCTTAAACACGAATACCTCCGGCAGGCGGTTTCAAATAAAGCAAAAATGTTCAAATCAACGAAAAGACGGCTGGCGAATCAATACCAAAACAAAAAGTTCTCGGGATTTGATATGAGCACCATACGCGATCAGGTCAATAAGGCAGCCAACGTAATGAATACGCCGGCAACCGTCGCCTATGCTGATCCCTTGATGCTTGTGCTGGAAAAGGGATAGACCTGAATGGCACTTAGTTAAGCCGCTTTAGCACGATATTTACTCCGGTGTTCCGTCTCCTTCATGGTACTCCGATGTTCGGTTAAAAGCTGATAGGGTTTGGGTCTTCGCTTGAGGCAGCGAGGTTCTTTTCGACCGGGTCTTAAGGGCACCGTTTTTAGAGCAATTCCGCGATAGAGTTCGGCGATGAGATCCCGTCTTTCGCGTTGAGTGAGCTTGGGATGGTTGAGCTGACCTTCCCAGTTGCGCAGTTCCTGCAATGTTCCTTTGAAGCTGATCCGCATGGGATCGGCATCGGCCTGATCCGCTGCCCTGCAGATCATCCAGCGTACCGCGTTGTAGGCGATAAAATACATGAGCAGTTCTTTTTCAACCATGTCGGGCGTCTTGCAGCGCAGCGTATCCATGCCCATGGTGGTTTTTAAATCGTCGAAATTAAGTTCGACCTCCCAGCGTCGCAGGTAGAGTTCAGCAAGTTCCTCTGCAGGGTATTTGATCGGGTCGAGCAACGTCGTAACAATATAGAATGATTTGACACGGAAGCCTTTGGCTGTAACGCTGACTTTGATCTGGCGGAGCGTCATTGCATCGGGCAGCGCCTCCCATTCTTCGCGCGTGAAGGCGGCCTTTTTGTTCCATACAGGCTTGCTCCAGCTTACCCCAAGTTTCTCAAATGGTCGTTTGAAAATGGCTAAATTGCGCTTTTTTCTGCATGTTTCATGGTTCGAATTCTTGCAAGTCACTCATTTCCAACGCCCGGACTTTTCCACCGACGCGGTGTAGTGCCTGCAATTCGCCTAGGCCGATTGACGCACCCGGTTCGCCTGCTATGATTCGGGCATGTTTTTTCGTACAAAGACGGTTCGGGGCACGGCGGTGCTCCAGTTGGTGGAATCCTACAGGAATGCGGAGGGGTTGCCGCGCCAGCGGGTCTTGGCCTCGCTTGGGGATGCATCGATTCCGGTGGAGGAGCGAGGGGCGATTGCGAAGGCCGTGGAGTTGCGGCTGCGTGGCGAGGAGTTGCTTTTCCCCGCCAAGCTTTCGCGCGTCGGTGCCGAGTGGGTGGCGCGCATCCTGAAAATTGTGGAGCAGGCCAAGGCGGTTGCGCTCGCTCCCGGCACGACACGGCTTGATGGCGTTTTGGTCGACGGGATACAAACCGACGACGTGGTTGGGTTCGGACCACACCTGGTTGCGCTCAAGGCTTGGGAGGCGCTGGGGCTTCCGGCGGTTCTTCGCAAACTCGGCATGGGGCCGGAGCAGATCGCCATGGCCCAGTTGATGGTGGCCAATCGGCTGGTTGAGCCGCTGAGCGAATGGGCGTTGATCAATTGGGCGAACCGGACGGCGTTGCCAGAGATGCTCGGGGTTTCGGTCGCGAAAACCACAAAGGACCGGCTCTACCGGACCAGCGACGAGCTGTTGCAAATCCGACGAGAGATCGAAAAGGAGCTTCGGAGCTCGGAGCAGGAGCTTTTCAGCCTGCGCCGAAGCATCGTGCTCTACGACGTCACCAACACCCATTTCGAGGGACTGTGCCAAGGCAACCCCAAGGCGCGGCACGGTAAAAACAAGCAAAAGCGCAACGACTGCCGCCAAGTGGCCTTGGGCATGGCTTTTGACGAACACGGCTTTGCCCTGTCGCACGAGGTATTTGAGGGAAACATGGCTGACACGAAAACGCTCCTCTCTATGCTCGATCGGCTGGATCTTGGCGACGAAGGGTTCAGGGTCGTCGTGATCCTTGATGCCGGGTTTGCGTCGGAAGCCAACATCAGGCTACTCGAAGAACGCGGTTACTCCTACATCGTCAACATCACTCGCGGCAGCCGAACACGCTACGCCGAATACTTCGAAAACGAAACCTTCTCCCCGTTGCCCGGGCGCAGGGCAGACAGGCGGGTCGAGGTCAAGTGCATCGCCGACCCGGAAAACAAGGCGCGCCGCCTCGTACTCTGCCGGAGCGCCCGGCGCCGGGAAAAGGAGCAGGCGATGATCTCGGCGGCCGAGGAGCGGTTCCTCGCCGATGGCACATCCCTGCGCCAGCGCATCGAAAAAGGCCAACTAAAAAGTCCGGACGTGATCGAGCGAAAGATCGGCGGCTTCCTGAAAAAACATCCGCGGGTGGCTCGCTTCTACCAAGTGGAATACAAGGACCAAACACTGCACCTCGTCCGCAACGACGAAAAACTCGACGAAGCGCTCGCGCTATGCGGCGACTACGTCCTCAAGACCGACAAAAGCATGGAGGCCGACACCCTCTGGGAACTCTACATGACCTTGCTCGAAGCCGAAAAAGGGTTCCGGATGCTCAAAGGCACGCTCGGGCTGCGCCCCAACTTCCACCAGCTCGAAAAGCGCGTGGACGGGCACATCTTCATCAGCGTGCTCGCCTACCACCTGCTTCGCTGGATCGGCTACCGGCTCGAAACCGCCGGCGAGCAGCGGGAATGGCGCACCCTGCGCCGATTGCTTTGCACCCATGTCGTCGCAACCACCCGTCTGCCGCTCGAGGATGGGCGCGAGATTTTCATCCGCAAGCCCAGCCAGCCGGATGCGGAACAAGAGCGGATCTACACCCTGCTTGGAATCGACTGGAAAAGGGCTTTCCCCCCGCGGAAAACCGAGGTGAAACGCTGACGACTTTGTAGTGCCACAGAAAGTTCGAGCTCTGATACGCAACGACTTACGCTTTTGGATAAGAAACTTGGGTTACCAGCAAATCGTCTTTCCCAGTTTTTTGACCGCCTTTGCTTCTTCGATGGGTTTTCGTTTGTTGGAAGCTTGCGTAACCACACTGTCAACACCGCGCTCCTTAAGCATGGCGATATCAAAATAGCTGCTGAACATTTTGTCGCCCAAACTGATGTCCCCTTTCCGGAAGAGCGAATCCCACAGGGCGCGAAACAGGCGCAGCTCCTGACCTTTCTGGTTTCCGGTTATGTAGCTGAGAAGGGCAGCGGTCTTCAGTGAAAAACAGGCACAAATGCGAAGGCTTGGAAAACCGCACCCGGGCTTTTGTTGGCTTTGTTGCGGCCAGCGTTCCTGATTTTGCTTCGTATCGGCTGCTGTCAGTCCTGTTCCATCGACCACGATGACACGGCGTCCATCAAAGATATCTTATTCCATTTGATCCAACGTTTCAACAACATGCTCAAAAACGGCGTTGATTTCTTCTTTTGCAAGGTTTTTGCGCGCAGAACAATACGCCCCAGTCGACGGAGAAATCTGAAAGGCAGACTTAAGCGCAACAAAAGCTCGCAGCTTAGAAACGACTTCGGCACAGCCGCCATCCGCATTAATCACCTGTGAAAGAAACGCCCAAAATGTAGTTTTCTTTGTAAAGATGCGATCCCTGCTGTGCCTTCCTTCTTCGTTCTTTTTTAATAATCGATCAGGAATAAGACCTGCCATGCATTTGCTGAGCTGGTCAAGGCTACGGGACTTCGCAAAAGCAACTTGATCGGCGAGCCGCTGTGCTATTGATCGCCTTTTTTTGCTGAGCGTGGCGATATGGAATTCTCGGGAAAATAGAGGGGTTGTTTTCATGGAAAGATAGTGCCAATAAGTGCAAGTCTGTGCAACATATAAATCCCTAATTTCGTGAATAAAAACTGGAAATCTGACCATTCATTTCGGCTTAACTAAGTGCCATTCGGGATAGACCTTGCTGCAGCTCCTTGCCTGGCGTCCGTTTACCCTTCGCCTCGCGCAGTTCTCAATTGATCGTGCTGGCCCACATCAACCCAATCGCAGTCCAGATCAAAAGCACCTATCTTGCGTCCTTCGCGCAGGGCCGCGCCGAAAAGATCGGTAATGGGGTAAAATTTGCGAGGAATGCATTTTACAGCGGACGGGGAGAGCACATAGATGCCCGCATTGACCTGCTGAACGATCTCCGGCTTTTCCTCGATGGCGACCACGCATTCCCCATCCAGTGTCACGCAGCCATAAGGAACCTGATGAGAATAGGCTTTGATACCCATGGTGGCATGGTAGTCACCTCGCGTGTGGAAATCCAGCATGGCCCCCAGATCCGCATTCATCACCAGATCGCCATTCATCACCAGTAGCGGCTCCGTCGGCGGCGCGGGCAGCAAGGCCAGCGAGCCCGCCGTTCCCAATGGCTCGTCTTCATGGAGGTACTCCACCTGGCAGCCAAATTTGTCACCTTCACCAATGTGGTTCCGGATCATTTCGGAAAGATGGTTTACGGAGATAAAAATCCGATGTATTCCATGGCTGACCAGATGCAGGATCAGGCGTTCCAGAATGGATCGTCCCGCAACTTTAATCATGGGTTTAGGTAATGATTCGGTTATTGGATACAACCGGGTTCCTTTCCCGCCAGCCATAATGACAGCCATGTTGGACCGTTTCCGCCCGCCGATGATTTCGCTCAACAAATGAATACCTGCTAAGCATCCGTGACCATCTAAAACAGGCACATGCCTGATTCTGCGAGCGTGCATCAAATCAAGAACTTCCACCCGGCTTGCATGCTCATTGACGTATAAAAAATCCTTCTGAATGTGCTGTTTCAGAGGTTGATCCAGTGTTTTACCCGACAAAAGAGCTCTGCGCACATCGCCGTCTGTGAGCACT
This sequence comes from uncultured Verrucomicrobiota bacterium, assembly GCA_964402125.1. Lineage (GTDB taxonomy): Bacteria > Verrucomicrobiota > Kiritimatiellia > Kiritimatiellales > Pontiellaceae > Pontiella. The sequence goes on from CAYOBH010000006.1 coordinate 13,660, forward strand.
CCCTGCACCTTGCCTTCATTATCCAGAGCAACAGCAAGTCCCTCATTGGACTGATCGATAGAACGAATGGCATCCAAGATTCGTGCGCTATCTTTTACGCAGTATTTTTCCAGTTCGGTGTGCATTGTACAGTTGTCTTTTTTGTTTGGATTCCGTCTTATACGTCTTCTGGATTTTGAATTCTGAGTGGGTTTCAACGTTGATTTAATTTTGTGCACCTGCAAAAATCAACTAGCTGCGAACCTCAGGTATCATTCTGTCCATGTGATTTCAAATACTCTGGCCAACGTGTGGCGTAATGTGTAACTTTCTATATTATACGAAAACAATAGCAATGATTCGGTGTTGTCAACACTGCGTCATAGTATTTAACTCTCCCCCAAAGTAATTCCTTAATGAAAAGATATCGTTGCTATCCCAGTGGCTCATTTTAATTCCCGAATCTACCATGCACTTTCGCGAAAAAGGTATGCCATTGCCGATGAAATTAAATAAATTTGCAGTTGCTACGGCATCAACGTGAGGCATCGCTATGCCCTCAATCAGGTGGATGTGATTCCCCGCACCGCCAGCCATTATGATTGGGATGTCAATATTAGACGGGATAAAGTTAAACACCTCTAATGCGTAAGCTTGCCCTGTTCCATCCTTGTCAATCGAATTGAGGTATAGTTCACCTACTCCAAGATCAACGAGCTTTTGAATATAAATCGCAAAGGGAATATCTATTTTTAAAGTGCCATCCCGAATGTATACCTCGGGATGCCCGGCGGTCATCTTATAGTCGACAGATGCAATAATGCATTGTTTCCCGTAAATTTTAACCAACTCTTTGACTAAGGCTGGGTCGGTATATAATACGGTGTTAATAATCAGCTTGTCGGCTCCAGAATTCAAGAGGAGTTCAGCTTTAGCCAGGGAATCAATTCCCCCGCCGGCAGCAACAGGAATGAAGCAGGAATCGACAACCAGCTTCAGCTGCTCTAAAAACTCTTTTGTTTGTTTTTTTGTCTTGGTTGCGTCAACAACAATTAACTCATCCAGTGCTGTTGCAATTTGCGGGAAATTATAATTTTTGTTTATCCAGTGGATATCTCCCACCCGTTGCAGCCTAAAATTCCTGCTCAACATGTAAGCCCTGTCGGAATAGATAAGAGTAAATATTAATCTTTTCTTTAGCATCACGTATACTCAATGAAGTTTTTCAGCAATCGCAATCCATGATTCTGACTTTTTTCCGGATGAAACTGCACACCAAAAACATGTTTTTTTTCGAATGAAGCAATGAACGGTTCGTTACCGTAGCAACAAATACCATTACTGGCACGAGTCTCGTTTTGTTCAGTCATCCTGTGGCTGTGTGTGAAATAAAAGTCAGAATGTTCCGGTAAATCCCTGAATAGTACGGTTCGTTCAGGTTTTTTAACGGAATTAAAGCCCACATGAGGGATTTTAATTTTCGGCTCACTGAAGCTAAACACACGAACATCCTCGCGAAAAAAGCCCAAACCTTCAGAAAAACCGTCCTCATCGCTTGAGTTTCCCAGCAATTGCATTCCTAAGCATATTCCAAGGATTGGTATGCCAGCATCTTTCACAGAAGATGTTATAACATCCTTCAACCCTGAAGAGGACAGAACTTCCATTGCGCGATAATAGGAGCCAACACCAGGCAAAATAATTTTTTCTGCAGAACGGATTTTTATAAAATCCCCTGTACACTCCGCTTCGGCCCCAAGATATCGAATGGCATGCTGGATTGAATAGATATTCCCCATGCCGTAATTAATAATCGCAATCACTAGCACACACCTATTTTATTGAAAATAAAGGCTGCCATATTCCATCTGTTTTTTTGAACAATTCTTTATTGGCAAACTTATCTAATGTTTCCTCAAACTGATCCCTGGTGATTTGATAGTACTCTAAATATTGATCAACATGTCTTTCTGGTTTGCAGTTGTCATAAAGAGATGCCAGATGAACCCCTTGTTCCCTCGACATCGCCCCGCGCCTGATATCAATACCCACATCCTGAGTTCCGCGACCAAATCCGAATTTCAAATACATTAAATAGGTGTGCAGATCATACAGACAATTGTCATTTTGCGCAAAATTAGTATAGGTACCGGTATTTCCTTCCTCTTTTTCAAGCAACCCGCAATGCTCTTTTGCGACTAGATAGTTCCTGTATGAATCCCATGCTTCAAAATAAGACCAGTGCGTCATGCTAATCTCTGTTTTCAGCTCGTTATCTTTTGGAAACAGCCAAAAATACAACTCCTGTTCGGAAAAAATGTCTTTGAAGGTGTTTTCATAGTTGCCCTCAAGGTAGATCTTTTTAATGTAATCGATATTAAATATACTTCTATTCTTGCTCTGCGCGGAACCGCCATATTCGACTTCACCATCTTCTCCATAAAAAATAAGGGGGATTCCAAAGTTATTCGCAATTCGTATAACGCCTGTAAATATGGCTGTAGTCCAGCCGAACAAAGGACGTCCTTGCTCAAAAAAACCTTTCCGATTTAACACTCGCATTACTTCATAACCCGCATTGATGTGGATATGATCAAACCCTGACTGACAGAAATTTTTGAGATTTCTATCCCCAATTTCAAAACTCAACGGGGGTGCAATTGTGACGGCGAGAGGATGCATCTTGTATTTGTGTTTGAGTTGATATGCGACATACGATCCATCTTTTCCGCCGCTTACCGGAACGATACAATCAAACCCCGATCCATTTTTTGATCTATATTTATCCAGCAATTCAAGCAATTCCGTTTTCCGAGCCCCCCAATCCAGTGTTTTCTTTTCTTCTTTCCAGACACAGGCATTGCAGCGGCCTTTTTCATCAAATTCGATTCTCGGTCTTGTTGACATATTCAGACAGGTGCTACACCAAAAAACATCTTTACTCATTGTATCCTCCATTTCACACTGCATCCACAAACAACCTGATTTATTACCTCAATCTCGTAATACCTGCCATCAATAAACATAGATAAATGATGTGATTTCTACGGTGAGTTTTTATCGTTAGTTGTGTAGATAAATACGTTAAATTTAAAAAAGTAGTTCCAACGGCTTCAGTTATCCATTGAGATCCATTATTCGTTGCCTTTTCCTGTATTGAAAAAATGATCTGTTACTGAGCGACGCGCAGGCTTTACTTCCACATGCGGGTGTTGCCCGAAACATATGTGGTTTTCATCGACCTCGGTGTTCATCAAAAAAGTCCGGGCAGAGACGCTGACACCTCTATTCAAAACGGAACGGCCCAAGACGCTGCTATTCGAGAAAAGGGCGACTCCGTCATGAATTATGGGGTATTCGTAATCCAGATTGCCACCAACGGTCACCCCCTGGTACACCACAAGATAATCACCGTACGTGGCTCGTCCGAGCACCGTTCCGACCGAATGAACAAACAAAAAAATGCCCGGCAATTCAATCTGATAATATACATCAATGCTATGGAGCATTTTATTGAGTCCGTACAAACGGTCTGCCAGAAGTGGGTCTTTTTCTGCTTTAAACGAGGTGTTCGCCAGTAAATAAAGAAACATCGCGTACTGATCGGTCATCAGCGGGGAAAAAAACGGTCCGCCGTTCCTTTGAAAATATTTAGCTTTCACCTTTGAAAAGCAATACTCCGTCCGTTCAAGAGCCGTCGGCAGAATCTGGAGAATATCCCTGCGAGTCTGACTTTCTCTGCCGAAGGGAAAGATGGATTGCAATTGTCGGCTGATATAATCAGCGAGTGCTTTCTGTTCTAAAAAAAGATTCATATTTTTACTGCCTGAAGCTAAAGAACTACCAGACTCCCCACCCGCCATCCACCATAATGTTTTGACCGGTCACATAGGCAGAAAGATCGCTGGCCAGAAAACACACCGCACCTTTAAAATCTTCCTCCGACGCCATACGATTGAGAGGAGTACGCTCAACGTACCTATCAACAAAGCACTGATTTTGCCCGCGAAATACTCCACCCGGAGAGAGTGAGTTTACCCGAATGTGGGGAGCGAGCACCGTGGAACACCATCGAGTAAACTGAATAAGCCCCCCTTTGCTGGCCGCATATGCCGCTGGATTACCCATGCTGGTGCCTTCGTACAGGCGCAGGTCAGGTCCATAAACCCCGTAGATACTCGCCACATTAATTATACTGCCGCAGCCAGATTCTTTAAGTAGCGGCGCGGCAGACTGAGTGAGTGTAAAAACGGATGTCAGATTGACCTCCAACGCCTTGCGCCACGTATCGCTGGATTGTTCTTCGAATGGCACCACCCAGCCTTCCAGTCCGCTGGTACCGACAAATGCAGCGCAATTGACCAGCACATCCAATCCGCCAAAACGGCCAGCAACCTTCCCCGGCAACTCGCGCACCGCAGGTTCATCGGCAAGATTCGCGGGAAAGGCCTCCGCCTCGACCCCATAGCCATTAACCAGCCAGTCCACGGTTTCCTGGCAGGCATCGGCCTGCAAATCCACAACCGCCACCGACGCCCCTAGTTCGGCAAGCGCCGACGCCATAGCACGCCCTATGTGCCCTGCGCCGCCCGTAATGGCTACGGTCCGCCCGGCAAGATTCATTAGCTCACGTACGCTTTTCATTCGATCCCCTGTTGTCTCCGGATTAAAAATTCAGCAAATGCAAAATCAAGTTCGCTATCGATATCCACCGCATGCTCCACGGGTATTTCAACCGCAGCCACGCGTCCTTCCCAAAAGGAATCGGTTCGCATGACAAAACCAGGCGAAGTGACGTAGAAGGCCGTTGCAATGTCATATACCGGCGCAAAGTCCTGCCGTCTTGCACCCTTGGTTTGCGGAGGATTCACCAGCTTCACGCTGCCGTCGTCCAATAAGTTTGCCACGTTGAACGAAGGATGCCGCTCCGACCGGCTCACAGCTATAACCGTTTCTCCTGCACCCGAAAAGAAATGACCGATTCCCTGATTGACCTCTTCAACGGTACGCAAGGGCGATGTAGGGGGCAGGCTTGCCATCACCTCCATGGGCGGGAGCCCGGACTGCTCGACCCATTCCGCGGCATGCCGCCAAGCCAACCGTTCCGGTGCACCATCCGAGGCGAGCTCCGCCGGTCGCAGAAACGGCACTTCGGCCCCGTATTTCAGGGACACTTCGGCGATCTCTTGGTCATCGGTCGATACAAAAACCCGATCGATCAGTTCTGACCGCAATCCCGTTTCAATGGCATAGGCAATGAGGGGTTTACCGGCCAAAGGCATAATGTTTTTCCGAGGAAGCCCCTTGGAACCACCGCGGGCAAAAATCCACGCATACACTACCGGCTTGTTCTGCATATCCAACGACCCTCTTTCGCGGCTTTCTCTGCCGCATCGATGAGCTCCACGGTTTCAATCCCTTCCTGCAAGGAACACAGCGGCCCTGGTTCCGGGCTCCAAGCCGCCGCGTGCATGGCTGCAAACATTTCGTTTCTCTTCAGCGAGACGCCATGTCCATCGCCATTGTGTACCAGACGGTTTCCAATAAAATCAAGAAAGAGGGTTCCTCCCTCGTATTGGATAGTGCAGTCCCTACGGACGTTCCGATCCAGATAATTCATCTGGCAAAGCACCACCGGACAGCGCTCGGTTTCCATGAGCAGGCCAAAGACATCATCAGTTTCAATTTCCAACTCACTGTAATGCCCACCGATTGCGGACACCCGTTTCCATCCGCCTGCCAAGAAGCAGATATAATCGAGCTCATGGCTCAGATCCCGAAGTACCCCTCCCCCTTGGGATTTATTTGCAGAATAACACTGCCGATAGTCGGTTCCAGGACGCCAGTCGGGCAGGTACTGTCCCACATATGCATGAATGGAAATGATTTGTTTTCCCTCCAAAAGTCCATTTGCCTTGCACAGGAGCGGATGAAAGCGAAGTACGTAGCCCACCATGACCTTAAAGCCATATTCGACGTCACGGGGCACGGGAAGATCGGACAAGGGTTTCTCGACAAGGCAGATCCCCGTAAAGCCATGCTGCTTTAATTCTCGAAGCGTCGCCTGATGTTCGGATGTCCGATTTGCAACCACTACATACTGGGGATCAAACTTGGCAAGCGCCTCTTGAACTGAAGAAAAGAACGGGCAGATCAAATCCACGGCATGCCGACTCACCACCGCCGTCGGAACTCCCATATCGCGCAAAACCGCTTCATGGCGCGCACCAATCGAACCGTATCCAATGACCAAGCTTTTCATCGGGCGCATTCCAGATTGTAGAAGGGTTTCTTTAGGATTCCTTCGAGATTGGTGTTCCGGATGACATCTACGATCCTCGTCGCGGTGTTTTCGCGCTCGCAAGGATGAACCATTCCGAACAACGAGGCCCTAAATTCGGCATCCAGTGCCGTTTGAATGGCGGAAACAACGGATTCATAATCCGGCTCGCAGTCGATGATGCTCGGAGTTCGAATGCGGCCTTTCTGACGGTCGCCAATGTTGACGGTGGGAACGCCGAATACCGGGGCCTCCAGAATGCCGCTCGAACTGTTGCCAATCACCGCGTCGCAAAGGTTCATGGCCGACAAATAACGCCGCAATCCCAACGACGCAACGGCCAGGCAGCGCTTCGGATGGGCGGCAGCATAGGCGTCGATCTTTTCGTTGATGATCTCTCCGTCTGTATCGGCGTTCGCCTTCGTGAAGAGGACCTTGTGTTCAGGAAACTGCTCCAATGCCGAGAGCAACTCATCGAACTGCGTTCCGGCGGTGGCGGTTTCCAGCGTTACGGGGTGAAAGGTTACAAGAAAAAAAGGAGCATCCAGCGGGAAGCCGATGGATACCTCCAACTCATCACGATCCATCAGGGAAATCTTACGGATGTTTTCTATTCCCAGAGCGCCGACATTATAAACCCGTTCAGGGTTTTCACCTAATTGAATAATCCGCCGGCGGTACTCCTCGCAGGATGGAAAATGAAGATGCGCCATTTTGGTGATCGAATGCCGAAACGCTTCGTCCACGGCCCCCTCGGTGGTTTCTCCGCCATGAATGTGGGCAATCGGGATGCGCAGAATCTGCGCCGCAGCTGCCGCACAAAAAGATTCGTACCGATCGCCCAGTATAACCAGCAAATCCGGCTTCAATTGCCCCAAGGCTTCACCGTAACCGCTCAGCGCCAGCCCCATTGATTGGCACACCCCCAAAGATGAATCGTCAAACTGAAGAATGTCGACCCGGGCATCCACCGAAAACCCATCCGCTTCGATTTCCCTCACCGTCATCCCGTGCTGTTCGGATAAATGGCTTCCGCTTACGAGCAATTGCAACTGAAGTGTATCTGTATGGCCAACCTGTCCGGCAACACCCTTCAACAATCCCCACTCCGCGCGGGTAGATGTAAATAGGCAAATTTTACGCATCGATCATCTCGTCAGCTTGATAATTTCGCCGGGCCGTTTGCCCGATTACTTCGTCCCAGCGCATTGGCGAAACCCCTGTTCCCGGACGCTTAACCGTCAAGTTTTTATCCGTAAACCGTTCTCCTGCGACGATAGGGGTGGCCGCAACAATGCTCTTGCGGGCAACCGGCTTGTTCTTGAGTTCGGATGGACTGGTTTTTTTTACACCATTCCCTAAAGCGGCTTCTATGTTTCGGATGGCCCGAACCATGGCCGCCAGTTCATCGGGTTCCAGACTGGCCTTGTGATCCGGCCCGGGCAGGTTGCGATCCAATGTAAAATGTTTTTCTATCACCGTGGCTCCCATCGCAATCGCCGCGATCGGTACTTCAATCCCCAAGGTATGATCTGAATAGCCCGCACCCTTCAACTTTGGAAAGGCATCCCGCAAGGTCTGCATGGCCCGCAGATTGACATCTCCCATTGGAGTCGGATATTCGGTGTTGCAATGCAACAGGGTGATCTGCTCTTGAGGTGTTCCGGCAGACTCCAGAAGCGACAGAGCTGCTGCAACTTCATCCAGATCGCACATACCGGTGGACAAAATAATCTCCTGACCCAATGAACCGATTTTTCGCAGATACGGAAGATTGGTAATCTCGCCGGAAGGTAGCTTCCAGCGCTTCATACCGATATCCACCAGTAGGTCAATGGATGCCAAATCGAACGGTGTCGAAAGAAACTCTACCTGATTATTTTCGCAGCATGCTTTCAGCTCGCAAAAATCCTCATTGGAAAGTTCCAGTTTTTTCAGCATCTGATACTGACTCTCAGAGGTGCCTGTCGCTTCTTGCTGATAACCGGCTTTGGCGGCGGTGCCGGTCACTAGCGTTTCGGCTCGAAAGGTCTGAAACTTGACGGCATCCACTCCGGCTTTAGCCGCAGCCGAAACCATCGCTTTTGCCTGTTTCAGCGAACCATTATGGTTCACCCCCGCCTCTGCTATGACAAAAACATTAGCCATCGCGCCCCCGTTCCAGACTCCCTGCAGGAACAAAACTTTTTTCAGGGATTGAAACACCATGGACACTAACCGCATTGCTGCCGAAAAACGTGCCCGCACCGATGTTGACACCGCCGTTTATTATCGCTCCGGTTGAAATATGGCAATGCGCCCCAACCTTTGCATCATGCTCAATCAGCGCCTTGCTGTTTATTATGCAATTCTCGCCAACCCAAGCACCCGCGTTGACCAATGCATCGTGCATAACAATCGTTCCAGCTCCGACTTTAGCATGATTTGAAATATATGCCCTCGGGGAGATAATGACAGGCATCTCAAACCCGAGAGATTGAAGCTCATTGAACAGCCGGATACGAACTTCCGGCGTCTTGATTTGTCCAACCGTAACCAACGCGTACCGGTAGTGTTTTCGGAGATCAAAAAGATCATCATCCGTTCCGAGCAGCGGATATCCCATCACAGCGGTATCGCCGAAATCAGGACGATCAATCACCCCGGCGATCTCAAACCGCCCCTCTTGCTCAATTACATCCATACAGGAGCGACAATGTCCTCCCGCTCCGATCAGTAAAATTTGAGGTTTGTTCATTTGAGTCTCACACTACTCGGAATATTCACCACCCGCTCTTCCAGCCATTCTGCATGGTCCAACGGGCCTCGGGGACAATCTTTAAACATTTCCAGCTCGCTCATCAACCGCCAAATAGGTCTCGTCATCACCCCGGCATCGTTGGTGGTTTGCAAAAATGCGTCGCGCTCTTTTCGATCAGAAAGGATTACCGCGTTCAGCCAGTAATTCGATTGAGCGTGTTCCGGTTCACTGAAAAATTCGACGCCAATGGTGGAAAAATATTTTTTGTATACTTCGGCCAGCTCCCGTTTATTTTTCAGAAACCCATCAATCTGTTCGAGCTGAGCACAGGCCAGTGCCGCATTCAGATTCGGCATACGGTAGTTGTAGCCGATTTCGTCATGCACAAACTCCCATCGGTGCGGCACTTTGGCCGTGGTGGTAATGTGTTTGGCCCTGCGGGCCAGTACTGCATCATTCGTCACAATGGCTCCGCCGCCGCCGCAGGTGATGGTTTTATTCCCATTAAAACTGAATACACTCATCTTCCCGAACGTGCCGGAATGCTGCCCTTTGTAAAAACTCCCCAGCGACTCGGCAGCATCCTCAATTACCGGGAGGCCGAATTTGTTGCAAACCTCGATAATTTCATCTATTCGGCAGGGATGCCCGAAGGTGTGCATGGGTACACAGACGCTGATGGGCCGTCCGGTTTGACGATTCACTCTTCGTCCTCGCTTTGAATCTGCATCCGTTTGCGTTTCAAGAAACTCCAGCAGCGCATCCGGCGACAAGCCCATTGTTTCGCGATCGACATCCACAAAGCACGGGGATGCACCGCAGTAGGAAATGGCGTTGCATGTTGCAATAAAACTCAACGGCTGAGTAATCACTTCATCGCCGGCCTGCAATCCCGCGAGTTTTAGTGCAACATGCAATGCTGCCGTTCCATTTACCGTTACAACGGCATATTTTGCGCCGACATATTCCGCCAGCATTGCTTCAAAACGGTCTACATATGCACCCACACTGGAGACAAAAGTGGAGTCAATGCAGTCGTTTAAATAATCCTTTTCCTTCCCAACAAAGCGCGGTTCGTGCAACGGAATAAAGTCCGTTGTATGAAACTGCTCCCGGATAAATTGAATCGCCTCTTCAAACATTGTAGATGTTCGCTTTGTACTTGGAGAGATTAGCGGGATTAACAAACCAGTCAATGGTTGCTTTCAACCCCTCATCGATGGAGCATTCCGGCTCAAATCCGGTCAGATTGCGGATTTTAGAATTATCACACCACAGACGGAATACTTCCGATTTCCCGGGTCGCAACCGCTGTTCATCGGTGATGAATTGCACATCGCTACCCATAATTTCTTTGATCTTGTTCAGCGTATCCCCTACCGAAATTTCAAAGTTTGATCCAATGTTTACCGTTTCGCCGATGGTTTTTTCACTTTCGGCCAAGGCGATAAATCCGCGGCACGTATCCAGCACATAGTTAAAATCGCGTGTAGGCGATATATCGCCCAGCTTGATCTGTTTCATACCGTTCGCAATCTGCGTGATAATGGTTGGGATCACGGCCCGGGTGGATTGCCGGGGACCGTACGTATTAAACGGACGGGCAATCGTCACTGGCAGGTTAAACGCATTGTAAAAACTCATGGCCATGGCGTCGGCGCCGATCTTGCTGGCGCTGTAGGGCGACTGAGGCTGCATCGGATGCTTTTCATCAATCGGCACATATTGCGCAGTTCCATACACCTCGCTGGTGGACGTATGAATGATCCGTTCACATCCGTTATCCCGGGCTGCTTGACAAATATTCAGCGTCCCCGTCACGTTCGTTGCCACATAACTGTCGGGTGCAACATACGAATACGGTATTGCAATCAGAGCTGCCAGATGGAAAACAATATCGATGTCCCGAGTAATTTCCCGGCAATAATTCGGATCGCGCACATCTCCACAAACCACTTCAAGATTTTCGTGGGCACCTATATCCTCAAGCCATCCCCAATAATTAAAGGAGTTATATTGAGAAAGAGCTCTAACCTTAGCCCCTATTCCCAACAACATTTCTATCAGATGAGACCCAATAAACCCATCAGCCCCAGTTACCAAAACCCTCTTATCTCTCAAATTCATCTTTTCCCCGAAATTATGCATCAACCCGCAAGGACTCCCCCTTGCTTCCCCCAAATTTTCTCTCTGAACTTGCGCCGCTTCTGTTTGTTGAAAATAAACATGCTGACGATCTTGATCAACCACTTCCGGACGGGGGATGGCCGCTGGACGAAGTGCAGCTCCGTCTCCTTCGCCGCCGACATCCTGAAATACCGCAGCCACTCCTCTCGCTCGGGATAGGCTTCGTAGTTCCACGGCTTGAGATTTTCCACGAAATGGAGAATCGCGGCCTTCGCTACCAGCTCCCCGAACGATCCATAATGGTGGAACCGCAGATAATCCCTCTTCCGTCGACCCTTCATGCTCTTCGGACTCAAATAGACGTTGTATTCCACCGGAAGAAACACGGTCTTTCCATATCCGATCAGATTCATCGGATCCTGGGTCGGACAGGAAAAATCGTTTTCCGCGATCAATCGACGCGCCTGGCCAGCAACATCGTCCTTCCGCCACAAAGCAAGGTTCATCAGCAGCAGCCCCGCATTAAAATAGCTGTCCCACGGCACGTGCTGCACACCGGCGTTGTGCAGACCGATGCGAACCGCACCGATATAGTTTCCCGCAAGATCAGTTGAAAAAAGCTCCCGAAGATCGCGTTTCACGATCATATCCACATCGAGCCAGATGGCCTTGTCGTATTGCGGTAAAAATTCGGGAATCAGGAAGCGGTAATAGTTTGGGCGGGAAAGGTGGTGCCGCGTCTTGGCACCCACGAAATGGTCCGCCGGATCAAGCCACTCCACGGCATGGCGTCGATAGGGAGCAACCGTTTCCTCGATCTTGGAGGCAGAGCTGCGGCGGGTTTCCTCATCTGCAATGATGAACACCCGATAAACTGTGTCCGATACCGCATTTTCGCACAGCGATGTCAGCATCACGCACGCGGGCACCAGATAATTTTGATCAAACGCAATTACGAGGGGTATTTCTTCGATCTTCACTTAAAACGCATTCCATATTTCCGATTCAAAAACCACGCGCTCCCCCGTGAAACAGGGTTTTCCTCCGTCGCTTCGGCAACGGAACTGTAGGTTCTTTGCCCAGAGTTTATAGTTAGTTTAAGGGTTTGGGTCAAGGGTAGAGACGGAGAGGTGCCGGGACAGGGCGCATATCCGTTTCGTGACACATAAGACCGGGGAAACAATGGGTACCACCGTCCATTATACTGGAAGGTTGAGAGCGCCGGAAAAGCCTCATGCGTTACGAAACTGACTTGCGCCCAGAAGGCTTTGCCTTCCCATTCCACCCTTGACCAGAACCTCTGAACCGACTATATATCTTGTCCATCTTAACCGGAGACCACATCCCCGGTTTTAATATTGTGCACAAGGAGCCATCGAGACAGTTTGCAATCTCTAGCCGTGACTATCATGGAGCGTCAACCAATCAATCCTCCTAGGCATCAATGTTACAGCATCATGCTGATTACGCTTTTTTCCGGTTGTCTGCTGGCCGGACTGCTGGGCTGTATCTTTCACTGGGATCTTTACGAATCGGAAAGGGAAAACCGGAAACTGGCTGATTTTCCCGATTTTCGAACCCTTGCCCCGGACCAGTGGCCAACAGCCTTTGAAACTTATTTCAACGACCACTTTGGCTTCCGCAATACCTTCATACACCGCTACAGGAAAATCATGCGGAGCGCAGGAGTCAGCGACTATCGGGTGATCTATGGGCGCGACAACTGGCTGTTCTACAACGAAGACGACATCATGCAGGATTTTATCGGCACGCGCGAATATGACGACGCGCTCTGCACCGCGCAAATAAGAAGGATCGAAGAACGCAAGCAATGGCTTGCCGAGCGTAGAATCCCCTACCTTTTCTTCATCGTGCCGAACAAGGCCACCATCTATCCCGACCAGCTTCCGATCGCGATGGAGAAACTGAGAGCGGACAGGACGAACCGAATGCTTTTCATGGAACGACTTCCGGCGGAACTATACCAGACGGTCATCGATTTGACGCCGCCACTGCAAGAGGCCAGTAAAGAGAAACTGGTCTACTTGCCGAACGACACCCACTGGAATCCCGACGGTGCCTATATCGCCTATACCAATATGGCGGAACACATTTCCAGACTGCTTCCAGAATCGGCTCCAGCACTTGCCCCTGCGCAACTCATCCGTAAGGAAACGCCGTTCATTGGGGACCTCGCAAACATGACCGTTGCTCCCTCCCGCTATGCCGCGGAAATTGATCTGCTGACGTTTGAGGATAAAAACCAGTGGAGCACGAACCTGATCAACGATCCCGCTTTCCAGACCATCGACACCAAACCGAGTGACGCCGAACCACCCCTCTCCATTCACAATCCGGCAGGTCACGGAACCGCCGTCATCCTGCACGATTCCTTTGGTTTGCGGCTCCAAGAATATCTGCCCTTCAATTTTGAGAACACCATCTTTATCTGGCGATATTCTAACCGGACGCTTCTTCCGCTGGTCGTCGAATATTTCAAGCCGGACATCGTCATTGAGGAAGTTGTGGAGCGCCGTCTGATCGACCAGAAAATCGGGGCGTTGCTTGACGGCATTCGCACGGAAGGGGGCGCAAATGGTCTTTAGTTCCATTGTCTTTCTCTTTTTCTTCCTGCCGATAACCCTACTGATCTATCACCTGCTGTTTCTTCCAGTATCGCTGAAGCATAAACGTTCGGAAATCTGGCGGCATCTGGCCAACCTGTTCCTGCTGACAGTCTCCCTGCTTTTCTACTTCTGGGGAGAGGGCTGGCTCGTCTGGATAATCATAGTCTCGACCTTGATCGACTTCTTCTGCGGGCTCTTGATTTCCGGCGCGTTCCACAAGGGTCGAATCGAGATGCTGATCGCGGGTGCGCCGCGCACCGCCTTGCAGCGGACGGGACTCTACCTGTCGATCTGCAGCAATCTCGCGTTCCTTGCATTCTTCAAGTATTTCAACTTCGGCATCGATTCATTCAATGCCGTGGTACCCGAATCGTGGCGTTTCCATGACGTCATGCAGGTCACTCTTCCCTTGGGCATCAGCTTTTATACCTTTCAATCGATGAGCTATACGATCGACGTCTATCGCGGCCACGTAAAAGCGACACGAAACCTGATCGACTTTTCCGCCTACGTCACCCTCTACCCACAGCTGGTGGCCGGTCCGATTGTGCGCTACAGCACCATCGCCGATCAGCTGGTCCACCGCGTCATTTCACTGGAATCATTCTCGTCGGGCATTCAGCGCTTCATCCTGGGTCTGGCCAAGAAAGTGTTGGTTGCCAATACGGTCGCGCGCACGGCCGACTGGGTCTTTACGCTCTCCGCCAACGAGCTGACCACTCCACTGGCGTGGATCGGAATCGTCTGCTATTCGCTGCAAATCTACTACGACTTTTCCGGCTACAGCGATATGGCCATCGGGCTCGGTCGCATGTTCGGCTTCAACTTCCTCGAAAACTTCGACTATCCCTACATCTCCCGTTCGATCCAGGAGTTCTGGCGGCGCTGGCACATTTCCCTTTCCACTTGGTTCCGCGACTATCTCTACATCCCCCTCGGCGGAAACCGACGTGGAAATATCCGCACCTACGCAAACCTGTTGACCGTATTCTTCCTCTGCGGTCTGTGGCACGGCGCCAGCTGGACCTTTGTGATCTGGGGCCTCTACCACGGCTTCTTCCTGATCATCGAGCGTGCAGGCTTCAAGAGGTTGATCGACCGCTTGCCTTCCGCACTGCGCCATGCCTATGCCCTGCTCGTGGTCATGGGCGGCTGGGTCCTCTTTGCTTCGGGAACGCTCTCGCAGGCACTCTATTTCCTGCGGGCCATGGCCGGATTCGACACAGCGTCTCAACCGGTCTACTACCAAGACTACCTACGGCCCGATTTGACCGCAGCCATGATCTGGGGCATCCTCTTTTCCGCACCCCTGCTTCAACTGGTCAGTAACACCAGCGTTCGGCTTACAACCCGAACACGGTTCCTGGAGCATCCCATGCGGTTCCTACAGGTCGCAGGCTTGGTTTTCCTTCTGCTGCTTTCTGTCACGTTCCTCGCATCGGGGACATTCAACCCATTCATTTACTTCCGATTCTAACTCATGCTTACGGTCATCATAGTTTCGTACCAAGCCTCTTTTACCCGCGAACGGCAAAAGACGGGCTAATTCTCCGCCCTAGCTCCGCAACACAACATTTTTGCTGGGCATTTTTTTAATCACTCGCTGCGCTCAAAAAACAAAGCACACGAAGCTTCAAATTCTTGGCAATCTGCGGTTACCCCCGATTCCTGTCGGAGCCGATTGCTCAATGGGAAGTTTATTCGTTGGACGGTAACTCGAGTGGCATCGGGATTAACAACTGTTGTCCAACTTCCGGTTCTTCGTTCGGTGCAATGCCGTTGATAATGCGTATTTAAGCTCCGGTGAATATGGTTCGTTCTTATGTTCACTCAGTTGTTAGAGCGCCTGTGCTTATTTTTCACTGAAAACGATGGCCTCGAAAACGTGGAACTCGCAGTCGGAATGCCACGCATCGGGCGCGAGGCCGGCTTTCATCGAGAGGTGCGTGAGGGTTTCAGCGAGCCCCCACCCCTGCTCCGGCGCGACCTGCGGAAGGAATACGGCGGAGTGCGCTCCTTTGTAGAGCACAATGCCGTGCCGACCGATCTCAATCTCTTCGTAGGAATCGACCGCATGCGGCGCGGTGAGCGCGGAAATCTCGATATCAATTTCACCCAGCTCCTTATCGCGCAAGCGCGGGAATCGGGGATCGTGAAAGGCGGAATTGACGGCCTGCTCCTTTACCGCCTCAAGCAGCGAGCGGCGCGGAAATATTTCGCCGATGCAGCCGCGCAGTTGGCCGTGCTTGTGGAGCGTAACAAAGGCACCCATAACTTTCAGCATCGCCGGCGTAACGTCCACGGCAGGATCAGGTGCGTCGCTTCCAAGCCTCAGCGCAATCTGATGCCGCGCGATCGCCAGCAGCGCCGTCTTATCGTCGAAAGAGAGCCCTTTGTTTTCTGAATTGGGTAGCGTCCACGTTCCGGTAACGACGGCGGAGAGATAGCTGACGCAGTGGCCCCAGTCGCCCGTCAGACTGCCGGAGGTATCGTATTTCATGAGCTGCACCTGCGCCTGCTTGGGCAGCATAGCGAGCAGCACGGCTATGGGGCTTCGTCCACAGACGGTTGCTCCGGTCTCCTCCATATAATCAAGAAAGCCGTCCAGACTTTTTTCTTCAATCTGCTTAAAAGCACCGAAGTCGAGTGCCCGGAGATTGTCCTGAATATGATCCGTGAAAGGAAGATAGCCAAACGTCCGTCCGTAGTGGACAAAGTCGGAGCTGACCACCACGAGCGTTTCGGAATCCATACAGCGCAGCAGCGCCTGCGCAATCCGCTTCGCGCCGTTTTTTGTCAGCGACCCGCAGACGATGGGAATCAATTTAAAGTCGCCGAGCGCGCGCTGTAAAAAGGGGAGCTCAATCTGTACGCTGTGTTCGTTCAAATGCACCTCCGGCCGCGATTCGAATCCTGCATCCCACAAGGATTCTATAACCTCCCGATCTAGCGCTGTGAGTCCAAGCGGGGTTTCGATAAAATCCACATTTGGAATGCTCGCACTGTCGAACAGCGGAACCCGATGACTAGGACCCAGCACAATCACCCGCGAAAAAGAGCGCCCGGAAATCTGCCGCACCGCCGCAGCGGCAACCATTCCGGAATAGCGATAGCCCGCGTGCGGCAACAACAGCGCGATCACGGAATCGAGATCCTTCTGCTCGCTCGCATCCAAATATACATCCACTTCACGCGCCAGCTGCCTAGGATCGTCTGTGTACCAAATGCCCGCCAGCTCAGACTTCAACACACGGCCTTCAGAATCCATACGACACCTTCCCCCAGTTAGTCGGCGCAACCTACGCCTTCAACCAATCTTCCGCAACATCCCAATGTGAACAATCTTTCCATTGCATCATAAACCCCCGTGTTTTAGAGTTTTCTCATGACAACAAACCCCATCATGAAACGCATCCTGATCTATGGACTCCTCTATGTAGCACTCAACCTCTATGCGTGGTTCCGTTCTGAACAGCTCCTTTTCTGTCCGCAGGAGCCCAGCTATGTTCACCAGCCGAACGAAATTAAGATTCCAACCGCTGACGGAGAACACATTACGGCGGTTTTTCTTGAGCACCCCGATGCCAAACACACCATTCTCTTCAGCCACGGGAATGCCGAAGACCTAGGCAACGTAGTTCCATTTATGCAGCAGTTTTATGAGATGGGTTTTTCCGTGCTGATGTATGACTACCGAGGTTACGGCACCAGCGAAGGGAAAGCCTCCACCGCCCACGTCAAACAGGACGCGGAGGCGGCATACCACTGGCTCGTGGATGAAAAGAAAATCTCCCCTCGCAGCATAGTCATTCAGGGACGCTCGCTGGGCGGTGGCGTAGCGGTTTGGCTGGCGTCGCGCAACGAATGCGGCGGACTCATTACCGAAGAATCCTTCGCCTCCGCCATTCGCGTCAAAACCCATTGGAAAATATTGCCATGGGACAAATTTGACAGCCTGCGCTCCATCCGACGCGTCGATTGTCCGGTGCTCGTCATCCATGGAACGGACGACAAGCTCATTCCGCTCTGGCACGCGGAAAAGGTCTACAACGCCGCACCGGAACCCAAACGCGCCCTTTGGATTGAAGGCGGAAAACACAACAATTATGTCTACGCCGCCGAAGAAAAATATTTCACGACCGTACGCCAGTTTATCGACGAACTCGGCGCACAATAAAAAAACCCCGCTTCGCAATGCGAAACGGGGTTTTAAGATGGCTCCTGCGGTTGGATTCGAACCAACGACCAAGTGGTTAACAGCCACCTACTCTACCGCTGAGCCACGCAGGAATGCTCAAAAGAGGTGCACAAGGTACACGAATCACCGGGCTTGTCAACACCCTGAAATGAACTTTTTTTTGCGCTTTTTACAACCCCCGATCAAACCTCGAGATACAGCGCAAATTTTCAATCCAACGAGCGACGACCTATCGCCGCTACGAGTATTCATTGCGAAAACTTGACACATGGGCACGCTTTTCGTCCTCGCTACGAAAGGGCAGGTATAATTTCACACACAGCTCCGCTCTTCAGCGGAAACCCTGCCCTCATGCCCGAAACTTTTTTCAAATAAAACCGCTTTCACTCACTCCGGGACTCTGACTCCTTTACGTTCATTTCGATCATTTGGGATATCTTGCGTGACTGAAGAAGGAGGGGCTTCCCTATCGGACTTTGGGTCGCCGATTAATCATAATGCCGATCGTGACAGCAACCAAGACAAGTGCACCCACCAGATACGGCAACAGGCGGTGCGTTGTTCCAGATTCCTCTTGCGGAGTCGGAGCGGTATCTTTGACTAGACGCAAATCAATAAGTTCCCTGACGACGTTGGTCGTGATCGATGATCCATCCAATACTGCTTCCATAGGCACTTCATCCCGGAAGGAAAATTTTCCCGAGTCGTAGACCAGTTCGCCGGACTCCAGCATTTGCGTCAAAATGGGCAAGTCCTTTTCACCAAAACCATATCCAACTGCTCCCAACAAGGCTCGTTTCGCATTTTCTAAGGTGGGGCGCTCTCTCGACCTACGCAAAAAAATAAAATATTCCGCCATTTCCAACCCTTCAGAATAACTTTCAAGCACCTCCTTCCTTGTTGCTGGGCGCAAGCTCCATTCGCTCGATTCCCGTCCCGCCAAAAGGAATCCAACACTTCCGCTGCGAACCGTTAAATTCCCGGATGCCATGGCATTTTTTTGAACCTTTCCCTTTCCATCAACCGCGCGACCGATTTCTGAAGAAGACATATCGGATGTTTCGAAAACGATCCGATCATCCTTCAAGGTAAAAGTGATTCGCGAACGACGACTCAAGGGATTGTTCAGGAAGACTAGCTGATATCCTTCAGCCGTGACCTCCAACTCAACGAGCGTTCCCCTGGCGGTTCCGCCCTCGCTCCCAAACAGTGCGGGAGCGGAAAAAACATACTTCCCTTCGGGAAACTGCTGGGAAAAAGCCGAGCCATTCATGACCAACAGAACGAACAAAAATGAAACAACAAATCTCATCGCAACTCCATGCTCAGGGGGCGGTCGCCTAATCTAGTAATTTCACGCAAATGCTCCCGTTTTTCTATCCGCTCGCCCGGGCGGACGACCCGTTGAGCGCTCCATCTTTGCTCCGTTGTGCATGCTGAGCCAAGATAACGGAGCAAGGATGCTCCGTCTACGGTCTGGAGGATTCGAAGAAATGGTTGTAGAGGTGCTCTCGGACGGGTTCGAGTCCTTCGTCGAGTTCGGCCGAGATGGGATAGACTTTTTCCTTCGTTCGCACCACAAACTCTTTGAGCAGCACATCAGAACCAGGTGAGTCCATTTTATTGGCCACGACCATATAAGGCGTAGATGCCAGCTCCTCGCGATGCAGCCGCAGCTCTTCGCGCAGATGGAGAAAGTCGTCTGACGGGTTACGGTCGTCCGTTCCGGCCATATCGATCACAAACAGCAGAAAATGCGATCGCTCAATGTGGCGCAGGAACTGATGCCCCAGCCCGACGCCTTCGTGAGCGCCGTCGATCAGTCCGGGAATATCCGCAATACGCAGACGATTGAAGTTTGCATACTCCATCGTTCCGATGATCGGGTTGATGGTTGTAAAGGGGTACGGCGCAATTTTAGGGTGCGCATGAGTTAAACGGCTCAGCAGGGTCGATTTCCCGGCGTTCGGATAACCCACCAGACCAATGTCCGCCACCAGCTTCAGCTCAAGCCAAAGGTTAAACTCCTCGCCGGGTTTCCCTTCTGTAAACTGATGCGGTGACTGATTGGTCGAGCTCTTAAAATGAACGTTGCCGATTCCGCCGCGTCCGCCTTGGGCCACCACAAGTTCATCGCCGTCGATCAGCAGTTCACCGACAAAATCACCGGTTTCGGCATCGGTTACCACGGTGCCCAGCGGCACCTTGGCCACGCAGTCTTGGCCGCAGCGTCCATTCCGCTGCGAACCCATGCCGGACTGCCCGTGCTCTGCACGCTGATGCGGCTGATAGTAGAGCGGAAGCAGCGAATCTTCATTCGCATCGCACCGCAGCACGACCGATCCGCCGTGGCCGCCATCGCCACCGTCCGGCCCGCCTCTGGGAATAAATTTTTCACGACGAAAAGAGGCGCATCCGTTTCCGCCGTCACCGGCGCGGACGTAGAGCTTTACGCGATCTTTGAAAACAAC
>CAYOBH010000006.1:34181-36974 GCA_964402125.1 uncultured Verrucomicrobiota bacterium
AAAAATAAAAGGCGGGTCGTAACCCGCCTTTGCGTATCCAACTGAACCGACGTTAGGCCGTCAGCTCGCGGATGTGCACTTTGCGCTGACGTTTGTTGAATTCAACAACGCCATCTTTCAGCGCAAAGAGGGTGTAATCTCTACCGCAACCCACATTTTCGCCGGGATGGAAACGTGTTCCAACCTGACGCACCAGAATGCTGCCTGCAGTTACTTTTTCACCACCAAAACGTTTTACGCCGCGACGCTGAGGATTAGAATCGCGACCGTTGCTGGATGAACCTTGTCCTTTTTTATGAGCCATGACGAACCTCCCGCAAAACTATGCGCTGATTTCTTCCACTTTGATTTTGGTCAGATCCTGACGATGACCAATTTTACGACGATATCCCTTGCGGCGCTTCTTCTTGAACGAAAAAATTTTCTTCCCGCGCAGGTCTTCAACAACCGAAACCTTAACCTTGGCTCCCTCTACCACCGGCGTACCGATCGAGAGTTCACTACCGTTGGACACAGCCAGCGCGTCAAATTCAACGCTGGAACCAGCTTCAGCACCAAGCAATTCCACATCAAGGACATCGCCCTGCTGAACGCGATACTGCTTCCCACCGGTTTCAATTACAGCATATGCTTCCATAAATAACCTCAATACCCGTTTCGGGCTTTCTTTCAAAAAATCAAGGGGCGGAAACTACGGAATCGCCCCCGCACTGTCAACCTCAAACAAGGCGATATTTTGACAAACCGCAGAAGAGCGCTTTTCACCTCCCCTAGAAGAGCCGCAATTAGAGTAAACCGGGTCTAAAATGGCAACTCTTAAAGCGGTTAAGATCCTACAACAAAAGTAGCGAGGGGATTCCATCTCCACGTTTTTAACGCTTCACGATTCTAATCGCGGGCGCGCTCTGGTAGATTTGACGACCAATTTATGAAAGGACGCGCACAATGAAACCAGCTTTGATTATTATGGCTGCCGGCATGGGCAGTCGCTACGGCGGACTTAAACAGATCGATCCGCTCGGCCCCAACGGCGAGTGTCTGCTTGAATATTCGATTTACGACGCCATTCGCGCCGGCTTCGGCAAAGTGGTTTTTGTGATTCGCCGTGACTTTGAAACGGAGTTTAAGGAGCAGATCGGCCGCCGTTTTGAAGATCAAATCGTGGTGCAGTATGCGTTTCAATCGATCGACGATCTGCCCGCCGGATTTTCTGTTCCCGCCGGGCGCACGAAGCCGTGGGGCACCGGCCAGGCCGTGCTCGCCTGCAAACAGCTCATCCACGAGCCCTTTGTCGTGCAGAACGCCGACGACTTTTACGGCGCGGAAGCCTATCAGGTCATCGCCGAGGCCTTCAAAACGCTGCCGCCGAACGAAAGCTGCATGGTCGGCTACCGTCTGCGCAACACGCTCTCTCCGCACGGTTCGGTCTCGCGCGGCATCTGCGAAACGATCGACGGAAAACTCTCCACCGTAACCGAACGCCTGAGCATCGCCGCCAACGAACGCGGCGTCATACAGTATGTAGAAAACGGAAACGCCGTTAATATGACCGGCGACGAAATCTGCTCTATGAACTTCTGGGGTTTCCAGCCAGCGTTGTTTGATACACTGGAGGAAAAGTTTATCGCCTTTCTGGAAAAAAGCGGACAGGAGCTGAAATCGGAATGGTACATTCCGAACATTATCCAGCAGGCGATCGACACCGGCGAGACCTGCGTCAAGGTCCTCAGCTCTAACAGCCGCTGGTTCGGCATAACCTATCCCGAAGACCGCGCCTCCGTCGTTGCATCGCTCAAAAAGATGCACGACGATGGAATGTACCCGCCCAAACTTTAACCATCAGGAAGACGCTTCCGTATTGGTGATTTTCTGTATTTTCAGGATTAAAGGAATGCCGTAATGTCCGCCGCTATGCAGATTTATTTTATTGGACAGCGCTGGATTAGCGAGACCGAACCGGAGCTCGGACTGGGATTGGTGGTTCAGGTGACGCATCGTACGGTGCAGGTGTTTTATCATGCAGCGAACGAGATGCGGCATTATGCAATCAGTAACGCACCGCTGAAGCGTGTGCGCTTTGCGGCGGGGGATGAAATTGCCTCCCGCGAGGGTGTTCGGCTGATTGTTGAAACCATTGTGGAGAATGAGTCGACCGGCACGCTCTGCTATACGGCGGCGGACGGCACTCGGCTGGATGAGTCCGATTTGTGTGACCTGTCGAGTTTTGACCGCCCGGAAACGCGGCTGCTGGCAGGACATGTGGATTCCAATGCGCTGTTTGATTTGCGGCTGGATGCACTGAATACGCGTTCGCGCTACGGTCGATTTCCCGTGCGCGGACTGCTGGGCGGGCGCGTGGATCTACTGCCGCACCAGCTCTACATTGCGCAGGAGGTGAGCAATCGTCCTTTGCCGCGCGTGCTGCTGGCCGATGAGGTGGGGCTCGGAAAAACCATTGAAGCGTGCCTTATTTTGCATCGGTTGATGGTTTGCGGGCTGGTCCAGCGCGTCTTGGTTCTGGTTCCCCATGCGTTGGTTCATCAGTGGTTTGTGGAACTGCTGCGCCGCTTTAATCTTTTGTTCAGCATTTTTGATGAAGAGCGCTGTGCGGCCATTGAGGCCGGCGAGCCCTGAACCAATCCGTTTCTGTACGATCAGCTGGTGATTTCAAGCATTGAGTTTCTGACCGAGAAGCTCAACCGGGCCGCACAGACGTACGCCTGCGACTTACATCGATTGAAAGTCGATGAGGCGCATCACCTACACTGTTCGCCGCAGCAGACCAGCCCGTAA
>CAYOBH010000007.1:0-11510 GCA_964402125.1 uncultured Verrucomicrobiota bacterium
TGGAGACATAGAAATGTAAAACCAGCGGAGAGTAAAGATACTTCCCGATAATTTTACAGAAGGATTGAGACGCAAGGCTGCGACGCTGGGGTCCTTGAGCTCTTTTGCGGCGATAGGTTTTAAAGCGCGGTCAGCGCGGCTGCGTAATTGGGCTCTTCCGTGATTTCGGGAACCTGTTCGGTATAGACGACCTTGCCGCGTTCATCGAGCACGACGACGGCCCGGGAAAGCAGGCCCGCCAGTACACCGTCGGCAATCGTTACTCCGTAGCCGCTGCCGAATTCCGGATTGCGGAAGACGGAGATCGGAACAACGTTTTCGAGTCCTTCCGCGCCGCAGAACCGGCCAAGGGCGAAGGGCAGATCCACCGATACGCACAGCACAACCGTGTTATCCAATGCGCCGGCCGCTTCGTTAAACCTGCGGGTCGAGGCCGCGCAAACGCCGGTATCGATGCTGGGGAATATGTTTAGGACAACCTTCTTTCCGGCGAGATCGGAAAGAGCGCATTCCGAAAGGTCGGTCTTTACGCCGCGGAAGGCTGGAGCAACGCTGCCAACGGGAGGGAGTTTGCCAACCGTTTTGACCGGAGTTCCTTTAAGAGTGATGTTTGCCATAGTATCTCCTTTTCTTTTGAGGCAAAAGATAGACAAGGCACCTGTATGAATCAAGGACAATATGTGTACTATATTATTTCCCCTGATCCCACTGATCAGGGGAAATTCGAGTTTGAGTTTTGTGGATTGTTTCGTGTTTCGGAATTCGGGCTTAGGATTTTCGCAATCGGGAAGATTGCGGTGATCTATAGCGGTGCTGAGATTCTATGGACAAAAACGGTCGCAGAGGGCAGCGGCTTTTGATACCTCTACAGAAAAGGAGTTTTTATATTATGATCAAACCACCGAAAGCCTATGAGAATATTTCGTTTCTAAACAGTTCCCACTGCCGCCCCGTGCGTCTTCAGCTGGAATATCTCCACCCGGAAATAACCATGGAGGAGCAGGGCATAAAATCCACCATCGTCCTCTTCGGCAGTGCGCGCATTCCGTCGCCGGAGCATGTAGAAGAGTGCAAAAACAAGAAACTGGCGGCGCTGACCCCCTACTACGAAGAAGCCCGAAAGCTCGCGGCCATGGTCAGCAGCAGTTGCCAAACCAACCACGAATGCGAATATGTGGTTATCACCGGGGGGGGCGGAGGCATTATGGAAGCGGGGAACCGGGGTGCCCACGACGTCAATGCCAAATCCATCTCGCTCAACATCACCCTACCCCATGAGCAGGATCCCAACCCGTATGTCACGCCGGAACTCAACTTTGAATTTCACTACTTTCATATGCGCAAAATGCACTTTCTACTCCGTGCCAAAGCCATCTGCATTTTCCCTGGAGGGTTCGGCACGTTCGACGAACTGTTTGAAGCGCTAACCCTTATCCAGACCGGAAAGATTTCGCCCATGCCGATCATCCTCTTTGGGAAAAAACATTGGAAGCGCCTGATCGACTGGGAATATCTCGCCGAATGCGGGCTGATCAGCCCGAAAGATCTCAAACTGATCGCCTTCTGCGAAAAGGCCGAAGACGCATGGAAATCCATTTGCGAGTTTGATTCTGAACTTTAAGCCCAAAACCCTAAGATAAGATTTTTACCCCGCAGAGCCGGGTCGACGGGCGCAGCGTTTTCCCGCGTCCGGCTCACGCTAATATTTCCTTGAGTGCATCCATCACCTTACGGTTTTGCGCGGGCGTACCGATGGAGATGCGCACATGGTTGGGCAGTCCGTAGGGATCGACTGGACGGACGATAACTTGGCGCTTCTGGAGCTCTTGGAATATTTCGCGGCCGCGTCCGGTTTCGGCGAGAATAAAGTTGACTCCGGTGGGCACGGTTTTAACACCGAGCGCTGCGAGCTCTTCCTCAAAGAAGCGGATGCCCTGCTCTACCATTGCGCGGGTTTGGGCAAGGTGCGCGGTATCGTCGAGCGCGGCCAGCGCAGCAATCTGTGCCATGGTGCTTACATTAAAGGGCTGACGCACTTTGTTCAGCAGACCGATCAGCTCTGGATGACCGACGGCGTAACCGATGCGCAGGCCGGCCAAGCCGTACGCCTTGGAGAAGGTGCGCAGCGTAATCACATTTTTCCGGCCCGCACGAATATGTTTAAGCACGTCGGGTTTTTGCTCCTCGGGCATGAGCTCGAAGTAGGCTTCGTCGATGATGGCAACGACGTGATCCGGAAGCTGTTCAATAAAGCGATCCATGGCTTCCGGCGAAACCATCGTTCCTGTCGGGTTGTTGGGATTACAGACCGCCACAAGACGGGTTTCAGGCGTGATAGCCTTCAGCATGGCATCCAGATCGTGCACGTGCTCCGGCATCGGAACACGGATGGTTTCGGCCTGATACATGGCCGCCACGAGGAAATAAACCGAAAAGGCCTCGGCCCCCATGATCAGGTTGGTTCCCGATTCCAGAAACACATGACCCAGAAAAACAATCAGCTCGTTACTGCCGCATCCAAACAAAAGCTGCTCCGGCGCAACATCGAGTTTTTCCGACAACTTTTGTTTGAGGTAAAACGCGCCGCCGTCGGGATAACGATGCATTTCAGCAAGCGACTTCCGCATCGCCTCAATCGCCAGCGGCGACGGGCCCAACTCATTTTCGTTCGAGGCCACCTTTACGATGGCGCCGATGTCATCAAATCCCAATTCACGTGCAACCTCTTCGATCGGCCTGCCCGGCTCATATACTCGCAGATTCTTAACCCACTCTTTTGGCTTCATATACGGTCTCCTGATTAAAAGTTGCCGAAATGTATCACTCTATACACGCAGCGCAAACCTGCGATTGATAATTTTCCCTGATCAGTAAGATCAGATTGATGGTGCAGAATTTTGAGAAAATCTGCATTGAGACTTCGTAATCGTCAGTGTTAAACTATGTTATCGGTCAAGAAATAACCCGAGGGGAGATATATTATGTTGGGAATCGCGGATGGATGGGTGGTGTTGGTCTACCTGCTCTGTATCATGAGCACCATACTTTGCTTGGTATGGGGAATCATCAAATGGAACGTGGACGACCCGGTTCAGGAACCCGACGAGGAGATCCGCCACTGGGCGGAAGAGGAAGACCGCGTCGAGGACGAACTTTAAAAGGAGACTGCCATGGACCACATTTGGATGATTATTACCTTCGTTGCATATCTATGCGTTATCGGATACCTGGGATTCCGGGGCTACAAGTCCACCAAGTCGGCCACTGACTACATGCTGGGCGGCCGCAAGGTCCACCCCTACGTCATGGCCATGTCGTACGGGGCCACCTTCATCAGCACTTCGGCCATCGTGGGCTTCGGCGGCGCGGCCGGCGTGTACGGATGGGGCTGCTGTGGCTGACGTTCCTCAACATTTTCCTAGGAATCTTTATCGCGTTCTGGATCTTCGGCGGGCGCACGCGCAGGATGGGGCTCCGGCTCGACGCGCATACGTTTCCCGAACTGCTGGGACGCCGCTTCCAGTCCCGCTTCATTCAGGGCTGGGCGGCGCTCATTATTTTTCTTTTCGTGCCGCTCTATGCCTCGTCCGTCCTGATCGGCGCGGTCAAGTATATCGCCGCGCAGATGTCGATGGACTACAACACCGCGCTGCTGGTCTTTTCGGCGATCATTGCCCTCTACGTCGTCATGGGCGGCATCAAGGGCGTCATGTACACCGACGCGCTGCAGGGCACGATCATGCTGGTCGGCATGACGGTGCTGCTGATCTTCACCTATTCCAAGCTCGGCGGCTTGGCCCAGGCCCACCAGAGCCTGACCGACATTGCCGATCTGGTGCCTGAAAAGCTCCGCAACATTGGACACCAGGGATGGACGAGCATGCCTACCTTTGCCTCGCCGCTTTGGTGGATCCTCGTCAGCACGATCGTCATGGGCGTCGGCATCGGTGTGCTGGCGCAGCCGCAACTGGCGGTTCGCTACATGACCGTCAAGAGCGGCAAGGAACTCAATCGCGCCATTCCCATCGGCGGCGTCTTCATCATGATGATGACGGGCGTGGCCTTCATCGTGGGCTCACTCTCGAACGTCTATTTCAACAACACCGTTGGCAAGGTTGCTCTCGTGGCAACCCAAGGTGATGTGGAAGCCATCATCCCGATGTACGTGCAAGGCGCCATGCCGGGCTGGTTCAGCGTCATCTTTATGCTGACCTTGGTATCCGCCGCCATGAGCACCCTCAGCAGCCAGTTCCACGTGATGGGCACCTCGCTGGGCCGCGACCTGGTGGAGGAATCGCTGGGGCGCAAGAAGGGTGGCCGTGGAATGCTGGCCTCGCGCATTGGCGTCTTGTCGGGAATTCTGGTGGCCGTCTACCTGAGCTATCTCATGGAAATGAAGCTGGGCAAGACCGGCACACCGATCGTTGCGCGCGGAACCTCGATCTTCTTTGGCCTGTGCGCATCCGCCTTCCTGCCGATGTATATCGGTGCCCTGTGGAGCCGCGCCATCACGAAGGCGGGTGCCATCGCCGGCATGATGAGCGGCTTTTTCACCAGCCTGTTCTGGATTTTCTTCGTGGAAGAAAAGGCGGCGTCCGCGCTGATGGTCTGCAAAGCGATCTTCGGAACCCGCTCACTGGGCATTCAGATTATGGCCGATGGCGCCGAGGTCTTTTCGAAGACCGGTCCCATCATTTGGGCCTATGTCGACCCACTGCTGGTCGGACTGCCGGTCTCCATTGTCGTCACGATAGTCGTCTCGCGCTTCACGAAGAAAACCTCCGAGGAACACCTCGATCTCTGTCTAGGAAACAAATAAACAAAAAGGATGCTATGAAAACATTACCATTGGCTGTTATTTCAGCCGCCATTATCGGCGCCGCAACAACGGCATCAGCACAGCAACAACCGGAATTTAAATGGGGCGGAGACATTCGTCTGCGGACCATCTACCAAGACAACATTCCGTTTTCGAATGTGAACAACCCGGACGAAGGCGGCGTCAGCAGCTACCAGACCTACCGCACCCGTATCTATGGCGAATTCCATCCCACCGAAAACTTCTATATTCGGGCGAGGTTGATGAACGAATTCCGGACCGTACAGCATCCGCGTACGCGTAACGCTTGGGCGGCATTTGATGAAACGGTGTTGGACAACCTGTTCATCGACTACACAGCCGACCTGTTTGACGTCCGCTTGGGGCGTCAGGATATGATGTACGGAACCGGAAAAATTATAACTGACGGCACAGCGAAAGATGGATCGCGCTCCACTTACTTCGATGCCGCCAAGGTCACCTACAAAGGCATCGCGGACACAACCGTAGACTTCCTTGCCATGTATACCCATGCGGACGACCCGCTGGCGATCCATTCGCAGGATCGCGATATTGTCGGCTACTCGGGTGCAAAGTACGAGGGCGTTGAAGCCGGAGGGGGTATCTATGTTAAAAACAACTCCTTCGAGGATCTTCCGTGGGAAGCTTACTTCATCACAAAGACCAAGCAGGACGGCCTTCCCAACAACGATAGGGTCGACACTGTAGGCGCACGGTTTATGCCGAAAAACGCAGACGGAAATCTCGAAGGAAATGTTGAACTGGCCTATCAGTCAAATCAGGGTTCCTCCGAAATCATGATCGATGCGCTGGCCAAACTGCATATCGATGCGCTGAGCGAACAGAACGGCACCGTTGGGCTGGGATGGTACTATCTTTCCGAAGACTGGAATCCAGTCTTTGCCCGCTTCCCGCAGTATTCCGATCTCTATGTCCAGTCCTACGCCACCACCGGCGCTGGCGCTTGGAAAAACCTCAGTATGCCGCACGTCGACTTTTCGATCTCGCCAATCAACGGCCTGACAACAGCTCTTATGCTTGGCTACATGATGGCTCCGGAAGACGATGGACTGGGCGGCGGACACAACCGCGGATTGCTCTTTACCTGCAAAAACTCCTTCACGCTCAAGAAAGGTCTGTTCTCCGAATCCGATTCACTGGGCGGACATCTCCAGTTCGAAGTCTTTCAACCGCAAGATTATTACAAGGGCAGTCAGCAGGACAAGACCGCATCGTTTGCTCGGGCAGAGCTGAGCTATTCATTCTGATCGCAACAAACCTCCCCGCTGCAAGCAGCGGGGTATCTTATTTGTAGGGCGGGAACGGCTGGAAGCCTTCCCGCCGCAGCTGGACGCGCAGCGAGGCTGAAAACTTGGAAGCCAACGTCTGCGACCATTCCAGCCCTACAATTTTTCGTAGCAAGCTACGGGGTATTTAACCCAACGCTTCGTAATAAACCTGCCGTATATGAAAGTGCCTCTCTCGCGAGGGCACTTTTTTTTGCGCGCCGTTCGAATCAGTCGCCTTCGGGCAGCGGCGCACTGGTCTTGTAGACCGTGGCGTTATAGACCGCGATCTGCTCTCCGGCACCGTTTGTGACCTCAATCCGATAGTGCGCCAACCGACGGCTGGCAGAAATCTCTGTAGCCTTGGCGCAGAGTGTGTCGCCTTCCTGCGTGGCATGAAAAACCTGAATGTTTCCATTCGTCAGCAGCGTTATGTTGCCATACGAGTTGGCGGCTGCGGCGAGCGCAATGTCGGCAAGTGTAAAGATGGCTCCCCCATGCGCCACGCCGGCGGCATTGAGATGCTCCCTGCCCACCTTCAGTTCCGCGCAGGCGCACCCTTCACCGACCTCGACCAGCTGAACGCCGAGCAGCTTTCCAAGTTGGTCGTTTCTTGAAATCAGCTCCTTGATTTTTTCCACACCCATAGCACCCTCCTGTTCTTTCAATCCTGCTATTCGTCGAATCCGCGTCCGAGCATGAACGCCTTTTCGTTGACCTCAACCAGCCGCTCTGGAAAGTGCTTGCGAATGGCCGACATCCATTGATCGACGCCAAATTCCATGTGGCGGCTCAAGGCCCCGAGCAGCGCCACGTTGAGCGCCTTCTTGTTGCCCAGCCGATCCACCGCGAAGTCGGAGGGCTTCACCATGATTCCGCCTTCCCTCAGGTGGTGGAGATTGACTTCGATCTGGTCGTCGCCCAGCACCACGAGATAGTCGGCACAGCCGGTTGGAATCATCGGACTCCATACCTTTTCGCCATACCGCAGATCGGAGGTGATCGCCCCGCCGCGCTGACTCATTCCGTGCACCTCGGCCTTTTTGACATCGAACCCCATATCGAAAACCATGCGCCCGAGAATATCGGTGCAGGTCAAAATCCCCTGCCCGCCCAGCCCGGCAAACTTGACATTCACTACTTTCATATCAACTGCTCCTATAAATTATTGTCTGAACCGCAAATAGACGCGAATAAACGCAAATCAGCGACTCTCTGTAAGAACTACTTTTTTCCATTCAAAACCTCCATGGCGCAGCCGGTCACTTTGAAACAAAGCTCATTCTCCACATATTTGTGTCCATTCGCGTCCATTTGCGGTCCCAGTTCTATCTCACCTTGTCGCCGCGTTCCAACTTGGCATCGCGAACCACGGCAAGGATACAGGGTCGCCGCGCAATGATGACCGTCAGCTCGTTCGACTCCAGCGCATCGCGGATGGCCTTCTCGAACGCCTCTGTTTCCCTCGCCGGGTCCAGAACGACAACCCGATCAACCCCCAGTGCCTTGCAGATTTCCTCGATGGAAACGCTTTCCCCCGTGGGCGTGTGGTCCAGGGATCTGCCGGTCCCGGGATGTTCCTGCAACCCGGTCATGGCCGTGGTCCCATTGTCGAGGATCACGATCAAGTGGCCCGTGGGCGGTCGGTTGTACACCATGTCCGCCACGCCCGTGAGGCCGGAATGCATGAAGGTCGAATCGCCAATGACGCTCACCACCCTGCGCGCCTGCCGTTCCGGCAGGACATGCCGCATGCCGAGGCCTACGCCGATGGAAGCCCCCATGCAAACGCAGGTATCCATCGTCTCGAACGGGGGAAGAACGCTGAGCGTGTAGCAGCCGATGTCGCCCGTAATAATGCAGCCCAATTTCTTGAGCACTCCGAAGCTGGCGCGATGGGGACATCCCTCGCACAGTTGCGGCGGCTTCCCGCTCGGCGGCGCAGCCTCCTCCGAATCGTCTCGGTCCAGGATGCGCCTGACGCGGACGACATCCAGCTCGCCAAACCGATAGCGCTCGATCCGCGGGCGTACCTTGCCGCCGGCGGCCATGATTTCCGTCTGGATGAAGGGGTCGCCCTCCTCGACCACCACGCAATCCTCAACGGAATCGATGAATTCAAGAATGGTCTGCATGGGAAGCGGATAGACCATCCCGAGCTTGAGCACCTTGGCGTCGGGCGCGGCTTCAATGGCGTGGAGCGCGGAAACCCCGTTCGCGATGATGCCGATCTTTGAACGCTCACCCATAACGACATTCGGGCCTTCCGCGTTGTTCCACGCCTCGATCTCAGCAAGCTTGCCGCGCAACACCTTGTGGGCTGGGCGGGCATAGGCGGGAATCATGACGCGCTCGCGGATGTTGCGCACATAGTCCGCCTGCGGCACCTCGCGCACGTCGGAGGCCACCACGCTCGACTTAGAATGGCAAACCCGGGTGCACAGCCGCAGCATCACGGGCAGCTTCCAGCGCTCCGAAATCTCGAACGCCAGCTTGACCATGTCGTAGGCCTCCTGCGAATCCGCAGGCTCCAGCATCGGCACGCCCGCCGCGCGAGCATAGTTGCGCGAATCCTGCTCGTTCTGCGACGACGCCATTCCGGGATCGTCGGCCACGGCCAGGACCAGCCCGCCCGTCACGCCGGTATAGGCGACGGTAAACAGCGGGTCCGCCGCAACGTTGACGCCTACATGCTTCATCGTGACCAGCGTCCGGGATCCGGCAAACGCCACCCCGATACCGACTTCCAAGGCCACCTTTTCGTTGGGCGACCACTGCGCGCGGCAGCCCTCCAGCTTGGCATAGTTTTCCAGGATTTCCGTCGACGGTGTCCCCGGATAACCAACCCCCAAGGCGCAGCCGGCGTGTTTCGCGCCCAGCGCCACCGCCTCGTTTCCGCTTAAAAGCATTCGTTCACTACTCATCCTCTTCATCTCCATTAATTAAATCATCCACCCATTCCGGGATGCGCATCGGCTTCCCTTCCGGATTTGTCAGCGCATGAATCGTCCATCCTTCCGCCACCGTCACATCGCGGTCCGCCAAGCAGACCCGCGTATCAAACCGCAGGCGCGCACGACTCTCACGCGAAAACCGGGTTTCGATCCGCAGCAGATCATCATAGCCGGCGCGGCCTTTAAACTTCAGGTGCGATTCCACAATCGGCGCCATCAATCCCTTATTTTCCCACTCAATATAGGGGTATCCGGCCGCGCGCAACAGTTCCGTACGACCCACCTCCATCCACTCAAGCAGGCGGGAATTGTAAAATGTTCCCATCCGATCCGACTCGCTGTAACGCACCCGTAACTCATGAATATGTATGAACATGGCATTCTCAAAAGTAAAATGAGCCTGTAAATAAACCGTTTTGCCGAGCGGATTTCAAGCGGGGGTCGAAAAAGATTTCTCAAATCCGTCTGCATCAGCATTGGTTCAACAGGCTTTTAGGTTGCAAAAACTATTGATCCTTGGAGAATGTATCCCGCCCTGACTTCTGGCAGCACAAAGAAGCATACGGCCGTCGGCGTGGAGTGATAAATTATGAACCCATCAGGAATAAGAGATAATCATCATCGCGGAAATACCGGAGAATTTCTCAAAGAAAAGATTCGTTCCGGATCCAAACTCTCGTTTGTCTCCGCCTATTTTACGATTTATGCGCACCATGCGCTAAAAGAGGAGCTGGGTTCCATCAACCGGCTTCGCTTCCTGTTTGGCGAGCCTCGCTTCATTCAATCCCTGGATCCGAAAAAAACCGATAAGAAGGCCTTCGACATCGAAGATTCCCGACTGCAACTCGCAAACCGGCTCGAACAACGGCGCATCGCGGCGGACTGTGCCGACTGGATCCGCCGGCTGGTGGAGATCCGCTCGGTAAAATATCCGGGGTTCCTTCATGGCAAGATGTACCATGTGGACAACGATGGAGTTCAGGAAGCCTTGCTGGGCAGCTCCAATTTTACGGTTGGCGGACTTGGGCTGGGGAACGGCGGGCGCAACAACATCGAACTGAATCTTGTGGTGAATGACGACCGCGACCGGCGCGACCTGCTGGCATCAGGCGCAACATATTCTAACAACACGGAGGGAAGGATGATATCCAAGCAGCCTTGGAAGGCGGCTCCATTTGACAAAATCCCGATCCGCAAACCGCAGCCCGGCGAAGCGGAGATTTTCGGGAAACTGGTCGCGATGGTGCAGGCCGCCAAGAAAGTAGATCATGCGTCCCGCTGGATGGAGAGCAAGCGAGACGCATGCGCTACTTTCCTCGAAGAGCTGATCGACGCCTGCGTGTTGGAGCTCTACTTCCCCGACGAATGCGCCGCCAAGGATCTGCGCTTCATCACCGACACTGCGGTTTGCCTCGAAAAAACCATCGGTCTGGAATCCGAAACCGCCATCCGCGAATTCATTGGCCACTGCACCGCGCGTGGCCTCGGCAAAAAACTCAACCGCCTCGAAGCCGCCAGCCCGGATCTGTTTTTCATCATAAAGAAGGAGGGAAAGGTATGAGTAGAAAATACTGTAAAATAGCGAATTGGTTGAAGGATGTTGAGAGGGCTCTTACGCATCCGGCGCAAAACATGGATGAGTCCGCGCTGCCGGAGTTGGGATGGTCATTCGGGCTGGTTCGTCAACAGCTGGTAAACGAACCGGAGTTGACTCGGGAGTTGTTTCGTTTACTGAACGTGGTGCGCAATGCTTCAGGAGCGGGGCGTACGGTGTTTGAACGCCGTGTGTTGGAGGGTCTGGCTTTCTTAGCCTCCGATGTCTGTTCTATGACGTATGAAGAGACCCTTTTTCCGCAACCGTTGGCGGCAAACCCGGAAATAGTTCCTTCCGACCGGAGAGCAACGTTTGTTTTTCTTCAGGAGCTTTGCTTGTTTGCTATGGATTGTTTTCGGTTTTCCCGCCCAAGGGACAGTTTTTCGGGCGAGCGCAGACGTCAGGCGTTCGAGCTGATGGCAAATGCATCCGCTGTTATTGAACCGCCGGATGAATTTTTCACCTATCTGAAAAAGGCGTTGAAAAAGGCGCGTAATCAGGAAGTGATCGGGGCAATCCTGTTTTGTGAAGAATATTATGCGAGAGCCGGAGGAGTTCCAGAAGATGTGATGCAGTTGCTCTTCGGTTTAGTCGAAAAGACAAAATCGCGAGGAATTGCGTCAGGTGCGTTGAACGTTTTAGTGAAATCCGGCGATATCGATGAATTTGAGGCACTTGACCGCATCGACGATTGGAAAGATCGGCACCGCGCTTCCGGCGCAGTGTAAAGCGCCGTCAAGTTTCGCTGCGCGAAAGCCTTCGGCCCGGCGCACTCCATACCGCACAAGCCAACGCAACCTTTGGAGTGCGGCAGCTTGATGCCGCTTTAAAACTCG